>JAHBXY010000099.1 GCA_019636275.1 Planctomycetota bacterium | reverse complement strand
GCGCGGGGTCGGGGTGGAGCGCGCGCTCGACCACCGCGACGAGCCAGCGCGGCGCCGAGGGCGCCGCGCCGGCGAGCGGGGCCCGCGTGTCGGCGGCCACGCGCTCCAGGACGGCGAGCGGCGTCTCGCCCTCGAACGCCGGGCGGCCGGCGAGGCACTCGTAGAGGATCGCGCCCAGGGCGAACACGTCGGCGGCCGGCGAGGCGTGCTTGGCGTCCGCCTGCTCCGGCGCCATGTAGCCGACGGTGCCGCGCATCTCGCCCGTGCGCGACAGCCCCTGGCCGACGTCGTCCTCGAGCAGCTTCGCCAGCCCTAGGTCGGCCACGAGCGCCCGGCCGTCCTGCGTGAACAGGACGTTCTCCGGCTTCAGGTCGCGATGGACGATCCCCCGGGCGTGGGCGCGCCCGAGCGTCTCGGCCAGCTCCAGCCCGACGCGCACGGTCTCCGTGAGCGGCAGCGGCCCGCGCCGCAGCCGGTCGCGCAGGGTCCCGCCGCTCACCAGGGGCATGACGAGGAACGGCCCGTGGTGCGGGTCGTGGCCGGCCTGCAGGAGCGGAACGAACCCCTCCGCCTCGCCGAGCGACGCCAGCACGGCGCGCTCGCGCTCGAAGCGCGCCAGCCGCTCGGGCGCGCGCGCGTGCAGCACCTTGAGGGCGACCTCGGCCCCGTTCGGCGCGCGGGCGTGGAGCACGACGCCCGCGCCGCCGCGCCCGATCGTCGAGAGGACCTCGAAGCCGCCCACGCGCACGGAGGCAGCATGGTCGGGCGGGCCGGCGCGCGCCATCGTTCAGCGGACGACGGGGCGCCCTGCCTCGGGCGCGGGCAGGTCGTGGGCGGCTCGCAGGGCCGGCTCCCGCTGGCCTGCGGGCGCGGTGCGGGCGAGGCCGAGGAGCGCGGGCAGCTCCGCCTCGCCGCCCGCGGCCGCGAGCGTCGCCAGGGCGGCGCGCCGCAGCCCGGCCTCGCGCTCGACGGTCAACCGGCGCGCGACCGTCGACGCTTGCTCGGGGAAGCCGGCGAGCGAGGTCAGAGCGGCGCGGCGCACGGTCGGGTCGAGGTCGTCGGCGAGGACCGACAGGGCCGCCCCGGCCTCGGCGCACGGGGCCTTGCGGCCGAGACCCGCCGCGGCGAACGCCCGCGTCGACGCCTGGGCGTCGCGGGCCAGGTCGAGCAGCCGGCGCTGCGCCTCCCGCGTCCCGGCGCGGCCCAGCGCCTCGGCCGCGGCGGCGCGCACGTCGGCGGGTCGCGCTCGATCGGCGACGAGGCTCGCCTGCTCGCGGAGCGCCTCGGGCCCCTGCGCGGCCACGATCGCCATGAGGTCGGGCACCGGTGCGTCTGCCAGGGCGATCGGCGAGGCGAGGAGGCGCAGGCGGCGGTCGATGCGCAGCAGGGCCTGCCGGTCGCCGGCGTCGCGCGAGTCCGCCAGCAACCCGGGGAGCAGCGCGCGCGCGCGCTCCGGCGGGAGGTCTGAGAGCACGTGCTCGAGCGCGGCGGTCGCGGGGGCGCGGTCGACTTCGGCCGGGAGCGGTGAGGTTGGTGTGGGCCGTGGCCCGTCGGTCGACGGCAGGAGCACGAGCGGCGGCCTCGCCGCGGGGGCGGGGTCGCCGCCGAGGAGGACGACAGCCCCTAGCGCTGCGAGGCCGGCACTGACCGGCGCGGCGAGTCCGGCGTGGACGAGCCAGCGCCTCATGGGCGGAAGAACCCGCGGCGGAGCGCGGTCCTGCCCGCCCCCTCGCGCCAGTCGGCCCAGACCGCGTGGACCTCGCCGTCGGGCGCCACGTGCACCTGCGCCATGAAGCGGCGGTTCGTCCCCACCGTGTTGAGCGTGGTCTCGGGTGACCAGGTGGACCCGCCGTCGCCGCTCGTCCGGTAGACCACGTCCTCCTGCCCTCCCTGCTCGCGGGACCAGGCCACCGCGACCCGGGACTGGGCGATCGCGACCGACGGGAAGCTGTGTCTCGCGGTCGACGTGCTGAGGACAGCCACCGTCGACCACATCTGGCCCCCGTCCGCGCTCGTCCGGTAGTGAATGCTTCGCTCGCCCTGGTCGACGTCGTCCCACGCCACGACGACCCGCGCGCCGGACACCCCCACCGCGACCCACACGGGCTGGGTGCCCTGGTCCAGACGCTCGTCGGGCGTCCACGTCACCCCGCCATCCGCGCTCGTGCGCACGTACACCCCGCGCGTCCCCGACAGACGGTCGTCGGTCCAGCCCACGACCGCGAGGTCCCCCGACAGCCCCACGGCCGGGGACGACTGTCCGCTCCATGGGCCGGCGGAGTCCAGCGACGCATCGGCGCTCCAGGTGGCGCCCCCGTCGTCGCTCCTCCTGAACAGGATCCGCACGCCGCTCCCGGCGTCCCCCGCCCACGCGGCGATCGCCCGGTCACCCGAGAGACCGACCGCCGGGCGGTCCAGCATCGCCCCGGTGAGGGGGTCGCCGTTCAGGCGCGTGTGGCTCGACCACGTCAGCCCGCCGTCCGCGCTCGTGCAGTGACGCAGGTCGGGGCCGCCCTCGCGTCGATCGCGCCACGCGACGAGCACCCGCTCGCCCGAGCCCGCCAGCGTCGGCCAGTAGCGGGTCGGGTCGGTGGCGTCCTCGTCGAGCCGCGTGGGGCTCGACCAGGTGAGGCCCCCGTCCGCGGAGGTGCGGGTGACGACGTGCCCGTCATAGTACGCGTGCCCCCACTGATCCACCCACGCGCTCACGATCCGGCCCGACGCAGTCCGGACGACGACCGGCGCGTCCTGCGGGAGCGGCTCCAGGCCGTCGTTCAGCCGCTCGTCGGCAGTCCAGGTGGCGCCGCCGTCGGCGCTCGTTCGGTGGTAGATATCCCAGTCCCCGTCGCGGTTCCCCGCCCAGACCACGACCACTCGGTCCCCGGACAGCGCAGCGGCGGGCACGTCGTGGCTCCCCGGCGGGCTGGCCTCGTTCAGCCGGGCGTCGGCCGACCACGTCGCGCCGCCGTCGGCGCTCGTGCGCGTGCGGATGTCCATGGTGCCTGTGCGGGTGTCCACCCAGGCAACGACCACGCGGTCGCCCGACGCGCTCACGGTGGCGCGGGTCCGCGACCCCGTCGTCGACGTGCTGAGGACCGCCACGGCGGACCACGTCTCGCCGCCGTCCGCGCTCGTGCGGTAGCAGATGTCGGCCGCGTCGGTCCATGCCGCCACGACAAGGTCCCCCGACCGACCGAGCGCGGGGAAGGACTGCGCGGTCGTGCCGACGTTCGTGTTCAGGCGCGCGTCGGCGGTCCAGGTCATGCCCAGGTCGGCGCTACGCCGGTAGTAGATGTCCGAATGGCCGTGGCGGTCGTCGCGCCAGGCCACGATGACCTGGTCGCCCGAGAGCCCGACCGCCGGCCAATCCTGGATGCTCGTCGTGGAGTCGGAGTTCAGGCGGACGTCGGCCGTCCAGGTCGCGCCGCCGTCAGCGCTCGTCTTCACGTAGATGTCGGCGTCGCCGCTCCGTTGGTCCTGCCAACCGACGACGACCCGGTCACCCGAGACGGCGACGACGGGGTCGAGTCGCAGGACGAGCCCGACGTCCTCGTTCAGGCGGACCTCGGGCGCCCACGTCGCGCCGCCGTCGACGCTCGTCTTGACGTAGATGTCCCAGGGGCCGCCGCGCGAGTCCGTCCACGCGACGACCACGCGTGGCCCCGAGATCGCCACCGACGACTGGAAGCGCCACCCCACCGCCGGCGCGTTCAACCGCGCGTCGGGGCTCCACGTGAGCCCGCCGTCCGTGCTCCGCCGGAAGAACAGGTCGCTGCTCCCCAGCCGCGGGTCGTGCCACACCGCGATCGCGAGCGCGCCGTCCATGGCCACGGCCGGGAGGTCCTGCGGGAGGCGGCGCTTGCCCAGGGTCGCGGGCAGCAACCGCTCCGGCTCGAACCCTTCGTAGGCGTACGCCCCCGGCGCGACGGCGGCGGGCGCGCCGGGCATCTCGACCTCCACGTCCACGACCCCGAGCACGCCGACGGGCGCCTCGCAGGTGAGCCGGCCGTCGTCGACGACCATCACGTCCGCGGCGGCGACCCCGCCGACCCGGACGACGGCGCCGGCGCCGAAGCCGGCCCCGCGGACCTCGAGCGTCGTCCCACCCTCGACCGGCCCCCGGTCGGGCGTGACCTGCGTCACGTCCACGATCCGCACGACGGTGACGCCCTGCTGCGTCCCCGTCAGCCCGCCGCCGCTCGCCGTGACCGAGTGGGTGCCCGGGCTGCGCAGCAGGAGGCCAGGCGCGGTGGTCGCACCGGCGTCGGCCGCGGTCAGGGTCACGCTCGCCGGAAGCGTCGCCTGAGGGTCGCTCGAGGCGAACCCGACCGTCCCCGCCCAGGGTGTGCGGTTGCCGAAGGAGTCCACGGCCGTGACCGTGAGCGCGTATGCCGTCCCGGCGACGGCCTGCCCCGGCAGGCCGCCCACCGCGAATGCGACGGCCGTGCCCGGAGAGATCGTGAAGGTCTGGCTGATCGCCTCGACCAGCCCCGGGCCGCTCGCCCGCAGCGTGTAGCTGCCGGCGGTCGTCAGACCCAGGCCACCGAAGCTCGCCACCCCGCCGACGACCTGCGCCGTGCTCGAGCCGTGGAGGCCGCCAGGCCCCGAGGCGACGGACAGGTTCACGTCGTCGAACGCCGACGCCGGAGCGGCGAGGGCGCCGTCCTCCGAGAGGACATGGAGGGTGACCGAAAGGTTACTTGGGCCGGCCAGCGCGTCGGTGGGCTGCTGGACGAAGGCCAGCCGCCACGTCGGGCCCGGGGCGCCTCCTCCGCCGCTCCCGGAGCCGCCGCTCCCGCCGTCGCAGCCGGAGCACGCCGCCCCCGCGGCCACCAGGGCCACGAGCGCCAAGAGTCTCGCGAGTTTCATGGGGCGCCCGTCCTAACAGACATACCAGGATCGACCACCGATCCTAAGTCGATCGCCTCGCCCCTGCAAGTCGACCGCGAACCGCGCCCCTCCCCAGCCTGGCCCCCCCTCCGCCGCGGCCGTATCCTCCCCCGGCATGGCCATGCTCGTCTCGATCAACGGTGAGCTCGTCGACCCCGCCGCGGCGACGGTGAGCATCTTCGACCGCGGCTTCCTCTTCGGCGACGCGATCTACGAGGTCACGCGGACGGTCCACCGCCGCCCGTTCCACCTCGACCTGCACCTCGACCGCCTCGAGCGCTCGGGCGACGCGATCGAGCTCGACGTGCGCCCCCTGCGCGCGCCGCTCGTGGCCGAGATCGACCGCCTGATCGCCGCGCTCCCCGACGAGCGGGACCTGGTCGTGCGGATCATGGTCACGCGCGGCCAGAGCCCCGGCCTGGACCTGTTCGCCGCCGAGGGGCCGCCCCTGTGGATCCTGTGGGTCAAGACGCTCGACGGTTTCCGCCCCGAGCTCTACGAGCGCGGGCTGCGGATCCTGTCCGTCTCGCCCGACGAGATCGTGGCGCGCGTGTCGCCGGGCGTGAAGTCGAACAACCGCCAGGCGAACGTCATGGTCCACCGCCACGCCCGGCAGGAGGGCTACGACGACGGCCTGTTCGTCGACCCCTCGGGCGTCGTCACCGAGGGCCCCACCTGGAACCTGTTCGTGGTGAAGAGCGGCCAGGTGATCACGCCGCCGCTCGAGCGCGGCGTGCTCGAGGGGATCACCCGCGGCCTCGTCCTGCGCCTGTGCGCGCGCCTGGACGTGCCGGCGCACGTGCGCGAGATCACGCTGGACGAGGCCCGCGCGGCCGACGAGCTGTTCATCACCAGCACCACGCGTGGGGTCATGCCGGTGCGGGAGCTCGACCAGGTCGAGCTCCCGGGCGCCCCCGGGCCGGTGACGCGCCGCCTGCGCCAGGCGCTCGTCGAGTCGATGGAGAACGGCGGCTGACGCGCGCGTAGCCTCGCGGCCACGCGGCGGCCAGCGCGGTGACGGTTTTAGTTACCAGAAGTAAGGCGTTGAAGCGCGGCGCGTCCGCGGGCTAGCGTCGGCTCTCCGATCGGAGGGCTCCATGCGTCGTCCCGCCCTGCTCTGCGCCGCCGGCCTCGCGCTCGTCGCCGCCGCCGTGTTCACCGCGACGGCCCAGGACCGGGCGCGGATCCTCGAGCGCGGCGAGACGAGCTACTCGCCCGTGGCGATCGAGGAGGAGTTCGCCTCGATCCGGCGGCGCCTCTCGGCCGAGAAGCAGGACGTCATGCGCGGCCAGCAGGAGCTGCTCGAGGCGCGCTACGACCTCGCCGACCGCCCGGCGCAGGGGCCGACCATGACGAAGGGCAAGCCGCTCCAGGCGGGCGTGCGCGTGAAGCTGCCGCAGGGCGTCACCTGGCAGGCCCTCGCCGCCATGCCGCCCGACGAGGTCAAGCGCAAGGGCGCGTTCCCGGCCGGCTTCACGGCCCTGCCGCACGTCAAGCACGCCGAGGGCGGCATGGTCTTCCCCGAGATGCACATCGCGCTCACGAAGCGGCAGAGCGGCCGCGACCTGACCCGCTTCGACGTGGCGTTCGACCTCCCCGAGCACTTCCTGCCCGAGTTCCCGCCGCCGATCTTCCTCGTCCAGCGCCCCGACCTCGGCGACGTCTCGAAGGGGCAGCTCGTCACCGAGGAGAACTTCTTCGAGCTGTTCGACGGCATCGTCAACCCCAAGCAGCTCGACGGGCTGCGCCTCCTGGTCACCCCGTTCGCGCAGCAGCAGTTCAACCTGACCTCCGACCGCCGCAGCGAGCACCCCAGCCGCGGCGTCTCCTGCTTCGAGTGCCACACCAACGGCCACACGAACGCGGCCTTCCACCTGGCCGGCGAGGCGCGCCCGCAGGCGTTCCGGCCGCGCATCGACACGCCGACGCTCCGCGGCGTGAACCTCCAGCGGCTGTTCGGCTCGAAGCGCGCCCTGCGCACGGTCGAGGACTTCACCGAGTTCGAGCAGCGCGCGGCCTACTTCGACGGTGACCCGGTGACGGCGCAGAAGAAGGGCGTGAACATCCTCGAGCGCGGGAGCGCCGTGCACGCCATGGCCGAGTTCCAGGAGATGCTCGCCTTCCCGCCGGCGCCCAAGCTCGACCTCTTCGGCCGGCTCGACCCGGCGAAGGCGACGCCGCAGGAGCTGCGCGGGGAGGCGGTGTTCTTCGGCAAGGGCCAGTGCGCGACCTGCCACCCGGCGCCCTACTACCACGACGGGCTGATGCACGACCTGCAGCTCGAGCGCTTCTACGAGCCGCACGTGGTGCGCGGCCGCTTCGTCGGCCCCGAGGGGCTGTTCAAGACCTTCCCCCTGCGCGGGATCAAGGACTCGCCCCCCTACCTGCACGACGGGCGGCTGCTGACGCTCGAGGACACGGTCGAGTTCTTCAACCTCGTCCTGCAGACGAAGCTCACCGAGGAGGAGAAGGCCGACCTCGTGGCGTTCCTGAGGGCGCTGTAGCGGCCGTCACGTCAGTCCGGGTCGGCCGCCCAGAGCTCGACCCGCCCCAGGTGCGTCCCGAGCAGGGCGACGTCGCCCGCGGGCGACAGGTCGAGCGAGGTGGGCAGCGGGCAGGCGACGGCGGGGCGGAGCTCGCGCCCGTCGTCCACGGACCACAGGCGCAGCTCGCCGCGGTCCTCCCCGGCCGATCGGCGGGCGACCGAGCACAGGCGGGCCCCGTCGCCGCTGAACGCCAGGCCCTTGACGCCGTCGCCGTGGGCCATGGCCCGGCGGAACGGCCCCAGGTCGCGGCCCACCGCGGCGCTGACCAGCTCGCGCGCGCCCTCGGGCCCCTCGATCGGCACGAGGAACACCTGGCCCGAGGTCGTGCCGGCGGCGACCAGGCGCTCGTCGGGCGCGAGCGCCAGGCACGTGACCTCGGTCACCAGGGCCAGGCGCCAGCGCTCCGCCCCCGTGGCCAGGTCCCAGGCGATCAGGGTGTGCTCGACCTCACCCTGCCCGCGGCCGACGTCGAAGGGCTCGCCCGAGCAGGTGAGGAGCAGGCCGCCGCGCGTGACCGCGACCGCCTTGACCGGCGAGCGCGTCCCCCCCAGCTCCTCGCCGAGCCGCCGCGCGCGCAGGTCGACCAGGCGCACGCGGTGCGGGCCCCGGAGCGGCTCGCGCGGGGCGGCGCAGGCCAGCGCGCCGTCGGCGGAGAGGCCGAGCGCCGTGAGGTCGGGCAGGATGACGGCCGCGTGCGGGCGGGCGTCCGGCTCGAGCGGGTCGAGCCACAGCAGCGGCCCCTCGCTGGTCGCGGCCACGACGCGGCGCCGCCCGGCGTCGCGCGCGAGCCGCTGGACCTTGCCGGCGGCCGCCCAGCGCGCCGCCTGGGTCCATCCGCCGCCCTCCTCGCGCCACAGCCGCAGCGTGCCGTCCTCCCCGCCCGTGACCACCTGCCGGGCGTCGTCGCCCACGAAGTGGCCGACGACCAGGCCGCCCTTTTCGTGCTCGAGGCGGGCGAGCGCCGCGCCGCGCCGCGCCTCCCGGAGCAGGGCGCGCACCTCGTCCGCGCCCTGCCCGTCACCGAAGCGCGCCAGCCAGCGCTCTCCCAGCTCGCGCCGCCGCTCGCCGCGGGCCTGGCGGACGTCCTCGAGCGCAACCCGGGCCGCCCGCGCGTCGGCGCCGCGCGCCGTCGTGGGCGCACCGCGGCAGCCATGCGCCGGGCCGCGAATCCGGCGCCAGCGGTCGTTGATCGCCGGCCGTGCGCCAGGGCGACGCCGCGCCGGGCGGCCCCCCGCCGCCGCCAGGCCGGCGGCGGGCGCCAGCGCGCGGCGCCGCCGCGCGGCGCACCGACCTGGCCCCGGGCGCGCGCACGGCCGCGAGCGCGTCGGCGAGCGCGCCCGCCGTCTCGTAGCGCGCCGCCGGGTCGCGGGCCATCGCCCGCCCGCACACCTCGTCGAGCGCCAGCGGCAGGTCGGGCGCGCGGTCCGAGGGCCGCGGCCGCTCGCTCGCCAGGAGCGCGCCCATGACCTGGTGCACCGACGTGCTCTCCTGCGCCAGCGCCTGCTCGCCCGTGACGAGCTCGTAGAGGATGAGCCCCAGCGCGTGCACGTCGGTCCGGGGCGAGATCGCCTCGCGCGCGTCGACCTGCTCGGGGGCCATGTAGTGGGGCGTGCCGACGAAGGCGCCCGTGGCCGTGAGCCGCTCGTCGCGCTCGGGGGCCACCGCCAGGCCCAGGTCGATCACGACCGGTCGCCCGTCGGCCGCGACGATCACGTTCTGCGGCTTGAGGTCGCGGTGGACGATCCCCGCCGCGTGCAGGGCGTCCACGCCGCGGCACAGCGGGACCATGAGCGCCAGCGCCTCGCCCCAGGGCAGCGGCCCCCCGGCGACGACCTCGTCGAGAGGGCGGCCCGCCACGAGGTCCATGGCCAGCCAGGGGGCGCCGTCCTCGGGCCGCACACCGGACTCGTGGATCGCGACCACGTTGTCGTGGCGGACCTGCGCCAGGGCGCGGGCCTCGCGCTCGAACCGCGCCGTCGCGCGCGCGGCAGCCGGGCCCCTGGCCCCGCCCGCGCGCAGGAGCTTGACCGCTCGCACGACCCCGAGGTCGACGTGGCGCGCGCGATGGACCGTCCCCATGCCGCCCTGGCCCAGGCGGTCGAGGAGCTCGTACGGCCCGACGCGAACGCTCACGCCGGCGGCTACAGGTGGACGAAGGGCTGGGTGCTGACCCCGCTGACGAGCACCTCGACCGGCTCGTCGGAGAGCGCCGCGCGCAGCCCCTCGGCCACCAGCTCGGGGGCGCGGCGCTCGGTCGCCCAGTGGCCGGCGTCGATCAGCGCCAGCCCCAGCGCGCGGGCGCGCAGGGCGGTGTGGTGGTCGACGTCGCCCGTGACCAGCACCTCGGCGCCCGCCGCCGCCGCCGCGTCGACGTAGCGGCGGCCGTCGCCCGCCAGCACGGCGACGGTGGTCACCGGGGCCGCCGGGTCGCGCGCGACCAGGCGCACGGCGGGTGCGCCGAGCGCCGTCTTCACCGCCTGCCCGAGCGCCGCGAGCGGCATGGCGCGCGGGAGCTCCCCCACGCGCCCGATCCCGTGCGGCGCGGCGTCCGAGAGCAGCGGGACGACGCGCGGCGGCGCTCCGCCCTCGAGGAGCTGCAGGCGCGCCGCCACGGCGCCGCTGCTCCGGCGCGGCGCCACGACGTGCACGTGCTGGCCGACGACCTCGACGCGCGCGGCGCCGGCGGCGAACAGGGACCGCTCGAGGGTGTCGACGTCGCCAGGCGGGCGCGGGGCGAGGAGGAGCACCGCCTCGGCCCGCCCCGTCTCCTCGAGCGGCCGGGCCGCCCCGAGGCCCAGGCGCGCGGCGAGGTCGTCGTTGCCGCCGCCCGCGACGACGTCGAGCGCGGTGTGGGGCACGTAGACGGTCACGTCGGCGCGCACGAGCGCGGCCAGGATCCGGCCGGCAGGTGTGTCGGTGCGCAGGTGCGGCAGCGGCCGGAACACGACGGCGTGGTGGCTGACGACCAGGCCCGCCCCGCGCTCGCGCGCCTCCTCGGCCACCTCGAGCGTGAGGTCGAGCGTGCACAGCACCCGCTCGACCTCGCCCCCGGCCGTGCCGACCTGGAGCCCCGTCGCGTCGCCCGCGAGGGCCAGGTGCGGCGGGAAGAGCCCTTCGAGCGCGTCGATGATGCGCCGGCGTGGGACGGCCATGTCTCGCTCCCCCCCGGGCGGCGCCCGGCCGGGCCCGCCTCGCCCCATTGTGGCGTCCCGCCTTGCCGCCGCGCCAGCAGGGCACGCGTCGTGCGGGGCCGTCTCGTGAGCGCCCCCTGTGGGGGCAGAACAGGAGGAGAGGTGGGATTCCTGTCCGAGTGGCGGCCGTTCGGCCAGGGCGGCCTGGTGCGGCCGCCGTCGTTGTTCGACGAGATGCTGCGCGAGACGGTCCGCGACCTCGTGGCGCCGGGCGGCGAGGGGTTGCCCCTGGCGCGCTTCACGCCGCGCGTGAACGTCACCGAGACCGACGAGGCCTACGACATCGAGTGCGAGGTGCCCGGGATCGACCCCGAGGAGGTGCGGGTGACCCTCAGCGGCGACACGCTCACGATCGCCGGCGAGAAGCGCCGCGAGGAGCAGCGCGAGGGGGACACCTGGCACGTGGTCGAGCGCGCCCACGGCGCGTTCCAGCGCAGCTTCTCGTTCCCGGCCGCCGTCGACGCCGACAGCGTCGAGGCCACGAGCGAGCACGGCGTGCTCAAGGTCCGGGTCCTGAAGGCCAAGGAGCAGCAGCCGCGGCGGATCGAGGTCCGGCGCCAGCAGGGGAGCGGCAAGCGCGAGCTGAGCACCACCGCGCAGGAGGTCGGCGCGCGGAAGGGCCAGGCGCGGGAGGGCGAGACCCGGGCGGGCGGCGGCGGGGGGCGCAAGAAGTCGTGAGCGCCCCCCGGCGAGGTGAAGGCGGCGGCACCCGGCGGCGCGGCGCGGCGTCGTCGGAGGGCGGCAAGAAGAAGGCGGGCGAGCGCAAGGGCGCGCGCCGTCGCTCGTCGGCGGAGGAGCGGGCGGCCGAGCCGCGCTCCCGGGCCCCGGCGGAGGCGGAGCTCGAGCCGCGGCAGGTCGAGCCCGAGCCGCTGGGCGGGCTGGACCTGCTGCGCGGGCTGGTGCAGGACCTCCTGACCCCGCGCCTGCCCGCCTTCGCGCCCAGCCTCGACCTGTGCGAGCGCGACGACGTGTTCGAGGTGGTCTGCGAGCTGCCCGGCGTGTCGCCCGACGACGTGCACGTGAGCGTGCACCGCGAGCGCCTGACGATCGAGGGCGAGCGGCGCGCGTCCCGGCTGGCGGAGGGCGAGGTCCTGCACCTGGCCGAGCGCGGCCACGGGCGGTTCGTGCGCGCCTTCCGCCTGCCGATGGTCGTCGACGACCCGGATGCGGTGGAGGCCACCTACCTCGACGGACTGCTGCGCGTCCGCGTGCGCAAGCCGCGGCCGGGCGGGCCGCGGCGGATCGACGTGCGCCGCCGGACGGCGCCGGCGAGCGTCGAGGCGGGCGACGCCGGCGAGCACGACGACCACGAGCACGACCAGGCCTTCCTGGCGGCGGACGCGTCGGGCGGCGTGCGTAGCGCGCGGCCGGCGGCGCGACCGGCGAGCGAGGGGCCCGTGCCGCTCGAGCGCCGGGAGGTGGCGCCGGCCGACGACCTGACGATCCCTCACGTCGGCGGGCGCCAGCGGCCGGTTGGCGGGCAGGGCGCCGAGCAGTCCGCGGCGGGCGGCCCCACCTCCCAGCCGGGCGGCGACGAGAAGGAGCCGACGGTGATGGACGAGCCGCCACCGTCACAGACCCCCGAGGGGCCGCGCCTGGACCCGGGCTGAGCGGGAGTCCGGACGACCGCAGGTCACGAGGACGCGCAGGTCACGGAGGGAGAGGTGTCCTCCGTGACCTGCCCTCGTCTCGCCGGCGGTGCGCTCCGATCGGAGCCCCGAACAGACTTCAGAGAATCGACGCTCGCCGGCGGGTCCTGGTGATCAGCCCGCGATCGGAGCAGCACGTGAGGCGAGGGCGACGAGGCTGAGCCGCGGCGGCGAGGCGCGCGGGCGACGACGTAGCGACCTACTTCAAGCCCGCGCGCGCGCCGCCGCGGCCAGCATCGTCGCCCCAGCCGTCGAGCACACCACTCAGCCCTCTTGCGTCGGGGCCGGCTTGCCCCAGGGCAGTCGCGCGCGGACCTCCGGGAACTGCGCGGCCACGAAGCAGAGGGCGCTCAGGGCCAGCAGCCAGAGGAGCCAACGCGAGTATCTGGGCTGAAAGCTGAACATCTTTCACCTCAGCTTAACACTCGCGCGCGGGGCGGGCTTCCCCGGCCGGTCCGCGGGGGGATAGCATGGCGGGCCGTGAGGTGCAGCATGCGCGGCGTCCTGCCACGTGTCCTCGTCCTGGCCCTCCTCTCGGTGCCCGTGGTGGCCCTGGCCACACCGAGCCCGGCCGAGGTGAAGAAGACGCTCAAGTCGGGCGACCAGGCCGCCGTCAGCGGCCTCCTGGCGAGCTTGCAGGGGCAGCTCGACAACGACGCCGTCAAGGCGATCCTCGACAATGCGCCGCGCCTGAAGACGCTCGGGGTCTACGACCCGCTGATCGCCGCCCTGCAGACGGCCCGCGGCGACGCGCTCGACGAGCTCGTCAAGGCCTACAAGCGCCAGCGCCGCCCCGACGTGCGCTTCCTCATCGTCGACGCCCTGGGCAAGGTGCCGGAGGCGTCGGCCGAGCGCGTGCTGCTCGATGCGCTCGAGGGCGACGAGGACGAGACGGTGGCGGTGCTCGCCGCCCGCGCGCTCGGCCGGCGCGGCACGGCGTCCGCCGTCGAGGCGCTCATCCCGCTCCTCGAGGGGTTCGAGAAGCGCCCGGACCGGGCGCGCCTCGTCCGCGAGACCAACGGCGCGCTGGCGGCGCTCACCGGCCAGGAGCTCACGGTCGCGCAGGACTGGAAGAACTACTGGGACGCCCACAAGGCGAGCTACCAGGCGCCGGCGCGCCCGGCCGACAGCGACGGCGGCAGCCAGACGCGCGACCGCAACGCCATCGACCGCATGCGGCGCGAGCGGCCGGCCGACCTGCAGACCATGGAGCGCATGCGCGACGACGACGTCCTCGTCGTCAAGGCGCGCATGGACGCCGTCGAGCGCGTGCTCCGCTCGCTCAAGATCAAGCACCGCGAGGTCGAGCAGGCGGAGTTCGAGCAGAGCGTGCAGCTCGACCCGAGCCGCCAGGTGCTCGTGCTCAACTGCCCGGGGATGCGCAAGGAGTACCACTTCGGCGACCCGACGATCCAGAAGATCAAGGAGTTCGTGGCCCGCGGCGGCTACCTGTTCTGCTCCGACCTGCACCTCGCGGGCACCCTGGCCAAGGCCTTCCCCGAGGTGATCCGCAAGAAGGGCTCGACCTCGAACTCCGACACGCAGACGATCACGATCTCGCCGCACCAGGGCGCGACGACGCACCCGCTCATGCGCGACGTGTTCCCGCTGAGCACGTGGACCGAGCAGCAGTTCACCTGGAAGCTGTTCCAGAGCTGCGAGGTCCCCGAGCCGAACGCGGCGATCACCAACCTCGTCCAGTCGGCGCAGATGCCGGGCCTGGCGAGCGGCTACGACACGGTGGCCTTCACGTTCAACTACCCGCCGACGCCCGGCGGCGGGCGCGTGGCCACCGGCGGCGCCCGCGGGCGGCGCCCGCAGGGCGGCGTCGTCCTGCACGTGCTCTCGCACTTCAAGCTGCAGGAGGACGACTCGGGCGACGGCTTCGCCCTGCAGCAGATCCTGCTCAACCTGATCGTGGAGAAGCAGGAGCGGCGCAAGGCGGAGCTGCGCGGCGACTGATGACCGCTTCGTCTGCCGAGAGAGCCTACTCCGGATGCAGCCCCACCCGGAGGGTCGCGCCGCCGTAGTCCTCGAAGTACTCGACCCGCAGCCGCACCTCCCGCGGCGCGTCGAGTGTGAACGAGTGCGTGTCGAGCGCGTCGCCGCGGTGGACCCACCGGTCGATCACGAGCGCGTCGTCGAGCCAGATGCGGACGCCGTCATCGGTGATCGCGTGGATGCCCCAGCGCCCGGCCGGCAGCGCCGCGCGGGTCGTGGCGACGATCGCGAAGCCGTCGACGGGGAACCCGGGCGCCAGGGGCTGGCCCTCGGCGTCGCGGAAGAGCGTGCCCGGGCCGCCCATGCCGAAACGCAGGTCCAGGTGGGGGAGGCGGGTCCTCAGCGGAGGGAGCCGGGCCCAGGGACGGAGCACGTCGGCAGGAGGCGGCGACGGCGGCGTGTCGGACGGGGGCGGCGGCTCGAAGTCGAACGCCTCGACCTCCCACGTGAGCGGGTTCGGCCACGTCGGCCGCGGCCCGCCGGCGTCGAGCGCGACGCGGAACGCGGTCGCGGCGAGCTGGTGGCGATCCTGCTGCTCGAGCTGGTAGGTCGGCGTGCCGGGGGGCAGGCCCACGCGCCCCGGCCCACCGTCGTCCAGGGAGAACACGGCACGACGGGCCTGACCGCCGTCGTGCATGGGCGCGGGCGGGCCGCGGAAGTCGGTCAGCGGCCCCGGCGGCAGCGGGGCGAGCCAGTCCTGCAGCCACTCGAACCCCGCGCTGACCAGGGACCCCCGGGCCGGGCGCCGGCTCATGAGGTTGGACCGCGCCGCCGCGAGGCGCCGCTCGGCCTCGGTCGGCAGGCGGAGCCCCGCCCAGTGGCAGTACGCCTGCGCGTCGAACCAGGAGACGCTCAGCGCGGGCGCCTCGCCGTCCGGGCCCGGCGGGGCCTGCGGGATCCGCTCGCTCGCGACGAGGAAGCGCCGCCACTGCCCGAGGCTCACCGGTCGGACCCCGAGGAACAGGCCGCTCGTGAGGGTCACCTCGCGCGCCTCGCCGTCGAGCGAGCGCACCTCGACCCGCCCGGGGGGCACCCACGCGAGCGTCGACCCGTCGGGCTCGTGCACCCACTCGCCGGGCCCGGCCGGCGCGACCCCCGGCGGGAGCAGGGCGGGCGGGCGCTCGGCCTCGGGGAGGTCCATCGCCCACGCCGGCCACGCCTGACCGGTCACGATGAGCCCCTCGCCCCACGGCGCGCCCGCGCGCAGCGCTTGCACCTCGAGCGCCCACGCGCCGGGCTCGACTTGCACCTCGCCGCGGAAGCGCCCGGCGGCGTCGACGGGCAGCACCACACCGGGCCCGGCGGCCTCCACGCGGACGCGGACCGACGCCGCCCCGTCCGGTGCGGGCACGAGCGCGCCCTCGACCTGGAGCGAGGGTCCGCACGTGGTCCCCGGCGCCGGCGCGTCGAGCCGGAGGGGGCTGCGCCCGTCCGCGTCGTCGGGGGCCTGCGCCGCGCCGGGGGGGGCGGCCGTGCCCGACAGGAGCCACGCCGAGAGCGCCAGCCCGCCTGCGGCGAGGGCCGCGATCGCGACGAGGGCGGACCGTGAGCGGCGCGGCGGCGGCTCCGCCAGGCGGGCGGCCAGCGCCGCGGCGACGTCGGCCGCGGCGCCGCGCCGCGCCGGGTCCTTGTCGAGGCACGACAGGCACAGGCCGTCGAGCGCGGCGGTCACGCCGGGCGCGCGGGCCGAGGGCGGCGGCGGCTGCTGCTCGAGGATCGCCGAGAGGAGGTTCACCAGGCTCGGCGCGGTGAACGGCGGCGCGCCGGTGAGGGCCTCGAACAGGAGCACCCCCAGGGCCCAGACGTCGGTCGGCGGGCCGATGCGCGACGCCTCGCCCGACGCCTGCTCGGGGGCCAGGTAGGCCGGTGTGCCCACGAGGTCGCCCGTGCGCGTCAGGCGCGTCTCGCGCCCGAGCAGCCGGGCCAGGCCGAAGTCGGCCAGGAGCACGCGGCCGTCCGCCCCGAGCAGGACGTTCTCCGGCTTCACGTCGCGGTGCACGACGCCGCGCGCGTGCGCGTGCTCGAGCGCGCGCGCGACCGCGCCGACCACCCGCGCCGCCTCCGCCGGCGTCAGCCGCCCCTCCCGCCGCAGCCGCGCGCGCAGCGTCTCGCCCTCGACCCACTCGAGGGCGAGGTGCGGCGGGTCGGCCCCCAGGGCCACCTCGCGCACGGCGACGATGTGCTCGTGCCGCAGGCCCGCGCCCGCGTCGGCCTCGCGGGCGAAGCGGGCGCGGTCGTCGGGGCCGAAGCCAGAGAGCACCTTCACCGCCACGTCGCCGCCGCCCGCCGGGTCGCGCGCGCGGTAGACGACGCCCATGCCGCCGGCGCCGGCCTTCGCGACGACCTCGTAGCGGCCGATCCGCACCAGCGGGAGGCTACCCCGCCCGCGCGGCCGCGGCCGCGGCCGCGTCGGCGTCCTTCTTGCGGCCGCCGCAGCCGCAGGAGGGGCAGCCGCTCGCGGCGAGGGCCAGGGCGACGGCGAGGGCCAGGCGCAAGGTCATGGGCTGAAGTCTCCGTCCTCGGCCTCGCGGAAGGCGATCCGGGCGTTGCCGATCCTGAGCTCGGTGTCGACGCCGAGGTTCGTCGGCACGCCGGGCTCCAGCTCGACGTCGCCCAGGTAGACCTTCGCGTTCTGGCGCGTGGCCACCACCTGCAGCTTGCCCTCGTTGAGGATCACCTGCGCGTGGCCGGGCTGGACGCCGGGCAGCTCGAGGCGCAGCGGGGCGGTCGCCTCGCTGCCGATGCGCAGCATGCGCACCAGGAACACGTAGCTGTGCGGGCAGTTGAGCCGGTCGAGGCGCACGCACTCGTAAGGGTGGCCGCCCTTGACGCCGAGCTGCGGCGGCCCCTTCTCCTGCGAGAGCGTGCCCGAGCGGTAGGCCCGCCCCTCGAGCGCGAGGTCCTCGCCCACGATCAGCTCGAAGCCGCCCTTGAGCACCTGCGCCTTGCCGGGCGCGAGCGGCTGCCCCTCGAGGAGCATCTCCGCCCCGCCGTCGCGGCGGATCTCCACGCCCTCGCGAGACAGCGCCAGGCCGCCCTGCTTCTCGGCGACGTCGGCGTCCTCGCCCGGCGCGGCCAGGAGCACGAGCTCGTTGAGCATCTTGCCGTCGCGCCCGCGCCCGACCTTGCCGAAGCGCACCTCGCGGCGCGTGAACAGGAACACGCGCCGCTTCAGCGCGCCCTGCTCGTCCTTGACCTCGAGCACCGTGCGGGCGTGCCGCGACGGCTTCATCGCCGCGGCCTTCTTCTCCTTGGGCTTGAGCTCGGCCGCGCCGGCCATGACCGCCAGCTCGGGCGCCTCCTGCAGCGACGCCGGCCCGAGGCGCAGCGTCATGCCGGCCTCGAGCACGGCCCAGGGGACGCGCTGGCCGTTGACCGCGACGCCGCCGCCCTTGAGCCCCGAGGCGTCCTCGACGATCACGCGGCCGAAGCGCGTGAACACGCGCGCGTGCTCGTCCTCGACGCCCTCGTCGACCAGGTTGACCTGGCAGCTCCGCGCCGCGCCGACGGTCGCCGGCTCGTCGAAGTAGGCCCAGGGCCCGCCGGGCTTGCCGTCCTTGCGGGCGAAGTGCACCGAGGGCGCCGAGGCGTTGTCGAGCTCGACGCGCTCGTCGAAGACGAACACCTCGTCGCCGAGCGACACGAGGTCGCCCGGGACCAGCTCGACCGCGCCCGTTCGCTCCTTGCCGTTGACGCGCTCCTTGGCCCCGGGCGGCACGTACAGGCGCGCCACCTCGTCCTGCAGGAGCACGACGGCCCGCTCCGCCGCCGTCGGCCCGCCCGCCGGCGCGTCGTCGATGCGCACGATCGTGCCCGCCCGGGCGCCGACGATCGCGCCGAGCGACGGCCGCCGCTTCTCGCGCGCGGCGCGCTCCTCGTCCTCGAGCCGGCGGCGCTCCGCCTCCTCCGCCTCGCGGCGCGCGGTCTCCTCGGCCTCCTTGCGGGCGCGCTCTCGCGCCTCCGCCTCGGCCTTCTTGCGCGCCTCCTCGGCGGCCTTCTTGCGCGCGGCCTCTTCGGCCTCCTTGCGGGCGCGCTCCTGCGCCTCGGCCTCGGCCTTCTTGCGCGCCTCCTCCTCGGCCTTCTTGCGCGCCTCCTCGGCGGCCTTCTTGCGCGCGGCCTCTTCGGCCTCCTTGCGGGCGCGCTCCTGCGCCTCGGCCTCGGCCTTCTTGCGCGCCTCCTCGGCGGCCTTCTTGCGCGCGGCCTCCTCGGTCCGCCGGCGCTCGGCCTCGGCGGCCTCCTGGCGCAGGCGCTCGCCGCGGACCTCCCAGTCCTCGTTGTCCTCGCCCAGGTCGATCACCCGGCCCAGGTGGCGCGCCTTCGCCAGCCCGAACCCGGCCGCCGGCGCCGGCGGCGCCGCCACCCGCTCGCCCGCCGCCGCGTCGGCGGGCTGCAGCGCCGCAGGCGCCCGCCCTTCGCCGCCTCGCCCGCGCGCTGGCCGCACGCCCGGCAGCGCGCCTGCGCGAAGCGCGCCAGCGCCGTCGCCGCACGCGGCGCACACGGCCACGCCGGGCCGCCCGCGCAGGCGCTCCGCCGCGCGCGCCCGGACGCCCGGGTCGAGCAGCTCGGCGTCGTCGTCGAGGAGCCGCGTGAGCAGCTCCTCGTCCTCTCGCGGGTCGAGCCCCAGGTCGGCCGCCAGCGCGGCCACCTCGGCGGGGTCGGCGCTCGCCTCGGGCAGCGGCGGCACGGGCTAGTACTCCCCCACGCGCACGGTCGCCGGGCGGATCGTCACCCCGTCCTGCATGAAGCACGGCACGCACACCGAGAACACCTTGTTGCTCTCGCGCACCGGCTTGGGCCCCGACTGCTCCTTCTTGAACTTGCCCACGAGCGCCTGCGTGTCGGCCCCGGCGACGACGGCCGTGTCGATCGAGACGCCGTACTTCTTGCTCAGGTACGGGCCGGCGCTGCGGAACACGACGTCCTTGAACACGAGGTCGCCGAAGGCGCCGCGGTAGCTGCGGTCGTCGAGGATCGCCAGCATGTCCTCGGCGCGGTGCACCTGGTCGAGGATGAACTTCAGCAGGTCGCGCAGGGCCGTGTCGACCGGCATGACCTGGCCGCCCTTCTCGTGGGCGTCGAACATCTTCTTGCGCGCGTCGTCGATGCGCTGGATCGTGCGCGGGACGATCGCCTTGCGCGGCTCGTCGAGCTGCGCCTGCACGACCGCGCCCAGGCCGTCCTCCCAGCCGCGCAGGCGGTCGAGGGTGTCCGTGAGCACCTGGTCGAGCTCGAGCACGTCGTTGTCGGTGGTCGGCACGCCGCGGAGCAGGAAGGCCTTCTGGATCACCTGGCCCTCGAGCACGACCAGCGGCCGGCGCACCTGCGCCAGCTCGGGGTCGCGCGGGGTGGCGAACACGCGGTCGACCTGCGCCGAGTCGGCCGGCGCGCCGGCCAGGGCCTCGTCGATCGTCTTCTTGCCGGCGAAGCGCTCGACCTGGAGCGCCCCGGCCGCCTCGAGCTGCTTGGCCAGGTAGGCGCCGGCCTTGTAGAGGGCGTTGTCCGGGTCGTCGGGGTAGGCCGGGTCGACCAGGCGCGCGGCGAGGAGCGCCTTGAAGGCCTTGAGCTCGACGTCCTTCTGGCCCGGACCCACCGGCACGAGCGCCATGCGCGTGACCAGCCCGCGCAGCTCGGCCTTGGTCTGGCCGGCGACGTGGTCGCTGCCGAGGACCGGCGCGAGCGCCTTCTGCAGGGCCTCGCAGGCGTGCGGCAGCGACTTCAGCGCGAAGCGCGCCCGCGGCTCGTCCGACAGGCAGCGCCCCTCGCGGTAGATCCCGACCCGCTCGACGAGCGCGGCCTCGCCCTCCTCGCGCGCGGCGTCGCGCACGACGGTGAGCGCGTCGGGGGTCTTCGCCTGGTCGAGCGCCTTGAGCAGCCGCTCGCGCTCGTAGACCTTCCCGGGCAGGGGGAAGAAGTCGAGCTCCAGCTCGGGCGCGTTCTTCACCCGCTGCGTGAAGGCGTCGAGCTCGCCCGGCTGGTCCTGCGCCAGCCAGCTCACGATCACGCCCAGCGAGCGGACGACGCCGTCGAGGCTCTGCGCGTCGGGCGAGTCGAAGTCGCGCACGGCGTCCATGGCGCCGGGCGGCATCTCCAGCCCGGGCTGCCGGCCGTCCATGACGGCGTCGAACCAGGCGAGCTTGCGCAGGTGCGCCACGTAGGGCGGCGGCGGGCCGGTGCACCAGGTCATGGCCAGCGGGCTGACCAGGTCGTCGCGCCAGATCGCGCCGATCTCGTGCAGCGTGATGCTGCGCGCGCCCTCGCGCTTGATCTCGACCTTCACCTGGTCGCCCAGCGCGCGGGACAGCTCGCGCAGGCGGCGGTAGGTCAGGTAGCCCGGGAGCACCTCGACGTGCAGCTCGTCGCGCAGGAGGTCGAACAGCGGCGCCAGCGCCGCGCGGTCGCCGTCGCCGCGCTGCCAGCCCGACTCCTCGAGCGCGCGCTTCACGCGCGCGGCGACCGCGCGGGCGAACTCGCGCTCCGCGCCGGCGTCGCCGCGCAGCTCCGCCAGGAGGCGCTCGCGGTCGAGCGCCGTCAGGTCGGCGACCAGGCCGGGCGCGGCCGAGCGCAGGCGCGAGCCCTTGACCTCCTCGCCCTCGAGCCAGTCGAGCGTCTTCGGCCGCGGGCCGAGCGACAGGGTCACGCTGCCGGTCTCGACGACCTCGTCGGTCGCGCCCTCGCCCGACACGGCCCCCACGTCGGAGGTCGCCGCGTCGTCGCTCGTGGCCACGGCCACGGCCGGGTTGAACTCGCCCAGGACCCGGGCGCGCGGGCTGTCGGCGTGGCGCGCGTCGAGCCGGTGGAACACGCCCGTCGGGTCGGGGCAGCGCTCGACCTTCTCGCCGTCGTCGGGGTAGACCTGGATCCCGGCGTTCTTGAGCGCCGTCGTCAGCTCGACGGCCGCGGTCGTCTCGCCGTTCTGGTAGAAGGCCTTGAGCGCCTTGGCCGCCGTGCGCACGAGCCGGCGCGCCTGCCCGCCGCGCGGGTAGCCGTCGCTGCCGATCCGCTCCAGCTCGCCGAACAGCCACGTGCGGGCGGTCGCGGCCATCTGCTCGTCGAACAGACGCAGCAGCGCCTCCATCGACTCGCCCAGGCTGCGCAGCCGCGCGCCCTGGAGCTGGCCGGTGCGCAGGCCCTGCAGGTAGGGGCGCACGAGGCGCAGCGCGGCCAGCGAGCCCTGGTCGCCGTCCTCGAGGATCGTCTCCAGGTGCTCGTCGAGGAACTCGCGCACGGCCTCCCAGCCCGAGCGGCCGGAGAGCTGCTGCGGCGGCTCGTCGATCACCAGGCGCAGGGCCCGACGGGCGGCCTCGCCCAGGACGTCGTCGCGGAGCGCGAGCGCCAGGTCGGCCAGCTCGCGCGACAGGAGCGCCCCGGCGTCGCCGGCGGCCAGGCAGCGGGCGCGCTCGAGGCGCCCGCGGATGTGGTCGGCGCGGGCGTCGCCCTGCGGCAGGAGCTCGAGCACCTCGTCGAGGATCCCCGGCGGCGGCGAGCCCTGGCTCACGCGCACGAGCGCCGGGCGGACGACCTCGCCGCCGAGGCGCAGCCCGGGGCGCAGGACGCTCACGATCTCGCCCGGCGTCACCTCGGTCGAGAACACGTCCGAGCCCTCGACCGACGGGTCCTCCGCCTTGGGCGTGCCCGGGACGGGCAGGATCAGCTCGGCCGCCTGACCGTCGACGTCGCGCGAGAGCGCCTCGAGCAGCGGCGCGAGCGCCGCCGGCGCGTCGAACGTCCTGCGCGCGGCCTGCAGCAGGTCGAGCGCGGCCTCGGCGCGCCGCGCCGCGGCCGCCGCCGGGTCGTCGAGGCGCGCGCGGTACTCGCGCGCCAGGCCGGCGAGGACCGGGCCGACCTCGTCCTGGACGTCGGCCGAGGTCGCCTCGAGCAGCTCGCGCATGGCGGCGAGCAGGTGCGACTCGGCGCCCGGGCTGACGACGACGACGGCGCGGGCCAGCGCCGCGCCGCCCTGCGCGACGGCGGGCGTGGCCGCGGCCACCACCTGCCCCTGGCCGCGGCCGGGCACGCGCTGCGGGCTGGTGACGACGACGCAGCCCCGGCGCGGCCGCGCCGGCGCGGGCGACGTCGCCGTCGCCCCGCGCTCTCGAGCAGGCCGAGGACCCGCTGCGCGAGCGCGCGGCGACGGGGCCGCCGGTCGCGACGGCGCTCGCGCGCGCCGAGCGCCAGGCAGCAGGCCCAGGGCCTCGAGGACCCGGCCGGCGAGGACCAGCTCCGGATCGCCGCCGCCGGGCGCGCGGCGCAGGAGCCGCGTCGAGCGCAGGGCCTCGTCCGCGCCCGAGCGCACGAGGGCCGCCCGGGCCTCGGGGGCCAGCGCCTCGAGCGCGGGCCCGGCCTCGCGCCTGAGCGCCGCCAGGAGCTCGCTCCGGGCGCGCTGCCCGGCGACCTTGGCCTGCGCCTCGGCGATCCGGCGCTCGTGGGCGGGGAACAGGCCGCGCGCCTGCTCGAGCTTGGCCACCGTCGCGTCGACGAACGGCGCCAGCCAGCCGGCGTCGTCGCCGCCGGCGTCCTGCTGGCTGGCCTGCTCGAGGACCCACAGGTCCCGCAGGAGGCCGTGGAGCAGCTCGCGGCCGGCGCCGCCGCGCGGCGCGTCCTTCTTCAGCCAGTCGACGAGGAGCGTCACCTCGTCGACCACCTCGTCGAGGACCGTGGCCTCGGCCTTCATGCAGCCCTCCCCCCGTCGAGGCCCATCAGAACGTCCCCCACTCGAGGCCCAGGATGGCGCTGGCCGTCGTCGTGCCCTGGCAGGTGTGCAGCGTCTTGTGGCGCACCAGCCGGTCGCCCTCGAGGGGCGACCACCACTCGCGCACGACGATCAGCTCCTGGGAGCGCGAGAGGTAGTAGCGCTGGTAGACGTGGTCGAAGCGCCGCGGCGGCGGCGCGAACTCGCGCTCGAGCAGGTAGACCTTGCGGTGGAACTCGCCCGTGAGCCCGTGCTCGAGGAAGTGCAGCAGGCGGCGCGCCTCCTCGCTCTCGCGCGGGGCGAAGGCGCGGAACGAGATCGTCCCGTCGAGCGCCCCCTGGGTGCGGTCGTGGAAGCGCTGCCCCAGCTCGGCGCCGCCGTCGGCGCGCAGGTCGGAGAGCCGCGGGACCTCGCCGCCGAAGCCGTAGCGCGGGTCGACGCCGAACACGCGGTCGCGCTCGGTGAACTCGAACGGCCGGTGGAAGTCGATCGCCCCCCAGGTGCCGCGCTGCGTGCCGTCCTCGGACTCGTAGATGTAGAACTCGAGCTGCGGCTGGCCGCCCTCGACGCGGAAGCGGCGCTGGAAGACGACCAGCTCGTCGATCGGCCCGGCATGGAAGATCTCCACGTTGCCCAGGCAGTCGGCGATCTGCACCGAGAACGGCAGGACGTCGGTCGTGGGGCCGAAGTCGAGCTGGCGCCGGTCGCGGTTGAGCAGCGCCGCGCCGCGGTTCGTGACGCCCTTCTGCTCGAGCGGGTCGGACGACGTCGGGCAGACCTTCGCCCCCTGGAGCGCGCGCGCCGCCGGCGTGGCCCCGTGGGCGCGCGTCGCGTCGGGCAGGAGCGGCGAGCACGACTGCATCCCCAGGAAGGCCACGTGGACCGGCGCGCGCACGCCGCGCGCCGCCAGGCGCCGGTCGATGTGCTGCAGGCACGCCTGCAGGCCCGCCTCGACGCGGGCCAGGAACGGCTCGACCGGGTAGGGGACCTGCCGCTCCTCGAGGTGCGACACGAAGGGCGAGTCGAGCGTCTCGAGGTTCCAGGTGATCGTGCGCCGCTGCCGGTACTTCGCCGGGTCGGAGAAGATCATGCGCTTGATCTTCTCCGCCTCGTCCCACAGCGCCTTGAAGTGGCCCACGGCCAGCTTGCGGTAGGGCGCGTAGCCGGGCGGCTCCTGCCCGGGCCCGAAGCGCCAGGCGGTGGGGAAGAGGATGTTCTCCAGCCGGCGGCGCTCCTCCTCCTCGTGCGCCGGGAGCTCGCCCTCGCCCAGGCGCTCGAGGCGGCGGAACGCCTCCTCGTAGCCGACCGGGAAGGGGACGCGGCCGAGGAGCTTCTCGCCGTGGGCGATCAGCGCGCGCGAGAGGAGCCCGTCGGAGGGGCCCGCGGCGAGGACGCGCCGGGCGAGGAGCGCCTTGAGCTCGACCATGATCGACGCGGTCAGGCGGTGGCCGCCGAGCGACGGCCAGGTGCCGGCGAGGAGGGTGCGCAGCTCCGTCGTCGCGCCGCCCGAGCCGGACGACGACGACGAGGTCGACGACGACGAGCCGCCGCGCGCCGTCACCAGGCCGTACTCCAGGCCCGACGCGCCCCAGTCGAGCAGGAGCACGCGCCCGGCGGCCAGCGCCTCGCGCGACCAGCGCGGCAGCTCCTGGTCGCCGCCGACGCGGTCGAGGGCCGGGGCCAGGTAGAAGTAGGCCGCGCCCACGACGCCCGGGACGCCGCGGAAGGCGCTCTTCTTCCACGGGGCGGCCGCCGCGCGCACGGCCTCGTCGCGGTCCGACGGGAGGAACGTCGGCAGCGTGAGCACGAGCTCCTTCGGCTCCTTGCGCCGCTCGGCGCGCACCTTGAGGAGCATGGCCGACAGGACGTGGTCGGCCGGGAAGGGCACGAGGCCGATCTGCGAGGCGACGAGGATCGTCCCGTCGGTGCCGCGCAGGACGCGCTCCGACGGCCAGCGGAGGAGGGCGGGCAGGCCGTACTCGAGCGACGCGGGCGCCATGGAGCGGAACGCGTGCGGGTCGGTGACCATGGCCATGGTCGGCTGCGCCTGCTCGCGGGCGCGGTCGAGGCGCCCGTCGAAGCTCGTCACGCACAGGCCCTCGACGCCGACGTCGACGGCGATCGCCCGGTGCGACGCGTCGCCCTCGCGCGGCTCGGCGCAGCGCCAGCCGAGGTCCTCGAAGCGGCGCAGGCGCTTGCGGCTGGCCGTGGCCGAGGGCACGCGCGCGCCCGGCGCGGGCGGCCTGCTGCCAGGGTCGGCGGCGCCGGCGCGCCGGTCGGCGCGGGCTTCACTGGCCGGCGGCGGCCGACGTCGTCGGCCGAGACGCGGCGCTGCACCACGCCGCCGGGCACGCGGCCCGTGACGCCGGGCCGCGGCGCGTCGGTCGGGCGGCGCTCAGGCGTCGCAGCGGCCTGGGCGCGCGTCCCGACGGCGGCCGCTTGGCGGCGGCGCCGCGGGCCTGGTCGGGCGGGCGCCTTGCCCGGCGCGGGGACCTGCCCGAGGGCCGCGGGCTTCATGGGCGGTGCGGCAGCGACCGGCCCGACGGCCGGGGCTGCGCGCCGCTCGCCGCGCGGTCGGCGGGGCGCTCGGCGGCGGGTCGCCCGCGGGGCGGGCAGCGTCCCGCTCTTGCCGGCGGTCGGCCGGCGGCTTGGCCGGGCGGGGCGGGGGGATGCGCCCCGCTCTTCGGCCTCGGCCGTTCCGGCGTCGACGCCGGGGGCGGCGGCGGGCGGAGCGCGCCGCTCGCCGCGCGGTCGTTGTTTGGGCGCTCGGGGGGGACGCGATGCGCGCCGCTGCCGGCGCGCTCGGGCGGCGGGCGCTGGATCGCGCCGCTGGCCCCGCGCTCGGCGGGGAGCCGGTGCGCCCCGCTCTTGCTCCGCTCGCCTGCGGCGGCCGGGGCGGGCGCGTCGGCCGCCTTCTGCTGCGCCTCCTTGAGGCGCGCCATGGCCTCGGCCATGGCGCGCCGCGCCTCGGCCGCGGCGAGGGCCGCCCGCGCCGCCTCGACGGCGGCGTTGGCCGCGTCGACCTGGGCGCCGGAGTCGTCGTTCGTCTCGCCGTCGGTCACGACGACCTCCGACCGGGGGCGTGGCGCGGCGGCGACCGGAGCGTGGGCCACACCGACAGGGTCATCGCCTCCACCTCGCGCGGTCCCCGCCGGGGACCGCTCCCCCCGCGCGCCTCCCGCCCGGGCGCGGTCGCCCGGGCGGCTGGTGGCGGGCCGCGCCTCGCGCGCGGCCCGCCGCGATCACCGGCTCAGTGCATGCCCGAGAACGGGTTCTTCTCCGCCGGCAGCTCCTCGAGCGCCTCCTCGTCGGTCTCGGCGATGAACATCTTCTTGCCCTCGCTCCAGTGATGCCGGACGAGGTAGACCTGCTTGGTGACGTCCAGGTAGTAGCGGTGGACGACGTCGCCCTCCGCGAGCTTCTCCTGGAAGGCCTCCTCCACCCAGGCGATCTTCTGCGCCATCGTCAGCTCGTTGCGCAGGATCTCGAGCATGTCGCCCTGCGAGTACTTCTTGTCGCCGACCTCCTTGAAGACCTTCTCGGGCTCGGCCACGACGACCCGGTTCACGCCGCTCTTCGGGTCGGCGCCGGCCGCGCGCGGGTCGAACGCCGCGAAGGGCTTGCTGATCAGCTTCTGCAGCTTCGGGATCGTGACCAGGCCGTAGCTCTGGTCGAGCAGCTTCCAGAAGTCCTCGGCCTTCTGCAGGTCGGGGACCGGCAGGCCCTCGCCCTTGGGCCGGAACAGGACGTACGGCTTGTAGTTCTCGGAGCCGACGTCCTGCTCCTCGAGGCGCATGACGAACTCGACGTCGAGGTCCTCCGACACGCCCGAGCGCTGGAAGAAGAAGAACTCGTCGATCGGGCCCGACGGGAAGATCTTGACCGACGTCATGCCCAGGTTGCTGAACAGCTCGAAGGGCAGCAGGTTGCGGCTGATCTTGATGTTGATCTTGAAGCCCTCGACCTTGCGCGCGATGCGCCGCAGGCACGCGCCGATGGGCACGGCCAGCTTGGCGCGCACCGGGTCGAACTTGATCTGGTCGAAGCCGACGCCGAAGCCGCCCTTCTCGCGCGCCTTCTGGATCAGCGCCGGGATGATCGGGATGCGCGCGCCGTTGCCGGCGAGCACGACGCGGTCGGCGCGCTTGCCCGGCTCGAGCGAGCGCTGCTCCATGCGCGCCGCCTCCTCGGCGAACCCGGCCACCGCCGGCCGGTAGAAGCGGCAGATGTGCCCGAACGTGACCGCCAGGTACTTCTGGCGGAACTCCTCGCTCTCGACCGCCATGGGGATCGACTCGGCGAGGCTGACCGGGTCCGTGAACGACTCGAGGTCGGGGCTCTGCCAGCGCGACTCGTAGGGCTTGAGCTCCTCCTCGACGACGGGCTTGCCCTTGAGGGCGTTGCTCACGTCGATGCACAGGCCCTTCTTGACCAGGTCCGCCTGCTCCCACAGCCAGTCGAAGTTCTTGCGGGCCGGCAGCTTGTACTTGTTGTACGTCGCCGCCATGTCCTTGAACTCCCAGCCCGTCGGGAACATGCCGTTGACGAGGTCCCACAGGTCGCGCGGGAGGGTCGGCTCGTCGAGCTTGGCGACGACGTCGTCCCAGCGCTGCAGGAGCGCGCCCTGCTGCACGTCGAGCTTGAAGTACTTGATCCAGGGGTTGGTCGGCGCCTTCTCGGTCGTCTTCGGGTCGAGCAGGCGCTTGGGGTGCGCCAGCGCCAGCGCCAGGCGGCGCTTGAGCAGGTCGAAGACGTGCAGGGTGAGGTTGTCGCCGCCGACGTCCTGGCGGCCGCCGCGGTCGGCGATGTCGATGTCGATCGCCAGGTGCTGCGGCTCGAACTTCATCGTCGTCTTGATGAGCGCGAGGTCGGTCGTGCCGCCGCCGAAGTCCATGCAGACGATGTTCACCTTGTAGGTGCCGTCGGGCTGCTTCATCGAGGCGAACTCGGTCTCGACGTACTTCTGCAGCGCGTCGCGCTTGCCGAAGCGCTCGAACAGCGGATAGAGCACGTAGTAGAGGCCCGAGCCGGTCGCCTCGTCGGTGCTCATGTCGATCTTGTCGGGGCTGAAGCCGAGGCGGCGGAAGACCTGGCGCAGGGCGTTCACCTGCACGGCGTTCCAGCGCGGCGGGCTCGTGACGACGATCTCGGCGATGTTCTTGCCGAGGATCGAGCGGGCGTCGTCGACGATCTTCTTGCCGAGGGCGGCCATCATGTGCGCGGCGTCGGCGTCGCGCCAGATCTCCTTGCCCTTGGTCACCACGTAGCGCTTCTTCGTGCCGATGCCGCGCTTGACCGACATGTGCAGGTTCGTCTTGCGCGGCGAGCCGACGGCGCGCTGGCCGACGTCGTAGCTGTCGGTGGCGAGCTGCTTGAACGGCTCGATCTCGAGCACGTTCACGGCCGAGGCGATCGTCTCGGCCTCGTTGAGGAGCTTGGGCGACTCGGGGAGGAAGTTCGGCTCCGGCTTGACCTCCCAGTAGGCGGTCGAGCTGTTGGTCGTGCCGAGGTCGACCGCGAACACGCCGTCGAAGGTCTCGTCACCCAGGAACTTCTCCACCTGGATGAAGAAGGCGCTCCACTCCTCGTCGCCCTCGACCTTGAAGTTGATCTGCCCCTCCCACTGGGGGCTGTCCTTCTTCTTGGGCGCGGGGATGGTGTCCGTCTTGAACTCGATCTTGAGCGTGTGGCCGAACTCGCTCGGATCGAAGCGGAACTTGCCGTGGCCCTTCTGCTGCGGGTCGAGCGGCTGGTCGTTGTAGCTCATCCGCACGAAGGACACGGGGTCCTTGCCGAAGTCCACGTTGAAGACCACCTCGGCCGGCGCGTCGAGGTCCGGGACCGAGAGCTCGACCGTCTTGTCCTCGAGGCGCAGACCCGGGGCCAGCTCCTTGATGACGTGCAGCGGCGTGCTCTCGTCGAACTCGATGATCATGCGCTTCCTTCTCCCCTCCGTGCCCGGTGTCGTCGGCTCAGCCGGCCTGGCCCGGATGCGCCGCCCTCGGCGGCGTACCGGAGGCCGGGGCCCCACCCGGACGCGCGCCCACACCGTGGGCCCCCCCGCGTCCGGGCAGGAAGGTATCACAGGGACCTGGACCAGGCCACGCGCCCGGCGGAGCCCCGGCGTCGCCCTGCGCCGGCAGCCAGGCGCCGAACGCTCGATGATGATGAGCGGTCAGTCGTCCCTGCCTTCGTCCTCGTCGTCGGACGGCGGGACGCTGCCGTCGTCGCTGCCGAGGATCGCGTCCAGGTCGATGTCGGTCTCGCCCATGGCGCCGATGGACCACTCGGCGCCGGGCTGCACCCGCCAGTCGTCGGCCGAGTCGGAGAGCTCCAGGCCGGCGGACGACGCCTCGTGCTCCTCGGCCGCCTCCTCGTCGTCGACCGCGGCCTCCTCGGCCGGTGGGTCGGGCTCGGTGGGCTCGTCGTCGGCGGCCGGGGGGTGGGCGGGGGCGGCAGGGCGGGCCAGGAAGTCGAGCTCGAGGTCGAGGTCCTCCTCGCCGTCGCCGAGGGCCAGGGCGCCCCGCTCGGCGCCGAAGCGGCGCTCGTCGAAGCGCGCGGCGCCGGTGTGGATCGCGTCCGTGTAGGTGCGCGCCCACCCGCGCTCGAGCGGCTCCGGCTCGACGTCGCCGTAGGCGAGCATGATCTCGCGGTCCTTCTCCTCGAGCGTCTCGAGGGGCGAGGCGCCGCCGAGGCGGCGGAACTCGGCCACCTGCGCGGCGATCGCGTCGATGCTCCGGTCGCGGTCGGCGAGGTCGCAGTCGAGGCGCCGGGCGACCTGGTCGAGCTCGGGGAAGACGTGGTCGGCGAGGCGGTCGAGCTCGAGGTCGAAGCGCGAGCGGAAGAGCGCCGCCAGGCGCGACGGCAGGTGCTCGAGGTCGTCGAGCGCGCCGTGGACGTCGCGCAGCTCGGCCAGGAACTGGCGCGCCTGGTCCGGATCCTTGGTGTCGGTGAGGCGGCCCGCCTTCACGCGCAGGCGGGCCGCAAGGTAGCTGAGGAGGCGCCACAGGCGCAGCTCGACCTCCTGGAACTTCGGCGTCGCGGCGGCCGGGCCGAACTTCTGGAAGCCGCGAGCCAGCTCGCGGAACTGGCGGGCGCGGAAGGTCTCGTCCGGCTCGGTCTGGCGGAGGATCCGCGAGAGGAGCCGCAGGTAGGTGGCGCGGTTGGGGCCGCCCTGGCCGACGACGAAGAACTTGAACGGGTAGGGCGAGTCGATCGCCGGGCAGTAGAGGATCGCCTCGGGGTCGAGGGCGTCGCCGACGCCGAGGCGGTCGAGCGCCTCGACGACGAGCTCGCCGTGGGTGGCGAAGTGCGACAGGTCCTCGAGGCGGAAGCGGTAGGAGGTGCCCAGGACGCGGCCGAGGACGTGCAGGCTCGACGGGCGCCCGGCGGCGAACACGAACTCGCGCGCGCGCTCGGCCTCGACGTAGCGGAAGGTGCGCAGGCGCGGGAGCACGCGGCGCAGCGCCGCCGCCTCGACGCCGGCCTCGGCCAGCCCCGGTTGCTCGTGGAGGAGGAGGGGCAGCGCGCGGCGCAGGCGCTCGGGCAGCTCGACGCCGTCCTCGCCCTCGAGCGCCGGGACGCGGTGCGCGACGTCGGCGGCCCCGTGGACGCCGAGCTCGGAGCGCTCGAGCCACGACCAGGCGGTCCGGTCGGGCGCGAAGGGGAGCGTCTGGACGGCGGCCTTGCTCATGGGCCCCCGATGTAAGCAGATCGGATCCGGACGCGCCAACGTGCCAGGGGGGGGCGCCGGGACGCGATGTGTGAGGACTCACAGCGGCCGTCGCTTGTTCTGATGTCCACGTCCGGGCGCGCGGCTCGATGCTCCGATCCGCAGTGAGGCACCTGTCGCCCTCTCTCCGGCCGCTTCGCGGCCTGCGCTCGGGGATGCGCGCCACCGCTCGATCTGCTCGCTTCGCTCTCGGATCGAGCGGTGAGCGCGGTCAGCCGGCGAGCGGGGTCACTCGAGCGCCCAGCCCGCCAGGGCCCGGCGCAGCCCCCGGCGCATGACGTCGTCGCCCAGCTCGCCCGCGGCGGTGTTGAGGGCGACCTCGGCCGCGAGCAGCCGGGTGCTCGCGGGCCCCAGCACGGCCCAGGCGGGGGCGAGCTCGGCGTAAGCCGGGTCCTCGTCGCCCTCCTGGCCGACGGCGCGGGCGGCCTCGACGTGGGCGTCGCAAGGGCAGGCCAGCCAGGCCTCCGCGGCGGCGGTGGCCGCCCGCGCGCGGGCGAGGTCCCAGCCCTGGCGGGGGTCGGCGACGGCCGTGACGGCGCGCGTGGCGACGACCGCCGCGCGGACGACCACCTCGACGCCGAACGCCTGCAGGGCGGCCGCCAGGCCGTCGGGGTCGGCGGGCTCGGCCGGCGCGGCAGGGCCGAGGGCCAGGCGCGCGCCCGGGTCGCCGACGAGGGCGGCCAGGCGCAGGCGCTCCTGGGTGAGGGCGCCCGCGCGCAGGCGGGCCGAGAGCGCCCGGGCGGCCGCCGTCGGGTCGCCCTGGCGGGCGCGTCGCTCGAGGTCGCGGTGGGCGGTGTCGGCCACACCTGAAAGCCTAGCGCACGCCGGGGCGGTCCGCCGCGCCGGAGGCCGGTCACAGCGGCCGTCGCGTGTCGCGATGCCCACGTCCAGGAGCGCGGCTCGATGCTCCGATCCGCAGTGACGCACCTGTCGCCCTCGCTCCGGCCGCTTCGCGGCCTACGCTCGGGGATGCGCGCTCACCGGTCGATCTGCTCGCTTCGCTCTCACGGCGGCCGTCGCTTGTTCTGATGTCCACGTCCGGGCGCGCGGCTCGATGCTCCGATCCGCAGTGAGGCACCTGTCGCCCTCGCTCCGGCCGCTTCGCGGCCTTCGCTCGGGGATGCGCGCCACCGCTCGATCTGCTCGCTTCGCGCTCGGATCAAGCGGTGAGCGCGGTCAGGTCAACCGGTGAGCGCGGTCAGACGCCGGCGGGGGGCGGGAGGGCGGGGCGGCCGAGGTCCGTGAGCAGGCCGTCGACCATGTGGACGACGCGGTCGGCGCGGGCGGCGACCTTCTCGTCGTGGGTGATCGTGATCGTCGTCACGCCGGCCTCGCGCGTCAGGTCGCGGAACAGGTCCAGGATCTGGCCGCCGGTGGCCGAGTCGACGCTGCCCGTGGGTTCGTCGGCCAGGAGGACGCGCGGGCCGTTCATGAGGGCGCGGGCGATCGCCGCGCGCTGGCGCTCGCCGCCCGAGCACTTCACGGGCAGGAAGTCGATCCGGTGGCCGAGGCCCACCCGCTCGAGCAGCTCGCCGGCGCGGGCGCGGCGCTCGGCGCGCGAGAGCGGCCGCGGGTAGGCCGGCAGCATGACGTTCTCGCGCAGGGTCAGGTTGGGGATCAGGTTGTGCAGCTGGAACACGAACCCGAGCGTCTCGTTGCGCAGGCGGTCGAGGTCGCGCACGCCCCGCAGGTCCTGGCCGAGGACCTCGACCCGGCCGCCGGTGGGCAGGTCGAGGGCGCCGAGGAGGTGCAGGAGCGTCGTCTTGCCGCTGCCCGACGGCCCCGTGATCGCGAGCGCCTGGCCCGCGGGCACGTCGAGCGACACGCCGCGGAGGGCCTGCACCAGGCCCTCGTCGTAGTGCTTCACGACGTCGACGGCGCGCACGGCGAGGTCGGTCATTCGTAGCGCAGCGCCTCCGTGGGCTGGAGGTAGGCGGCGCGGACGGCCGGGTACAGGGCGCCGAGGAGGCCCAGGAGGGCGGCGAAGCCCACGGCGCGCAGGTAGAGGAGCGGGTCGAGGGTCACCGAGAGCCAGCCGAGCTGGATCAGGAGCTTCGAGGCCTCGATCAGGAGGAGGCCGATCGGCAGGCCGAGGAGGCCGCCGGCGGTGGCCAGGAGCGCGCCCTCGGCCTCGATCATGGCGACGATCCTCAGGCGCGACCAGCCGATCGCGCGCAGGAGGCCGATCTCGCGCGTGCGGTCGAAGACCGACATGAGCATGGTGTTGGTCACGCCGATCGCGCTCACGAGGGCGGCCAGGAACGAGATCGCCAGGGCGAAGCTGTCGATCAGCTCCGCCTGCTGCTTGAAGCTGTCGAGGAAGCCCTCGATCGTGCGCGCATGCAGGCGCGGGATCGCCTCGCCGATCGACGGCGCGAGCTCCTCGCCGCGGCGCAGGCCCTCGCGCACCTCGTCGGGGTTGCGCGCGGTGCGCCCGGGCTCGGTGTGACAGATCATGATGTTCGGCAGCCGGCGGTAGGCGTCGCGCAGGTGCGAGAGCGGCATGAGCGCCTGCCCGCCGAGGAAGGGCACGTCCTTGATCACGGGCGTGTCGAAGAGGCCGACGACCTCGAAGCGCGAGCGGTCGTCGATCGCCAGCGTGCCGCCGACGCCCAGGCCGAGCTGCTGCGCCATGAGGCGGCCGATCACGATGTGCTCGCCGTCCCCCTCGCGCAGGCCGCGGCCCTCGACGATCGGGAAGAAGCGGAGCATCTCGCTGCCGGGCTCGACGGCCATGATCGTCACCGGCTGCGCCATGCCCGGCGGGCGCACGAGGTGGATCCCGAGGAGCGAGACCGCCTTCACGCCCGGGACCTGCCGGGCGGCCTCGGCCTCCTCGTAGGAGACGGCCGAGAAGAGCGGGCTGGCGGCGCCGCGGGCGAGGACGATCAGGTCGAAGGCGAAGACCTGCGAGATCCGATAGAACTGCGCCCGGAGCCCCTGCGTCACGCCGACGATCGAGACGAACGCCGCGATCGCCACGGCGATCTGCAGGACGGCGAACAGGCTGCGCGCCTTCCGGCGCAGGACGTTCCGCAGGGCGAGCACGCGGCGACGGTAGCACACGCCGCCCGCGCGCGAGCGCGCGGCCGCCCGCGCGCTGCACGATCCCGTGCGGCCCGGCCGCACGATCCGGTGCAACATTCTCGCGCCCCCACGGGTGGCCGAGCGCTCGCTCGCGCTAGAGTGAGGCCGCTCTCCGGGGGGTGCTGGTGAAGAACGCGTGCGCGGTGCTCGTCGTCTCGGCCTCGGTCGCCCTCGTGGGCGGCTGCGCGGTGACGGCCGACCAGCGGGCCGCCTACGGGCGGGGGGTCGACGTGGTCGTCGACCGGGGCGACGACCCGTTCGCGGTGGCGGTGGCGGCCAACGAGCGGCTCCTCGCGGTCGACCCCGAGGAGATCCTCGAGCTCGCGCTGGCCCGCTGCCCCGGCGTCGACGGGGGCGCCGTGCGCCTGACGCTCGACCCGGGCGCGGTGCGGCCGAGCGCCCTGCGCTCGGGCCGCTTCTCGGCGCTCGCGCCGGGGGCGGCGCCCGGCGCCGAGGCGCCCGAGCTGCCGCGCGGGGTGAAGGTCGCCGGGCGGCTGCGGCTGCAGGCGGTGGTCGAGCACGGGCCCGGCGGGCCGCGGGTCGCGGCGCAGGCGCTGGCCGACTTCGCCGTGGCCGGGGCGGCGAAGCGCTGGGAGCCGCTCCTGCAGGCGATCGCCGACGCGGCGGCCGAGCGGGCGCAGGACGAGGTGCTGCGCGCGACGCGGGCGGAGGGGGCGGCCGCGTGCGACTGAGCCTCGTCGTCGTGTGCGCGCTCCTGGCGCTCGGCGGCTGCCACGCGCCGGAGGTCGTCTTCAGCGGCGCGCCGCGCGAGGTGCGGTCGTCGTCCTTGCGCCTGATCACGGACCTGCCGGCGGCCGAGGCGGAGCGGGCGCAGGCCTGGCTCGAGCGCGCGATCGACGGCATGTGCGCGCGGTGGGGGCTGCCGCGGCCCGCGGCCGACGCGCCGCTGTCGTGCATCCTCTTCGACTCGCCGGCCGACTTCGAGCGCTTCCGCGACTACGACGCGCTCCTGCGCGGCGGGCACGCCCGGCAGGCCGGGACGTGCATCGGCTTCTACTGCGCCGGCTGCGACGCCTTCGCCACCTCGCCCGCGCTCGCGCGCGAGGCGGCGCTGCTCGACGACCCGGCGAGCTGGCGGCCGCTCGAGCACGTCCTCGCGCACGAGCTCAACCATCACCTGCTCGACCGCCATGGGGCGCGGGGCACGCCGGCGTGGCTGAGCGAGGGCGTGGCCGAGACCGAGGGCCTGCGCGCCTGGGCCGCCCGCGACGGCGGCGCGCCGGGCGCGCCGAGCCAGGTCTACCGTGCGCTGAGCCTCTCGGCCCTGGCGCTGCGCGGGCTCTACGGCGAGGCGATCCTGGCCGACCCGAGCGACCGCGGGCTCACGGCGGTCACCTGGGGGCACGAGTATCCGCTCGACCTCGCGCTCTGCCTGACGCTCGAGGACCTCGACCCGGCGCTCCTGCGCCGCCTGGCCACGGGCGGCCGGCTGCCGCGCCGCTGGGCGCCCGCGCGCCTCGACCGCGCCCTGCGCG
>JAHBXY010000098.1 GCA_019636275.1 Planctomycetota bacterium | reverse complement strand
GCTCCCTGCCCGACGGGGGGCGCGGCGCCCCGGCCGCGTCGGCGAGCGCATCGGCCATCGCCGCCGAGGTCGCGAAGCGCGCGTCCGGCGCCTTGGCCAGCGCGCGCATGCACACGTCGCTGATCGCCCGCGGGACCGACCGGACGAGGGCGGCCGGCGGGTCGGGCTCCTGGTGCAGGAGCGCCGTGAGCACCGTGACGGGGTTCGTCCCGCGGAAGGGCGCCTCGCCCGTGAGGGCGAAGTAGAGGGCGCCGCCGAGGCCGTAGACGTCGGCGCGCGCGTCGGCCGCCCGCCCGCCGCCCGTGACCTGCTCGGGCGCCATGAACGCAGGCGTGCCGACGAGCACGCCCGTCGCCGTGAGCGCCGGGGTCGCCGGGTCGAGCGGCCGGACCAGGCCGAAGTCGATCAGCCTGGGCAGGCCGCCCGCGTCGACGATCACGTTCTCGGGCTTGATGTCGCGGTGCACGAGCCCCGCCGCGTGCACGTGGGCGCAGGCGCGCGCGAGGCGCTCGACGAGCTGCGCGGCGACGGCCGCCGGGAGCGGCCCGCCGCGCCGCACCCGCTCGTGGAGCGATTCGCCCTCGACCAGCTCCATGACGAGGAACCACCCGCGCGGGTGGCGCCCGTGGTCGAGCAGGCGCACGACGCCCGGGTGGCGCAGGCGCGCCAGGGCCTGCGCCTCGCGCTCGACGCGCAGGACCTCGTCGGGGTCGACGCCGCCCAGGAGCAGCTTGAGCGCCGCCGGCGTGCCGTGGACGGCGTGGCGGGCGCGGTAGACGGCGCCGAACCCGCCGCGCCCCAGCTCGCGCTCGAGCACCCACGCGCCGACCTGGGCCGGCGCGGTCACGCGGCCGCCCGCGCCGCGTCGCCGCCCAGGAGGCCGCGCGCGGCGAGGAACGCGTCGAGCGCCGCGCCGATCTCCTCGGGGAACTCGAGCAGGCCCGTGTGCGTGGCGTCGGGCAGGTAGGCGAGCTCCGCCCCGGGGATCGTCCGGGCCATGTGCTCGCTCAGGTGCCACGGCGTGAACGTGTCGCGCCCGCCGGCCACGACGAGCGTCGGCGCCGTGATCGTCGGCAGGAGGTCGCGCGCGCTGTGCGCCTGCGCGGCGATCCCCATGCGCGCCCACGTCGGGCCGTGGATCCGCCGCATGTGCGCGAAGAACGGGGCCATGTCGGCCCGCGCCACGCGCGGGCCGATCAGCCCCAGGCGCTGCGAGACCCGGAACGACCCGGGCAGGGCGCCCTGCAGCCAGCCCGCGCGCAGGGCCACGCGGGCCACCCGCGGCCCCACGCGGGCGAACGCGCGGAACAGCGTCGGGCCCAGGCGCGGGTGGAGGAGGTGGTCGAACGGGCGCTCGAACGTGCCCAGGATCGGCACCAGCCCGGCGATCCGCTCCGGGATCGTCCGCCAGGCCTCGAGGATCACCTGGCAGCCGAGCGAGAAGGCCACGAGCACGGCGCGCTCGACCCCGCAGGCGTCGAGGACGCGCCGCAGGTCGTCGACCGAGTCGGCCACCCCGACCGCGCCCGGGTCGTTCGCCGGCCCCGAGCGCCCGTGGCCCTTGAGGTCCCAGGTGATCAGCCGCGCCCGGCCGTCGAGGCGCGCCAGGAGGTGGCGCCAGTAGAAGTCGGAGGCGGTGTAGCCGCTCGTGAACACGAGCGGCGTCGCGCCCGCCCCGCGGTGCGCCCGGTCGACGGAGCGGTCGACGGGGCGGTCGAGGTAGGCGATCGGCGTGCCGTCACGGGCCAGGACGTGGGCGCTCACCGCTCCTCACCGCTTCGTCGTCGGTCTTCAGCATCGGTGTGGCATGGACGACGAGGCCGCGCCAGGGTGGCGGGGCCGGAAGTCCGCCGGTCCGTGGGGGGGGGAGCCGATGACGGAGGCGGCGCGGCCGCTCGCGGGACAGGTGGCGCTGGTCGCCGGCGCGACGCGGGGCGCCGGGCGCGGGATCGCGCGCGCCCTGGGGGCGGCCGGGGCGCTCGTCTTCTGCACCGGCCGCAGCGGCCGCGGCGCGCCGCCCGCGACGCCCGGCCGGCCCGAGACGATCGACGAGACGGCCGAGCTGATCGCCGCGGAGGGCGGGCGCGCCGTCGCCCTGCGGGTCGATCACGCGCGCGAGGAGGAGGTGGCGGCGCTCGCGGCGCGCGTGCGCGACGAGGCCGGGCGGCTCGACGTCCTCGTCAACGACATCTGGGGCGGCGACCGCTGGATCGAGTGGACCCAGCGCTTCTGGCAGCTCGACCTCGCCAACGCGCGGGCGCTCGTCGAGCAGGCCGTGCTCACGCACGTCATCACGGCCCGCCACCTCGCCCCGCTCATGATCGAGCGCGACCGCGGGCTGATCGTCGAGGTCACCGACGGCCACCACCCGGGCTACCGCGGCCAGGTCCTCTACGACCTGGTGAAGAGCGCCGTCTCCCGCTTCGGCTACGGGATGGCCATGGAGCTGGCGCGGACGGGCGTCACGGCGCTGACCGTCACGCCGGGCTTCCTGCGCTCCGAGGCGGTCCTCGACCACTTCGGCGTCACGGAGGCGAGCTGGCGCGACGCGATCGCCACCGACCCCTTCTTCGCCGAGTCCGAGACGCCGCGCTTCGTCGGCCGCGCCGTCGCCGCGCTGGCCGCCGACCCCGACGTGCGGGCCAAGGCGGGGCTCACGCTCTTCGCCGCGGACCTCGCCGAGGAGTACGGCTTCACCGACGTCGACGGGCGCCGCCCCCGCTTCTGCCAGGCCTTCGACGCGCACGTCGACGAGCTCGCGCGCGGGGACGGGCCGCTCGACGAGATGGGCCGCTTCCTCGTGTGGTCGCGCTACTGCCAGGTCCACCAGGAGCCCGCGCGGCGCGAGCAGGCGGCGCGCCTGGCCGAGCGCCTGGGCCTACGCGGGCTCGGACCCGGCATCGGGCCGGCGCCGGCGGCCGGGGGCGAGCGGGGGTGATCGCGCTCAGGCGCGGTGCGTCGGTGTGGTCGACTCCTGGCAGGCCTCCTTCGGGTCGACCTCTGCGTCCCCTCCGCGCTCTCTGCGTCCCATGGGTGGCCGAGGCGTGGTGCTGTGCGCGAGGGTGTCACCCTCCCCGAGGGCCCACGGGCACGACGACGGGCGGCGCGGCCCCGGCCGTTCGGGTCGTGAGGTGGTACAGGTCCGTGAGCACCTGGAAGGCGCGCAGGTTCCAGTCGTCCATGGCGCCAGGCCCCGGCATGGCAGGCGCGATCCAGTACCAGCGGCCGTGGAGCTCGACCGCCACCGTCGCCACGTCGGGCCTGGTCGTCGCCTCGCTGACGACGAGCGTCCGCGCGGGCTCGGGTCGGCCGAGGAGCGTCGCGGGGTGCGGCGCCACGTGGCGCTCCCACGCCGGATCGACCCCGCGCGCCACGAACGCGAGGACCTCGTAGAAGCTGCGCAGCTTGATCCAGCCGCGAAAGGGGAACGCACCCCCCGGTCCGCCGGCCTCGACGTCGACGAGGACGAAGCTCTCCGGATACGCCAGCGCGCGCGCCTGGAGCGCTCGCCGGTCTGCCTCGGACCTCAGGTCGGGGTCGTAGTTCGAGATCAGGATGCGCCCCGCCACGTGGCGGGTGAGGAGCGGCCCTCGCTCGTCGCTCGTCAGGTGGAAGCCGCGGTCCAGGGCGCCCAGGACGGCCTCGAGCCCGGCCTCGGGGCCCGGGCGGAGCTCCTCGCGGCGGTTGATCGAGCCGACCTGGAGCTGGCCCGCGGCGGCGAGCGCGCCGAGGTGGTGCACTCGGCGGCGGAACTCGTCGAACTCCTCGCCGCGGTCGGGGTCGTTCCGGTGGAACACGCGCTGACCCGCGGGGCCCTCGACGACGGCGGCCTGGCCGAGCAGGCGCAGCAGGAGGCCGACGCCCACGCCCCGGTGGTGGAGGAACTCGAGGGTCGTGCCCGTGATCGGGGCGAGCAGCCGCCGCGTGAAGGCCTCGCCCTGGAGGGGGACGATCGAGAGCGTGGGCGCCTCGAGCGCGCGCGTGGTCAGGCCGAGCGTGAGCTGGCCGGTCGGCCCGGCGGCGCCGCCGATCGGCGCCACGCCGCCGCCCACCTCCGCCTCGGCCGCGAACTCGAAGGCCGCCGTGAGCGCGGTCACCTCCGTGGCGTTGAGGGGCAGCCCCGCGCGGGCGCGCGCGACGTTCAGGAGCAGGACCTCGGAACGGACCCGAGACAGCGCGCGGTCGTAGGCCAGGACCGCGTCGTCGAGCACGACCGGCGAGACGCAGGAGGCGAGCGCGAGGCAGCCGGCGAGCGACGTGACCCCGAGCCTCATGGCGCGCCCCCCTCGGCGGAGAGGAGGTGCCTGACGCGGGGCGGCGCGGCGCCGCGATGCAGGGACTTCACCCGCGTCTCCATGGCGAGGTCGGCGTTGCTCACGCGGGCGTGCTGGCGCAGGTGCTCCTCCCAGGACTCGACGAGGAACGTCTCGACGAAGACCTCGGGGCGCTCAGCGTCCCGGAACACCGCCCAGCTCGTCGCGCCGTCGCGGCGGCGGACCTGCTCGAGCTCGCGCAGCGCGGCGAGGAAGCCCGCCGCGTCCGCCGACGCGACCTCGTACTCGATCGACACCATGACCGGGCCGCGCGCGGGCTCGGCCGGGAGGGCGCGCTGCGGCTCCGGCCAGTGCAGCGAGGGCTGCAGGTCGGCGTCGGTCGAGCGCAGCGGCCAGCGCAGCGCGGTGAGGCAGCTCGCCACGAGCGTGCCGGCCGCCACGAGCAGCGCCGTCGGCGCCTCGGTGCGCTCGGCGAGCGCCCCCCAGCCCGCGCTCGCCAGCGCCATGCCCCCCTGGAAGACGGTGAGGTAGAGCCCGAGCGCGCGCCCGCGGACCCAGGCCGGGACGCACGTCTGCGCGGCCGTGTTGAAGCTGGCCAGCGTCGTGATCCAGGACAGCCCGGTGGCGAGCAGGGCGGGGACCGTGACGCCGAGCGCGAGGTGGCCCTCCAGCCGCACGGCGAGCCCGACCCCCGCCGTCCCGGCGGCGAAGCCGAGCGTCCCCGCGATGACCAGGCCGTCGAGGCCGAGCGCGCGCCGGAGGCGCGGCATGAGGGCGGCCCCCAGGACGGCGCCGGCGCCGATGCAGCCGAGGAGCGCGCCGTAGCCCAGCGCGCCCAGCTCCAGGTGGCGCCGCGCCACGATCGGCAGGAGCGCCATGGTCGCGCTGCCGGCCACGATGAACGCCCCTGCGCGGAGCATCACCGCCCGGAGCTCCGGCGCGTGGCGCGCGTAGCGCAGGCCGGCGCGGATGGCGCCGAGCAGCCGCTCGGCCGGGAGGGTCGTGGGCTTCGCCTCGCGCCGCCACGACCAGGCGGCCCCCGCGACGCCGAGGAAGGAGGCCGCGTTGACGAGGAACACCACGCCGGGCCCCGCCGCCGCCACGAGCGCGCCGCCGAGCGCCGGCCCGACGGCCCGGGCGCCGTTCATGGAGACGCCGCCCAGCGCGACGGCGGCCGGCAGCTCCTCCCTGGGCACGAGCTCGGGGTTGATCGCCTGCGACGCCGGCACGTAGAGCGCGGCGCCGAGCCCGAGCGCGGCCGTCAGGCCGAGCAGGGACCAGGGCGTCACCAGGCCGAGGAGCGCGAGGAGCCCGAGGAGGGCGGCGACGAGCGTCGAGAACACCTGCGTGGCGATGATGAGCCGGCGACGGTCGGCGACGTCGGCGAGCGCGCCCGCGAACACGGCGAGCACGAGCATGGGGAGCGCCGTCGCCGACTGCACGAGCGCGACGAGGGTGGTCGAGGTGGTGAGCGACGTCATGAGCCACACGGCCGCGACGTTCTGCATCCACGTGCCGATGTTCGACGCGAGCGACGCCGCCCACAGGCGGCGGTAGATCGGGATCCTCAGCGGGCTCCACGCGGACGGCTCGGCGGCGGGCGAGGTCACGGGCTCCACGGCGCGTCAGAACACGAAGCAGCCGCAGGCGTCGCCCCACGAGGCGCGGCCGTCGAAGCGGACCCGTTCGGCCCGCTGCCCGTCCGGCGAGGGCGACCCCGCGCTCGCGGGCGCGGGCCCGCTCCAGTAGCCGGGGACGGTCGCGACCGGCGACCAGCTCGGGCTGACCGGCGGCGCGGGCGGCGAGAGGTCCGCGAAGGGGCCCGCCGCCCACACCACGCGGCCGCCGACCACCGTCAGCAGCGACTCGAGCCCGCGGAGCTCGTCGTCCGGGACCGCGAAGTAGTCGGCCGTCAGGACGGCGAGGTCCGCCAGCTGGCCGACCTTGATGGCGCCCTTCTGCGCCTCCTCCCCAGAGAACCACGCGCTGCCGACCGTGTAGAGGCGCAGCGCCTCGGCGCGGGTGAGCAGGTTCGCGGGCGGATAGAGCGACGTGCCGCCCACCGTCCGGCCGGTCGTGAGCCACGACAGCGAGACGAAGGGGTTGTAGCTGGCCACGCGCGTCGCGTCCGTGCCGGCGCCCACGGGCACGCCGGCGCGGAGCATCTCGGTCACGGGCGGCGTGCGCTCGGCCGCCTTCGCCCCGTAGCGGCGGATGAAGTCCTCGCCCTGGTAGGCCATGCGGTGCTGCACGGCGATCCCGCCGCCCAGCGCCTTGACGCGCTCGATGTTCCTGGCCGAGATCGTCTCCGCGTGGTCGAAGAACCAGCGCAGGCCCGCGAGCGGCACGTCGCGATCGACGCGCTCGAACACGCTCAGGAAGCGAGAGATCGACTCGTCGTACGTCGCGTGGAGGCGAAACGGCCAGCGCGCCTCGGCGAGCAGCCGCACGACCGCCTCGAGCTCCCCCTCGAGCGTGGGCACGAGGTCCGGCCGCGGCTCCTTGAAGTCCTCGAAGTCGGCCGCGGAGAAGACGAGCATCTCGCCCGCCCCGTTCACGCGGTAGAACGCGTCGCCCTGCCCGGGGCGGACCATGCCGGTCCAGCGGCGGAAGTCGTCGAGCTCCTGCTTCGGGCGCTGGGTGAACAGGTTGTAGGCGATGCGCACCGTGAGCGCCCCCTCGCGGTGCAGCCGCTCGACGACCTGGTAGTCGTCGGGGTAGTTCTGGAAGCCGCCGCCGGCGTCGATCACGCTCGTCACGCCGAGGCGGTTGAGCTCGCGCATGAACCAGCGGCTGGAGATCGCCTGGTCCTCCGGGGCGAGCCGCGGCCCCTTGGCGAGCGTCGCGTAGAGGATCGACGCGTTCGGGCGCGCGATGAGGAGCCCGGTGGGGTCGCCCTTGGCGTCGCGCTGGATCTCCGTCCCGGGGGGCGACGGAGTGTCGCGGGTGTAGCCGACGGCCCGCAGCGCCGCGCGGTTGAGGAGCGCGCGGTCGTAGAGGTGCAGCAGGAACACCGGGGTGTCCGGCGAGACCGCGTTCACCTCCTCCAGGGTCGGGAGCCGCCGCTCCGCGAACTGGTGCTCGGACCAGCCGCCCACGACCCGCACCCACTGCGGCGGCGGCGTGCGCTCCACCTGCCGCGCGAGGAGCCGCATCGCGTCCGCGAGCGAGGGCACGCCGTCCCACCGCAGCTCCATGTTGTAGTTGAGGCCGCCGCGGATCACGTGGAGGTGCGAGTCGTTGAGGCCGGGGATCACGCGGCGCCCGCCGGCGTCGATCACGCGCGTGGCGCTCCCGCGGAGCGCGGCCACCTCCGCCTCGTCGCCGACGGCGACGAACCGTCCGTCCTCGATGGCGACGGCGGTCGCCTCCGGTCGCGCCGCGTCCATCGTCGCGACCCTGGCGTGGGTGATGATCAGGTCGGCGGCCACGAGGTCCTCCTCTCGCTGTCGACCCGGGGCGGGCGCGGCGCGCGGCCGCGCCCGCCGCCGGGTCGAGTGGGTGGGTCGAGTCGGTGGTCAGTGCGCCGCGACGGGCACGGCGTAGGCGGGGAGCTTCGTCTCCGGGGCCTTGTGGACCATGGTGTAGGCGTACTCGATCCCCACCCCGTAGGCGCCGAAGTGGGTCTTCGCGAGGTCCAGGACCGCGTCGTAGGTGCCCTTCAGGGCCCAGTCGCGCTGCCACTCGAGGATCACGGAGAGCGCCGTGACCGGCCTGGCGCCCGCCTGCACCACGCGCTTCATCGCGTTGTCGTGCGCGAGCTGGCTCACGTCGCCGCAGCAGTCCTCGACGACGAACACCTCGTAGCCGTCGTGGATCATCTGCACCGTGGGCAGGGCCACGCACGTCTCCGTCCACAGGCCGGCCAGGACGACCCTCTTCTTGCCGGTCGCCTCGATCGCCGCGACGAAGGCCTCGTCGTCCCACGAGTTCATGCTCGTGCGCTCGATCGGCTCCACCCCCGGGTGGACCGCCGTGATCTGCGGCCACGTGTGCCCGCTGAACCCCATCGTCTCGACCGACGTGAGGACGTAGGGCACCTCGAAGATCCGCGCCGCCTTCGCCAGCGCCACGTTGTTGTTGATGACCATCTGCCGGTCGAAGTTCGCGACCCCGAACAGCATCTGCGGCTGCAGGTCGATCTGCGTGACGACGCAGTTGTCCGGGGTGAGCAGACCCTTCTCGCTGAGCCTCTGTCGAGCCATGTCGTCCTCCGTGAAGTGGGGTGTTGGGAGCGGATCGTAGGGAGCCAGGATCAAGGTTGATAGGGGGGCGCGCCGCGTCACCGCGGGGCCGGGGCGGACGGGTAACCTTGGCGTCCGGGTGGGACATGCGCGTCGAAGACCTCGACCTCCAGGCGCTGCTCCGCGTCGACCCGCGGGGTGGTCGCCTGGAGCTGGCAGGGACCCGGGCCTTGCTGCTGGACGCGGTCGCGCTCGGGCTCCTGCGCAAGCAGCTCCTCGAGCTCCTCGGGCTCGAGGGCGCCCGCTGCGTCCTCACGCAGCTCGGCTTCGCGCATGGCTGGCGGACGGCGGGCGCGCTCGAGCACGCGCTCCCCTGGGACTCCCGGCGCGACTGGCAGCTCGCCGGCGCGCACCTGCACATGCTCCAGGGGCTCGCGCGCGTCGAGGTCCCCGAGCACGACGTCGCCGCGGGCCCCGAGCCCTTCGCGCACGCGCTCTGGCACGACTCCTTCGAGGCCGAGCAGCACCTCGCGCAGCGGGGCCGCTCCGACGTGCCGGTGTGCTGGACGCTCACCGGCTTCGCCGCGGGCTACATGAGCTACGTCCACGGGCGCGACGTCTTCTGCCGCGAGGAGCGCTGCGTCGCGCGCGGGGACCCCGTGTGCAGCATGGTCGGCAGGCCGCGCGAGGAGTGGGACGCGGCCACGGTCGAGGAGCTCGAGGGGACGTACCGGCGCCCGGCGCTGGAGGCGAGCCTGGCGGCCGCCGCGAAGGCGCTGCACGAGGTCGAGTCCAGGCTCGCCCGGCGGCGGCGCCTCCTCGGCGCCGAGGCCCCGGACGTCGACGTCGACGCCAGCGGGCTCGTGGCCCGGAGCGCCTCCATGCGCCGCGTGATCGACGTCGCCCGGCGGGTGGCGCTCGTCGACACGACCGTGCTCGTCACCGGGGAGAGCGGGGTGGGGAAGGAGCGCGTCGCGCGCCTGATCCACGACGCGTCGAGCCGCGCGCGCAGGCCCTTCGTGGCCGTCAACTGCGGCGCGCTCGACGAGACGCTGCTCGGGAGCGAGCTCTTCGGCCACGCGCAGGGCGCGTTCACCGGGGCGACGCGCGATCGAGAGGGGCTGTTCGAGGCGGCGCATGGGGGGACGATCTTCCTGGACGAGATCGGCGAGGTCTCGCCGGCGATGCAGGTGAAGCTCCTGCGCGTCCTGCAGGAGCGCGAGGTACGTCGGATCGGCGAGACGAGGGCCCGTCGGGTCGACGTGCGCGTGATCTCGGCGACGAACCGGGACCTCGCGTCGGACGTGGCGAGCGGTCGCTTCCGGGAGGACCTGCTCTATCGGCTGCGCGTGATGGAGATCCGGATCCCTCCCCTGCGGGACCGACCGGAGGACGTGCCTGACCTGGCGTGGCGGTCCCTGGCGGCCGGCGCCGAGCGCATGAAGGTGGAGGTGACCGGCTTCACCGGCGCCGCCATGAGTCGCCTCCTCGCTCACCGGTGGCCGGGGAACGTGCGGGAGCTGGAGAACGCGGTCGAGCACGCCCTCGTGCTGGCCAGCGGCCGACGCGTCGACGAGGGGGACCTGCCGCCCCAGCTCCTGGAGGGCGCGCCAACCGCGGCGTCGGGCGCGGCGTCGGGCGCGGCGTCGGGCGCGGCGTCGGGCGCGGCGTCGGTCGCGGCGCCGCGACCGACGCCCGGGCGCACCCTGGAGCAGGTCGAGAAGGCTCACATCCTGGCCACGCTCGAGGCCGCCGGCGGCAACAGGGAGAAGGCGGCGGAGCTCCTCGGGATCGGCCCCGCGACGCTCTACCGGCGCCTGAAGAAGTGGAACGCGGGGCCGTGATGGCTCACGCGAGGTCGAACAGCAGGAGCTCGGCCTCATCGTCGGCGCGCACCTTCACCTCCTCGTCCGCGGCCGCGACCCCGTCGCCGGCGGAGAGGGCGTGGGGGTCGACCGTCGCGCGTCCACGCACGACCTGCAGCCACGTGTGGCGGCCGGGCCTTGGCCGGTAGCTCAGCGCCTCGCCGGGGCCGAGGAGCGTGGCGAAGAGGTCGACGTCCTGGTGGATCGTGATCGAGCCGTCGCGGCCGTCACGGGACCCGATCAGCCGCCACCTGCCGCGCTTCTCGTCCGGTCCGAACCGCTTCTGCTCGTAGCTCGGCGACAGGCCGGCCCGCTCGGGCCGGATCCAGATCTGGAGGAAGTGCACCGGCTCCGCGCGCGAGGCGTTGAACTCGCTGTGGGTGACCCCGGTGCCCGCGGTCATGCGCTGCACGTCGTGCGGGCGGATCACCGACCCCGTGCCCATGCTGTCCTCGTGCTCGAGCGCGCCCGCGAGCACGTAGCTGATGATCTCCATGTCCCTGTGAGGGTGGCTGCCGAAGCCCTTCCCCGGCGCGACGCGGTCCTCGTTGATGACCCGGAGCGCCCGGTAGCCCATGTGCTTCGGGTCGTAGTAGCCGGCGAACGAGAAGGTGTGATGGCTGTCGAGCCAGCCGTGGTCGGCGTGGCCGCGCTCGTCGGCGCGCCGGAGCGTGATCATGGTCTTCGTCCTCCAGCCGACCTTGGAGCAGCAGGCATGCCGAACCGGGTCGCCTGAAGTTGTGCACCCGCGCCGCTCGATCCGAGAGCCGGCCGATCACTTTGAGAGTCGCGCGGCTGGCCGCGGGCGGGCGAGCTGTTCGCTTCTCCGGGAGGACGGCGGCCTGGCGCCCGGCGCGCGGGAAGGGCGACCGGGTGCTTCGGTGTGGGCAGATGCAGCATGAGCGAGTCGGGCTCATGAGCGCGGAGCACTCGAGCGCGCCGGCTCGAGCGCCTCGCGGGACGTGGGTGGCCGAGGTCGGCGGAGCAACGCTCGGGCGAGCGCCAGGCCTGAGCACCAGAACACTTGCCACACCGCGTCAGTAGATCTACAACACGATATGCCACGGCACACGGCACCATGACAAAGTTCTCTGACCTGCTCGCGCCCTCCCCTGAGTGGCCCCCAGACCAGCAGCGTCGGGCTGGCGAGGCGTTTACTCGGCTCGTCGCGCGAAGTTTGCTATCGCTCTGGGAGCCGGGCGACCCTGTTCCAGTCAACGACAGGCGCCTCCTCATCGGCGTTGCGGCGTCTTACTCACGTTACGATCTTGATCTCCTCGACAGGGTCCATGACGAACTCCGACGGCGTCAAGGGCAGGTGGACCTCCGCGTTGACGTCTTTGACGCGTCAAGGCTGCCCGATCAGAGAAGCTTCGACGACTATGTTCCGGACCTTCGTCCGGTGTTGGCAACGCCTGTTGTAGGGTTATGGGATCAGGGACAACTCACTGGCAAGGAACAAGGGGCTTCGGCTCGGCGCTTCATCCTGGAACTACTCGGGCTCGTGGACGGACCCGACCGTGGGTAGTGCCAAGCGCCCCACGGGGGATCCAGGTCCGCGCTCTGGGGCGCGGGGACCCGTCGATTGGGGTCGGGTGCGTACGCACGGCGAGGGCGGCCGCGCGCCGTCGAGGCGAGGCTCAGGCGTCTGTGCCGACGACGCCGACCTGCGCACACGAGAGCGGGGGCTCGTAGATCCTGATCGAGTCAAGGCCGAGAGGAGCGTCGAAAGGCCGTGCAGTCGTGCGTGTCCTTGCCTCGTTGACGCAGACGGAGAGCATCTGCACGATTGACGCGGGGGTGAACATCATGGCTGTCGTTCTCAACGCGGTGGCAGAGGAGGACGGCATCGAGGACAGCGGCGACTGCGTCCACATCGGCGACCGGCTGGAGTCGCTGGACAAGATCGCCAAGAAGCTCGGGGTGAAGCCGCTGGGCGACTTCGTCAGCGTCGATGCCAGCGAGTGGCTCAGCGAGGAAGAGGAGGAAGAACTCGTTCCCGAAGGCGAAGGGAAGGCTCAGTGGTTCTCCGCGAAGGATGGTCTCAAGACGGTGCGCGCGCTGATGGGCCACCTCAAGGAGAAGCCCAAGGTTTTCAAGAGCTCCGACAAGGTGCTCGAGGATCTCTTGGCCTACGAAACGGCGCTCGTCCTGTTCGAGAAGAAGAAGACCCGCTGGCGCATCGCCGTCCTGGATTAACCAGAGACGCAGGCTGACGCCGTGGCGAACCTCGACTTCTTCGGCGTGCGGGAGGATCTGCGAGCCGTCCTGGTCTTCGTGTTCGGCGCCACGGACCTCAGGGTGTTCGAGCTCTCCTCGGAGTTCGACCAGGAACTCCGAGAGTTCACGTCCGTCGACCAGGTCGAGTCGGCGTTCCGGCTGGGTGATGCGAGCCGAGGCGGCCAGTTGCTCCTGAATCTCTGGTCGCCATCGGTGATGAAGACCCTTGACATCAGACGAGTCGAACTGGACCAGCGGCGATGTAAGGGCCACACCTTCCGCTACACGCTCGAGGGCTGGGGCTGCATCCAGCTCTACCTCGGCGGGATCCAGGAGAAGACGATCCGCTGGTCCCACTACGGCCACAACACCGAGGCTCGCGCGAGGACGTGGGGCCACGAGGACGGCGCAGACTGGGACGCCTTGAAGCTGCTTTCGAACAAGATCCAGTACCACATCCGGTGCCGCCTGGCGGTCGCCAAGGTCCGTGGGCGGCCGATCTTGCCTGAGGCCTTCCGGCTCCTGTCAGATGGCTACGCGCTCCAGGCGCCGTTCGCGGCAGGCCCGGTGACCCTCCTGGGCTCTCACCGAGGGGGAGGGGGACCCGACCATGGGTAGCCGGCTGTCGCCAAGGGGCCGACGAGCGCGTGCCGGCGGACCCACGGAGCCGCGTCACCCACGGTCAGTGCATCGAGGCCCTGATCGCGTCGATCTCCTCGGGACGCACAAGCTCTACTCGATCAGCGAGACGCTCGAGCCCGACGACCTGGAGTCGGCCGTTCGACGCATGGCGCTCACTTTGGGCGCTTCTGTTCTGTCGGTGACCTCCTGACCGCGGGCGTCAGGATAGACCCACTCTCGGATCATGAAGTGGCGTCCAACGTCCAAGGCAGTGTCCGCGTCCCAGAGATCGGCGTTGCAGGATCTTGCACGACGCGTGAGGAGACAGCTACCTCGATTTCCGCTTGCGTCGCCTACTCGGCGAACTCCGTTCCGCTCGGCCGGTGCGGGGCCCACTCCGTCGCTGATCTCCTGAATGCTCCTTTCGTGGGCCAAGTGGCCTACCCCTCAGACTGGAGACGTAATCCTCCACAGTCGCTTCTGGTCCTGATTGGAGAAAATCGGGACTGCACAAGCCCAGTTCTTGCGCCTCTTCCCGATCGAGCCAGCGCACGACGGACGTCTCGTGGTTGGAAGAAAGATCCTTTACTCCCGGCAGGTCTCGTCTGCCCTCATAGTTGTCAGCAGTCTCGGCCGCCCCGAAGGGGCCGATACCTTCGTCGTCGGGATGGAGTGTCTTCGAGTAGTAGTACTCTGGCTGCTCCTGGAATGCGACTAGCAGACTGTCGTCGTGCCCGGACACGATCCACCTTCCGGATTCGACAGCTCGAAGACCTGTAAACAGATGACGTCCCCAGCGCTCCGGGGGGAAATCCGCCACCGAGGGCACCTTCGCCCCCATGACGCCGAATGCGTCGCCGAACCGCCCAAACCGCCCCAAGTAGATCAGGAAGCTTCGGGCGTTCCCAGGTGCGACTGGTATGGCGACTATGTCGCCTCGACGCAGGCCCGCAGTTGATCTCGATGAACGCTTCACGCTCCGCGCTTGGAAAACAATCCTTTTGACCTCGTTAGCACGAAGATCATCGAAGGGTTCTCGCCCGCAGGAGCGCATACCCCACAAGAGTATCTCCCCAAACTCAGCTACTGTTGGCCGACGACCAAGATCTTCTTCCACCAAGTCCGCGATAGAGACAATCGCCTCCGTTGCCTCCGCGAACACGGCGTCGCCAAGATCGGCCAAGCTACCCTTGAGTTTACGGCGAGGCACCTTACCCCCCCCTTCTTTGAAGTAGTGCGTCTGGCCTCACCGCTCCGCAGCCAGGGGCTGCTGGCGGTTCCCGCGATAGGTCTTACTGTTTCGGCCGACGACCGTGTTGTGCGTCGTCGCGAGATCGTTTCTCCAGAGTCTCGCGTCATCGTAGCTGCGCGTTCCGCGCTCCGGCACAAGGCGATCGCCCATGGACGGGTCGAAGGCATTGCCCGACGCATCGCGCAACGTGTCGTTCAAGAATCCCCCGTCGTTTGAAGCGTGCTTGAGTCAGACTCGCGTTGTGCACCCCCACCGCCGGCGCGCCCTGCGCGCCGCCACGAAGTAGGTGTGTACTTCGTAGCGCGGCGCATACCTCGCAGCGGAAACGCCACCCTTCTCTGGCGTGGAGTCACAAGGTTGGTAGGCGTGCCCGGCTCGGTCGAACGCCGCGCACGGCTCGGCGGCCGTGGGCGAGGTGAGGGTCAGCGCTGACGCGTCCGGCCACGAGGCGAAGCCCGGCGCGGCGGTGGCCGACGGCGAGGGCGCGACGAACGCCGGCGAGGCGAAGGCCATGATGGCGGCGACGAGGAGCGAGGCCCAGCGCGTAAAGCTCATCGCCGACACGATGCCGCGCGCGACCGGCTGACGCCCGCGTGGTCGTGGTGCGCGACGGCGCGGCGCAGGTCGTCGAGGACGAGCGAGACTTAGGCCGCCGTCGTGGACATGTCGGCGTGGCCGAGTAGCTCCTTGACGACCAGGACGCTCGCGCCGCCGCGCACCAGGCTCGTGGCCACGGCGCGGCGGAAGGCGTGGGGGTGCGCACGCACGTCGGCGCGCCGGGCGAGCCGGACGACGAGCCCTGAGACGCCGGCCGAGGTGAGCGCGCGGGCCGCGCATCGGACGAGCAGTTGTCGGTCCGGTGCTCCTCCGTCACGCCCCTGAGCGTCCACGCGGCGTTCGGATACCCCGGTCGGGGCCAGGAGTGACTTGGAGAAGGCCACCTCCGCGTAGGCAGGGCTCCGAGGTTCGGCAGGGCGGCCAACTCGCTGGCCGATTTCGTGTGCTGCGCCTGCACAACTCAGTCACTCGCTGGTGCCGTCGCCGACTTCAAGAGCCTCAGCCCCTCCCCCTTTAGCGAAGTTGGGCAGTCGGTGCGTTTCAGAGCTTCAAAGCACTGCGCAGCAACATCACCATCTCGCTGTCGCGCGGCTTGCACAAGGACTTGCAGAAGCTCAAAGGGGCGCAGCGCCGACCTGAACACACCGTCGCGGAGGCATGAAAGCCCCGGAAGAAGAACTTCCTTCCCGTCCATGAGTTCCGTGAAGGGCTTATCATAGATGGGAAGTTGTTTCCCAATGATCGCGGGGAAACCTGCGAGTCGAATCCGCTCCGCCAGGCAAGGGCTGAGGAAGTAATCTCCCGAGTCCTCGGCGCCCCAAATGACCTGGAGAGGCGCTAGGCCGGTGGAACTAAGAAGGTGGAACCTGGCGAGCTCTAGGGATGCGCCCCCGCTCAGGCGGCCACACACGGGGCACGCAACGCTGGGCCGGTCGCCTCCTTCCGAGCCGAACCTTGCCTGGAGGGTTGCGGGTGCCACAACTTGAGTGGCTACGGTGCTGTCGCCGTTGACCCACGCTTCACGGAACTGAACCCTGGGGTCGGCGGCGGCCAACACGGCCCTTAACTCATGCAGCACCAGAAGGTAATGAGCATCTGTCGGAACGACGCCGGGCCCATGGACGAGTTCTCCGATGTCTGGGACCTCCACCCTGAGATCTGCAACTTGTCGCTCTCGCCATTGGCCGCAACAAGCCAGGCGTTCAGCCACGCTGAAGGTGTCAGTGAGGGTCGCCCATGGCTCGATCGCCTCCCTGTCCAGCGGGTAGAACACTCGAGCGTAGCTCATATCCGTCTAATTTAGCACCCACTCTTTGGCAAATGGCGGTCGTAGACCGGCCATAGCGCCTGTCCATCTGACGCTTCTTCTGCAGGATCTGCTGATCTGAGGGGGGAGTTCCGGCTTGGTGAGCGCGCAATCGGCGATCCCATCTGTTCCAGTCCTGGGTCATCTGATTGTGGATGTTGCCTCGTGGGGCAAGGTCAGAGGGCGTCGAGCGGACCGCGACAGTTCGGCCGGGATCGTCGATGTCGTAGCCCTGAGCCGCTGCTGTCGAGCGGCACCGTTGCGGATAGGTGAGATGCACCTGTGCGTCGGGTTCGAGCTGGTAGCCTGCGCCAGCTCCCTTCGCCTCGTGGTATCGTTCAAGATACTCGGTTGCATCGTGCACCCAGGCCGCCGGCGCGCCCTCGCGCGCCGCGACGAGTAGGTGTGCCCTTCGTCGCGCAGATACGGCGTGGCGACGCTAACAACCATGCTCGCGAGCAGTGGACGCAAGGCTCGCGAGGGCCGTCGTCAAGTTCCGATGCCCTTCCTGCCCCAGGAGGTCATGACCGTTCGGCAGGCCGGCGAGCGGCTCGGCCTTCCGCCGCGTCGGATCCGGGTGCTGGTCCAAACCCGTCGACTCGTATGGGGTGGCACGGAGGAGGGACCCGACCATGGGTAGTGCCAAGCGCCCCCCCACCGTGGACGGATCCGGGTCCGAGTTCGTCCGAGTCTGGAGGAGGGCGATTGGGGGAGCGGGGTGCGGTGGGGCGACTTCGTCTCGGCGGTGGTACGCGGATCGGGCACGGCCGCGTGCAGGTCCTGCCCACGACGCCGGATGCGCGGCGCGGCGAGTCAGGTTCTGGCCTTGTGCCACTACCCTGGGTCGGGTCTGCTGCTGCTGCTGCCGTCTTTGGCGGCGAGCGCACAACCCAAGGCGGCGGCCTCGCGACGTGCAGGGCTGCCCAGCCGACGAGCAGCGAACGGACGCACGTTGGCGGGGCTGGAAGGAGCGCGCCAGCGGCCTCGAGGGTCCCAGGGAGGCGGCGACGCTGGCTTACTCGGCCCCGCCCCAGACGTCTCCCAGGCGCACCGCCGAAAGGACGCGCTCAGCCCAGGTCTCCAGGGCCGCCTCGTCCGCCGCCGACACGCGCGCCACGACGTCGGCGGGGAGCGGGCCGAACTTCGAGCCCAGCTGCTTGAGCAGGAGACGCCGCTGGCCCTCGAGGAGCCCCTCGAGCTTGCCTTCGAGCTTGCCTTCGAGCCTGCCTTCGAGCTTGCCCTCCTGGCGCAACTTCTCTGCGGCGGTCATGACGTCCTCCCGGAGCTCGGCGGTCGCCGCGCGACCCAGGGCCTCCTCGACCGCCCGGGGATCGGCGTCGTCGACGACCTCGATGATATAGCGGAACACGAGCACACGGTCGCGGCGATCGGGCAGCGCCTGGAGGAGGTCCGCGACGGAGGCGAAGAACGCCTCGAGCGAGCCGGAGCCAGTGCGCCCCGCCACGAGCGAACGTGCGTGCTTGAGGAGGAGGAACGTGAGCCGGCCGAGGACGGCGGCCTCGCGTGTGCGTAGGTCGGCGTCGGCGGTGGCCGCCAGGTCGTCGAGCACGAAGCGCAGGGCCGGTAGGTGGTCGCCCACGGACGCGAGCAATGCCTCCGGCAGGTCGATCACCTCCCGCAGCGAAGTCGCAGCGCTCCAGGGGCCGGGCCCGTGGTAGAGCACGACCGGGATCACGGGCGGGACCTTGGTCGCGCCCGGGTGGTCGTGGATCCAGGCGTCCCACACGCGGGCCAGGTAGACGAGCACGCGCACGACCATGAGCGGATCGACCGTGGACTGGTGCTCGTAGACGACGAAGCACACCAGCCCCGGTCGGCCCGCGAGCGTCACCTCGTAGACCAGGTCCGTGAAGCGCTCCGAGAGCCGCTCGTCGACGAAGCTGCCCTCGACGAGCCGCAGCGAGGCCAGGTCGAGCTCGGCCAGGAGCGCCGGCGGCAGCACCGCCTGCAAGGCGCCGGCGGCGTTCTCCCGCCGTGAGAGGGCGGCTTTGACCAGGCCGTCGTGCGGCTGACGCGTCACGGCGTTCAGATTACCGAGCGCTCCTGACAGCCCCGACGCTCACCTCTTCGCGCCCGCGGACGGGGCCACGGTCGACCACATGGTCCAGCTCGTCGCCACCTACGCCGACCCGGGCTGCGGGGTCGACCTGGGAACTTTCGGCCCACGCTCGACGGCCAGGACGTGACCTCGCAGTCCGTCGTCGGCGCGACCAGCGCCACGGCGACGCTGACCCTCGCGCCCGGCCCGCTCAGCTTCTCGGTGACCCTGCGCGACGTCGGGCAACGAGGCAGGCGAACACGACCTTCGAGGTGGTCGCGCTCGAGCCGAAGGTGGTGGGCCCGACGTCCGCGCGCCGGACCGCGCCGGACGAGCCCCGCTCCCCACGCTGGCGGGCGAGGCGCTGGGGGCGGCGAGAGCGAGGGACCCGGGGCCGGCGAGGGCCAGGGACCCGACCGTCTGTGGTGCCAAGCCCCCTGCCCACGGAACGATCCTGGTCCGACCGGGACGAGTCGAAACGGCGGGGTGCTACGTAGCAGTAGGCTCGCCGAGCGGGCGCGATGGTGCGAGCGGAGGAAGCGAGGCAGGAGGACGGGGCCACCCGAGAGCCGCTGACGACCGCTACTGACCTTACGGCCCCCCGACCGCAGGTCGCGCACCCCCTTCCCACCCGCTCCACGCCCGTGCTAAGATCAGCCCCCGTCGTGAGAACGACGCCCCTGCAGGGGTGGCGGAATTGGCAGACGCGCTAGATTCAGGTTCTAGTGGGCTTACGCCCTTGGGGGTTCAAGTCCCCCCCTCTGCATGAGAGAGAGCTCGACGTCGACAGGGGCGGCCAACCGGCCGCCCCTGCGCGTTCCGGAGCCGCTCAGCTCGCCGCGGACTCGACCGGGGCCGGCGGCCGGGGGGCGGCGGCCGCCGACGCGCGCGCGCGACGCGCGCGGCGCGCGCCGAGGACGTCGGCCTCGAGGCCGCGGAGGGAGGTCATGATCTCCTCCGTGATCCCCCGGTAGGTGGCCGACCCGGGCGCGGCGTCGCGGTAGCGGTCGAAGCGCAGGGGCTTGCCGACCTTGAGCCGCAGGTTCATGCCGAGCCCGGGCATGCGCGTCGCGCCGTGGTGGTAGATCGGCACCACCGGGGCGTTCGTCTCGTGCACGAGCCAGCCGATCCCGGCCTTGCCGCGCTGCCGCAGCCGGCCGTCGCGCGAGCGCGTGCCCTCGGGGTAGACCGTGAGCACGACGTTGCGCTTGCCCTCGCGCATGATCCGCACCGTGTCCTGCAGGGCGAACTGCTCCACCCCACGCTCGCGGTCGACCGGGATCGCGCCCAGGAGCGACGTGAGCAGCTTGAGCGCCGGCGTGGGCACGTTCTCGGGCGCCGCCAGGACGCACGTGTAGGACTCGCGGTCGACGAAGCGCTTGCGCGCCGAGAGCGCCCACACCGTCCCCACCCAGGAGTCCCAGGCCGACGTGTGGTTGGGCGCGAGGATGATCGACTCGCCCTCGACCTCCTCGAAGTGCTCGAGCCCCTCGACGCGCACGTCGTTGAGCACGCGGAACACGAACCACACCAGCGGGAGCATGAACGCGCGCTGGGCGGCGAAGGTCAGGTCGAAGCGCAGGTCGTCGGGCTTGAGGATGAACATGAGCCCCGAGATTCTAGACGCCCCCGGGGCAGGGAGACGAGCGGGTTCCATCGCCCGGGCCGCCCGCCGGGGCCGGGGTAGGATCCCAGCGGGAGCACGGGCTTATGAAGGCGCAGACCGACCGCGCGGTGTCGCTCCTCTCGGGCGGCCTCGACTCGACGACCGCCACCTGCTGGGCCCTGCGGCGCGGGCTCGAGGTCACCGCGCTGTCCGTCGACTACGGCCAGCGCCAGCGCGTCGAGCTCGACCGCGCCCGCGCCGTCGCCGCGCGGCTGGGCGTGCCTCACCGCGTCGTGCGCCTCGACCTGGCCGCGATCGGCGGCAGCGCCCTCACCGACGCCGCCCTCGAGGTCCCGAAGGACCGCCCCGCCGACGACCTCGCCCGCGACGTGCCGGTCACCTACGTGCCCGCCCGCAACACCGTGCTCCTGGCCCTGGCCCTGGGGCTGGCCGAGGTCGCCGGCGCGAGCAAGCTCGTGATCGGCGCCAACGCCGTCGACTACTCGGGCTACCCCGACTGCCGGCCGGCCTTCCTGCGCGCCTTCGAGGCCGTCGCCGCGGCCGGCACCCGCGCGGGCGCCGAGCAGGGCGTGCGCTTCGAGGTCCTCGCGCCGCTGCTCGAGCTGACGAAGGCCGGGATCGTGCGCCTGGGGCGCGAGGTCGGGGCGCCCCTCGAGCTCACCTGGACCTGCTACGATCCGCAGCCCGGGGAGCGCGCCTGCGGGCGCTGCGACGCCTGCCAGCTCCGCCTCAAGGGCTTCCGCGAGGCCGGCGAGCGCGACCCGATCGCCTACGCAGGAGCCGCCCCGTGACCGACCCGATCGACGACCCGACGCGGGCCCTCTGCCCGCAGGCCCGCCCCTACGTGCTGAAGGAGCAGGCCGGCGCGACGCGCTGGTGGTGCGCCTGCGGGCGCTCGAAGGCGCAGCCGTTCTGCGACGGCTCGCACGCCGGGACCGCCTTCACGCCGCTCGAGACCGTGTGCCCCGAGGCGAAGATGGTCGCCTGGTGCGGGTGCAAGGCGACGAAGACGCCGCCCTACTGCGACGGCTCGCACAGCCGCCTGTGAGGCCGGCGCGCGGGCGAGCCGCCTCGCCCCGGCTCGGACTGCCGCTCTCGGTGCACCCGAAGCAATCGACGCTCGCCAGGCTTCGACCGGAGCAGCGAGCGAGCACACCTCAGGCCTTCTTCTTCGCGGGCTCCGGCGTCGGCTCGTAGGCCATGAAGATCGCCCGCCCGCCCAGGGCGGCGACCGCGGCGCCCACGCCCAGGCTCACGAGGAGCGCCGGCGCGAAGAAGCTGTGCACGAAGCCGGCCGTCCCGGCGAAGAACAGCGCCGAGTAGGCCCAGGCCTTCTTCCTGGCCGCATCGGCCGAGCCCTGCTTGCTCCACTGCTGCAGGCGCTTGTCCTTCTTCTTGCGCTCCTCGTCGTGCTCGCCGCGCTGCGCGACCTCGGCCGCGCGGCACGAGGAGCACACCAGGCCCTCCTCGCCGTAGGCGCCGGCCAGCTCGTCCTCGGTGATGCTCTCCGCGCAGCGGGCGCAGGTGTAGCCCTTGACCTGCTCCTGCTCGAAGGCCTTCTCCGCCGCGTCCGGGTCGATCCCCAGCTCGTCGAGGATCGCCTTGCGCGTGCGCAGCGAGATCCCACCGGCGTCCCCGGGGACGCGGGTCTGCAGGCGGCAGCCGCGGCAACGCACCTTCTTGCCCGCCTTGGAGGCGGGCACCCGGTAGCGCTTCCCGCAGCTGCACGCGAACTCGATCTTCTCGGGAGGCGCGAGCCGCGCGCTCTCCGCCGATGACGTGCTCATGGGTCCTCCTGGGTCGGAAGCTCTCCGCTGACCCGGGCAACCATAGGGCATCGCGCGCGGGGCTGTCTACACGCCGAACCCCTGCAGCGGCGCCCTTTTACCGGCTCATGACGCATCCGGGCACGACGTGCTCACCCGTCAAGCCGCCCTGCACCGCCAGCGCCGGACCCGCACGCTCGCGCCTGCTATACTCCCGGCCCCGGGGTCGCCCTGGGGGGCCAGGCCGGGCCGCGGGGGGGTCGTTCGATGGCATCGGTGCGGATCCTGAACGGTCCCAACCGGGACCAGATCTTCGTCCTCAAGGGGGGCGAGCTGGTCGGCCGGGACCCCGGGAACGCGATCCAGGTGTTCGCCCCCGGCGTCTCGCGCAAGCACTTCCAGTTCAGCTGCGAGGCCGGCAAGTTCTTCGTCCAGGACCTGGGCTCGTCGAACGGCACCTACGTCAACAACCAGCGCATCCAGAAGCACCTGTTGATCGAGTCCGACATGATCACCGTCGGCGGGATCAACCTGCGCTACAGCAACACGAACGAGAACGACGTCACGATGCCCCTGCCGCCGCTCTCGCTCTCGGGCGAGGACGTGGCCCTGGGCGCCTTCGGCGCGTCGCCGGGCGGGCCGACCTTCGGCGCGTCGCCCGCGCCGCTCGCCGGCGTGACGGGCCGCATGGCCCCGGCCACCGAGGGGAAGAGCGGCTTCGTCCTCAAGGAGGACGAGGAGGAGGCCGAGGCCGACTACTCCGTCGACGCGAGCATCGTCTTCAAGCCCGAGGTGACCCTCGCCGGGGCCAAGGGGCACGAGGACAAGGTCCAGGCCCTGCAGAAGCGCCTGAGCATCATGTTCGAGATCTCGCAGATGCTCGCCGGGTCGCACTCGGTCGACGAGATGCTCGCCCTCGTGCTCGAGAAGCTGTTCACCGTCTTCCCGCAGGCCGACCGCGGCTTCATCCTCCTCGGCGACTCGGTCGAGGAGCTCGAGCCGGTGGCCGTCCGCAACCGCGGCGACGGCGGCAACGACAAGGACCAGGTGCAGATCTCGCGCACGATCGCGCGCAAGGTGTGCAGCGAGAAGCAGGCGATCCTCTCGCAGAACGCCATGGAGGACGACCGCTTCTCCGGCGGCATGTCGATCCTCAACTTCCGCATCTTGTCCATGGCCTGCGCGCCGCTCCTCTTCCGCGACGAGGTCTTCGGGCTGATCCAGGTCGACACGCAGGACCGGACGAAGAAGTTCATCCCCGACGACATCAACCTCCTCGCCGGCATCGCCGCCCTGGCCGCGATCTTCCTCAAGAACCGCAAGGAGGCCGAGGCGCGCCAGAACCTGATGCGCTACTTCTCGCCCACCGTCGCCAACGACGTGGCCAGCGGCAAGATCGACCTCAAGCTCGGCGGCGACACCAAGACCGGCACCGTGTTCTTCTCCGACGTGATCGGCTTCACCAGCATGTCCGAGGGCATGAGCGCCCCGCAGGTGATCGAGAAGATCAACCGCTACATGCGCTACATGGTCGACATCGTCTTCAAGTACAACGGCTCGGTCGACAAGTTCATCGGCGACTGCATCATGGCCGTGTGGGGCGTCCCCATGGAGATCCCCGACGAGGCCGTCGCGGCGGTCACGGCGGGCGTCGAGATGCAGAACGCCCTGTTCCTGTTCAACTGCGAGCTGGCCGCCGAGGGCCAGACGCCGATCCACATGGGGATCGGGCTCAACTCCGGGCAGTTCGTGGCCGGCAACATGGGCTCCGAGCGCCGCATGGAGTACACGGTCATCGGCGACAACGTGAACCTCGCCCAGCGCGTCGAGTCGAAGGCCGGCCGCGGCATGGTCCTCTGCTCGGAGACGACCTTCGAGCGCTGCGACGGCAAGGTCCTGGGCGTGAAGCTCAAGCCGGTCCCGCTCAAGGGCAAGGCCAAGCAGGTCACGACCTACGTCGTGCGCGGGATCGACCAGTCGAGCGGCGGCGGCGCGGGCGTGTTCATGACCTCGATCCCCATGGCGGTGAACCGCTGGGCCGAGGACTGCCAGCGCGGCCTGCTGGTCAAGGTGAAGGTCCAGCCCGACGGCGCGGTGCTCGGCCTGATCCTCTTCGCCAAGCGCCCGGCCGAGCCCGGGCAGACGGCGCGGCTCGAGTGCTACGCGCCGGAGCTGCCCCGCTTCACGATCGACTTCCTCGTGCAGGGCGAGGTCAAGATCCAGGCGCCGCACGGCTGCTGCGTGAAGGGCACCTTCTCGGTCCGCGGCACGCCGCTCGAGGAGCTCTTCGCGCGCCGCGTGTTCGTCGCCGACAAGAGCCCCGACGAGATCCCGCGCGGCCAGACGCCGGCGTGACCTCCGGGCCGGGACCCTCGCCGCGGGGGACGCCCGACCCGTCGCAGGTGGGCCCCTACGCGATCGAGGCCCCGATCGCCCGCGGCGGCATGGGCGCCGTCTACCGCGCCGTCGACCGGCGTTCGGGCCGGCGCGTCGCCCTCAAGCTGGTCCTGGCCGGCCGCGCGGCCACGCCGGAGCAGCGGCGGCGCTTCGCGCGCGAGGTCGAGGCGCAGCGCGCCCTCGACACCGACGGGGTCGTGCGCGTCCTCGACGCCGACGCGGCGGCCGAGGTCCCGTGGTACGCCATGGAGCTGGTGGACGGCCCGAGCCTCGGCGCGGCGAAGGCCGACCTCGACCTGCGCCGGCGCGTCGAGGTGCTGGCGGGCGTCGCGCGCGCGATCGGCGCGGCGCACGCGAAGGGCTACCTGCACCGCGACCTCAAGCCCGACAACGTGCTCCTCGAGCGGCGCGGCGAGGCGCTCGTCCCGCGCGTGACCGACTTCGGCCTCGCCAAGCAGGTCGGCGGCGAGTCGCGCCTCACGGCCGACGGGGCGGTCCTCGGCACGCCGCACTACATGGCCCCCGAACAGGCCACGGGCGAGGTCGCCCGCGCCGGGCCGCCGACCGACGTGTTCGCGCTGGGCGTGATGCTCTACGAGCTCGCCACCGGGCGCCTGCCGTTCGAGGGCCAGACCGCGCTCGAGCTCCTGGCGCAGATCGTCGAGGCGGACCCGCCGCCGTTCGAGTCGGGCGACGCGCGCGAGGTCGTCGACGCCGACGGGCCGCGCGCGCTGCTCCTGGCCCTCGAGCCGGTGGCCCGGCGCGCGCTCGAGAAGCGCCCGGAGGACCGCTACGCGACCGCGGGCGACCTGGCGCTGGACCTCGAGCGCGCGCTCCAGGGCGAGCCGACGGCCGCAGGGCTGCTGCGCCGGGCGCGGCCGCGCCGGCGAGCGGTGGTGGCCACGCTCGGGCTCGTCGCGCTCGTCGGCCTGGGGGTCGGCCTCGGCGCCGTGGCCCTCAGGTGGCGAGTCGCGCGCGAGGCCGAGGCCGCGGCGCGCGCCGCCCGCGCGCAGGCGCTCAAGGAGCTCGAGCGCGCGACGGCGGCCCCCGGCGTGGAGGCGGTCGCCCTGCTCGGCGCCCTGGCGCGGGCCCAGGAGGCGTTCGACCTCGACCCGACCCTGGCGCGCCGGGCGCGCCTGCGTCTCCTCGACCTCGCCCTGGCCGCCGAGGACGGCGAGGTGGCCCTCGACGCGCTGACGCGCGCGCCCGTCACCCGCCACGACCTCGACGCCCTGCCCGCGGCCGAGCGCGCGGCGGCGCTCCTGGCGCGCGGGCGCCTCCGGGTCCGCGTGGGCGACCCGACGCACCCCGAGCTCGAGCCTCTGCGGGCGCTCGGGCCCGAGCACGCGCCCGCCGTCGCCCTGCTCGAGGGCGCCATCGCCCTGGCGGCGCCGGACCTCGAGGCCGCCGCGGCCGCCTTCGAGCGCGCCGCGGCCGACCCGGCGCTGGCCCCCGGGGCGCACGCCCTGCGCGCGCACGCCCTCGGCCGACTGGGGCGCGTCGCCGACGCGCAGGCGGCCGCCGAGCGGGCGGGGAGCGGCCCGGAGGCGCGGCGCCGCCTTGCCGAGGGCCTGCTCCTGAGCCTCGGCCAGCCCCCGACCCGGCCGCGCTCGACGCCGCCTGGGGCGCGCTCGCGGCGGCCCTGCGCGCGCCGCCTGCGGGTCGCGCGCCGGCTGCTGGCGCTGGCCCGGGCCACCGGCCGCGCCTGGAGGCGGCCGAGGCCCTCCGAGGCCGCCGCCGCCCGGCCGACGAGAAGCGGCGCGCGAGCTGACCGCCCTGGCCGCGGAGGCCCGCCACCTGGTCGACCCGCGCGCCGACTCGCCCGATCCGACCGTCGATCGGGCCGCCCGAGCAGGCCAGGCGGCGCTCGCGCGCGCGCCGATCGGGCGGCCGTCCTGTGCCTTCCACATGCTGCCGCGCTGGCCGGCGGCTGACGGGCCCCAGGCGGTCGTCGGCGCGGCCCGCGCGGCCCGCGCCCGCTGGCTGGCGCGCCGCGACCCGGCGGCCGCGCGCGAGGCGCTGAAGGCGGCTCGACGACGGCCTCTTCGGGCCGCTCGACCCCCTTGCCCCGACCCGCTGACGGCCGCCGCCTGCGCGACGCCGGCTGGGCGCACCTCGACCTCGGCGCGCGGGACCGCGCCGGCGCCCTCGCGCGCGACGCCCTGCGCGGCCTCCCGCTCGACCTCGACGCCCTGGCCCTGCTGGCGCGCGTCGACGCCGCCGCGGTGCCGCGCCTGCACGGCGCCCTGCGCCTCGAGGCGGGGGAGCTCGACGGCCCGCTCGGCCGCGGCCTCCTCCTCGTCCGCGCCGGCCTGGCCTACGGGCGCCAGGCCCTCGCCGCCGAGGGCGCCGACCTCTTGCGCGCGCGCATGGCCGGCGACCCGGGCGTCTTTCCGGCGGCGCTGTTCGTGGCGCGCGCCGCGGGCGAGCCCGACACGACCGACCCGCTCCCGTGGCTGGACGCGCTCGCGCTCGTCCCCGAGCCGCCGCCCGCGTCCCCCGAGGAGCGGGCCGACGCCGCCGCGCTGGCCGCGGGCGGCTGGACGAGCGACCCGGTCGCCGATCGTGAGCGCTTCCGGCGGGCCTGCGCCCTCGACCCGCTCTCGGCCCGCGCCCGCTGGGAGCTGGCGCACCTGCGCCACCGCACCGAGGCGGGCTCGATCGACGCCCTGCTCGAGTTCGCCCGCTACGCGCGCCTGAAGCCGAACACGGCCGTGCGCTTCGTCCAGCGCGTCAACGACACCTGGAAGGCCGTCGCCGCCAGCTCGCCACGCGTCGACGTCGAGCGCGCCCGGGCGCTGGCCCCCGACGACCCGACCTACCGCCTGCCCGACGTCGCCGACCGCTACCTCGGCCTGGTCTACGCGGGCAGCACGCGGCCCGCCTACACGCGCGGCGCCCCGCTCGAGGTGCGGCGCGCGCTCGACGCCCTGCTGGCGCGCGACGCGCGGCTGATCGGGTTCCTGGCCGTGCGCGCGCACCTCTCCGAGCTCCTCGGCCGCCCGGGCGCGGCCGAGCGCGACCTCGACCTGCTCGAGCGCGCCTTCGCCGACGAGCGCGACGCCCAGGAGAAGCACCTCGACGGCTTCTGGGTGACGCTCCAGCGCGTGGCGGTGCGCGCGGCGCGCCGCCCGAACCGCCCCGCGCTCGAGGCCCTGGCGCGGCTCCCGCGCCCGCTGCCGCACGACGGCTCCGACGGCAACGACCTCGACAACTGGCTGCGGCGGGACCCGATCTTCGAGCCGATCCGGCGCGACCCCGACTTCCAGGACCTCCTGGCCCGCTGGCGCTGATGGTGTGATCGACGGCTGCGGCCGCGGATGCTGGGCGGGGCGGCGCGCGCGCGGGCTCGAAGTATGCCGATACGACGTCGCCCGCGCGCGCGTCGCCTCCCCTCAGCCTCCGCGGCCTCGCCTCGCTCGCTGCTCCGATCGAAGGCTGGTCATCGCCGCAGGGGCGCGCGCGGGCTCGAGTCACCCGCTCTTCTGGGCGGTGCTAGCCCGCCCCCGGAGCGCGCTCCCGGGGAGAAACGCCCCAGGAAGCAAGCCATTCTCCCTCAATGCCTTATGAGTCCCTGGGGCGCCCCACCCCAGGTCGCCCCCGAGGCGCGCTCAAGGGCCGCAGCGGCTTGTGACGGGCGCGGCGTGTGCTGTGTGGGCCCCCAAACGATTCCCTGACACCGGGGGCGGCCGACCCCCACCGGTCCCTGGTCTGTACGTCCGGCGTCGCGAGGCTCGTGTCTGCCCTCGACCCAGCGCCGTCCGGACGCGCCCGCGTGGGCTCCAGGGGCCACGTGACCGGCCGCCCCCGGTCGTCCTTTCCAGCTCGGCTCGCACGGAACGTCCTCGGCCCCGGAGGTGGGAGGTACCCTGACTCCGAGGCCCTTCGTGAGAGTCACTTACAAGCTGACGGCCGTCCTGCTCCTCGGGATGAGCGTCGTCCTGGCGGTCGACGCCTTCGTGCAGGTCCGGCGCGAGGTCGCGTTGTTCGAGTTCGACATGCGCCGCGACGCCAGCCTCATGGGACGCACCCTCGCCGGCGTCGTGCAGCAGGTGTGGCGCTCGAAGGGCGAGGAGCGGCTCGTGGAGCTGCTGGAGGAGGCGAGCCTCGACGCCGCCGACCTCAACCTGCGCTGGGTGTGGCTCGACGCGCCGCCGGGGTCGCCGCAGGGCCCCCGCGTCCCGCTGCCCGCCGACATCCGCGACCACACCCCGGCGCGCTCGGTGGTCCACGCGAGCCGCCACGAGGGCTCGCTCTACACCTACGTCACGGTGGCGCTGCCCGACGAGAGCCGCCCCTGCGCCATCGAGGTGCGCGAGTCGCTCGCGCTCGAGGCCGAGTACCTGCGCGCGACGCTCATGTACGTCGGGGTGGCGACCGGCTCGATCTTCGCCGTGTCGGCGGCGCTGGCGGTGATCGCCGGGCTGCGCTTCGTCGGCCGGCCCATGCAGCAGCTCGTCGGCATGGCCCGGCGCGTCGGCCAGGGCGACCTCGCCGCCCGGACCGGCCTCACGCAGCGCGACGAGATCGGCGAGCTCGCGGGCGAGATGGACGCCATGGCCGAGCGGCTGGGCGCGGCCTTCGAGCAGATCGAGCGCGAGACCGCCGGCCGCATCGCGGCCCTCGAGCAGCTCCGCCACGCCGACCGCCTGGCCACGGTGGGCCAGCTCGCCTCCGGGCTGGCCCACGAGCTGGGAACGCCGCTCAACGTCGTCTCGGGGCGCGCGCGCCTGATCGCCTCGCGCGAGCTGGGGCCCGACGAGGTGGTCGAGAACGCCGAGATCGTCGTCGAGCAGTCGGCGCGCATGACCGCGATCATCCGGCAGCTCCTCGACTTCGCCCGCCGCCGCGGCCCGCAGAAGGAGGCGCTCGACCTGCGCGACCCGGCGCGCCGGACGCAGGACCTGCTCTCGAAGCTGGCCGAGCGGGCGGGCGTGACCGTCGAGATCGAGGCGCCGGGCGAGGTCCTGGCCGAGGGCGACCCGACGCAGCTCCAGCAGGTGCTCACGAACCTGCTGGTCAACGCGATCCAGGCCATGCCCGGGGGCGGGCGCGCGCGGGTCGTGCTCTCCCCGGCCGCCCCGGCCACCCCGCCGGGCGGCGGCGCGCCGCGGCCCATGGTGCGGGTCGCCGTCGAGGACGAGGGGCAGGGGATCTCGCCCGAGGACCTGCCGCGGGTGTTCGAGCCGTTCTTCACGACCAAGCCGGTGGGCGACGGCACCGGGCTGGGCCTGTCGGTCGCCCACGGGATCGTCGGCGAGCACGGCGGGTGGATCGCGGTGGAGAGCCGGCCGGGCCAGGGGAGCGCGTTCACCGTGTTCCTCCCGCCCGCGGCCGCGCAGGAGGCGACGTGAGCGGAGAGAGCCAGCGCGGTCGGATCCTGGTCGTCGACGACGACCGCGCCATGTGCCTGTTCCTGGAGAGCAGCCTCAAGCGGCGCGGGTTCGACGCGGCGTGGCGCACGGGCGGCGACGAGGCGTTCCGCCTGCTCGGCGCGGAGCCGTTCGACGTCGTGGTCACGGACCTCAACATGCGCGGCCTCTCGGGGATCGAGCTCTGCGACCGGATCGTGGCCAACCACCCCGACGTGCCGGTGATCGTGATCACCGCCTTCGGGAGCCTGGAGACGGCGGTGGCCGCGATCCGCGCCGGCGCCTACGACTTCATCACCAAGCCGTTCGACGTCGAGGTGCTCGAGATCGCGCTCGCCCGCGCCGTGCAGCACCGGAACCTGCGCGAGGAGGTGCGCCGGCTGCGCCGCGCCGTCACCGAGTCGGGCCGCTTCGGCGAGCTCCTCGGCTCGAGCCCGGCCATGCAGGGGCTCTTCCGCCTCCTGCGCCAGGTGGCGCCCTCGGAGGCGTCGGTGCTGATCCGCGGCGAGACCGGCACGGGCAAGGAGCTCGTGGCGCGGGCCCTGCACGACCAGGGGCCGCGCAAGGACGGCCCGTTCGTGGCCATCAACTGCGCCGCGATCCCCGAGGCGCTGCTCGAGAGCGAGCTGTTCGGCCACGTGAAGGGCGCCTTCACCGGCGCGACGGAGGCGCGGCAGGGCCTGCTCGTGCGGGCCAGCGGCGGGACGCTGTTCCTGGACGAGATCGGCGACATGCCCCTCACGCTCCAGGCCAAGCTCCTGCGCTCGCTGCAGGAGCGGACCGTGCGCCCGATCGGCGGCGCCGACGAGGTGGCGTTCGACGCGCGCCTGATCACGGCCACGCACCGCGACCTCGAGTCGGCCGTCGAGGAGGGCCGCTTCCGCGAGGACCTGTTCTTCCGCCTCAACGTGATCGGGATCGACGTCCCGCCGCTGCGCGCCCGCGGCAGCGACGTGCTGCTCCTCGGCCAGCACTTCCTCGAGGCGCTGGCGGCCCGGGCCGACAAGCGGGTGACCGGCTTCACCAGCGCCGCGGCCGAGCGGCTCACGGCCTACGGCTGGCCCGGCAACGTCCGCGAGCTGCAGAACTGCATCGAGCGGGCGGTGGCCCTGACCGAGCACGAGCGGCTCATCGTCGAGGACCTCCCCGAGGTGATCCGCAGCTACCGCGCGTCGCACGTCCTCGTCGCCGCCGACGACCCGTCGGAGCTGGTGCCCATGGAGGAGGTCGAGCGCCGCTACGTGCTCCGCGTGCTCGAGGCCGTCCGGGGCAACAAGTCGCTCGCGGCGCGCGTGCTCGGCTTCGACCGCAAGACCCTCTACCGCAAGCTCGAGCGCTACGGGGTGGCCGGCGCGGGCGAGGGCGAGGCGGCGGCCCCGGCGCCGGGGTGACGACGATCAGCGCGCCGCGGCCAGCTCCCGCGCCGCCGGCGCCGCGCGCCGCTCGGCGAGGTCGTGGCCGAGGCTGATGAGGATCGGCACCAGGAACAGCGTGAACACGGTGCTGCAGGCCAGGCCGCCGACGATGATCGCGCCGAGGCCCTGGTAGAGCTCGGCGCCGGCGCCGCCGCCGAGCGCCAGCGGGATCATGCCGCAGACGGTCGTGATCACGCTCATGAGGATCGGCCGCAGCCGCGAGCGCGCCGCCTCGGCCAGCGCCAGGCGGGGCGGCAGGCCGTCGGCCGTGAAGTTGTTCGTCTGGTGGACGATCAGGATGGCGTTGTTGACCACGAGCCCGGCCAGGATGACGAAGCCGAGCATGGCGATGACGTCGAACGCCGCCTGCCCGCCCGAGAGCTCCGCGGCGAGGCGGATCCCGACCAGCCCGCCGGCGAGCGCCAGGGGCACGGTCACGAGGATGATGAACGGGCTCACCCAGCTCCTGAACAGCGACACGAGCAGCAGGTAGGTGATGAGCACCGAGAGCCAGAAGCCGCGCGTGAGCGAGCCGAGCGTCTGCCGCAGCTTGTCGGCGGCGCCGCCCGTGCCGAGCGTGTAGGCCGGCCCGAGCTGGGCGGCGACCTCGGGGAACACGATGCGCTCGACCTGCTCGACGACGGTCTCGAGCGGCGCCAGGGGGCCGATGTTGACCGTGAGGAGGACGTTGCGCTCCCGCTCCAGGCGGCGGATGCTCTGCGGCCCCGTCGTGCGCTCGACCGTGGCCACGCTGGAGAGCGCGACCACGCGGCCGTCGTGCGTGCGGAAGCGCAGGGCCTCCAGGTCCTCGGGCGAGGAGACCCGCCAGGCGGGGGCGACGAGGTTCACGTCGACGTCGCGGCCGCCGTCGATGAGCTGCGAGATGCGGCGCCCGGCCACGGCCGTCTCGACGACGCGGCCCACCTCGGCCACGTCGAGGCCGAGGCGCTTGGCCCGGTCCTCGTCGATCCGCACGTGCAGCTCGGGGTTGCCGGTGACGAGCGAGCTGCGCACGAACTCGACCCCGGGCAGCTCGCGGAGGCGCTGCTCGAGCAGGCGCGCCCCGCGCTCGAGCTCGGCGAAGTCGGGGCCGGAGAGCTCGACCTCGAACTGCTTGCCCGGGTCGCGGAAGATGCTCGCCCGCACCGGGACGACGAAGCGGAAGCCCGGGAGGCCGCTGGCCGGGCCGAAGAGGCGGCGGTGGAACTCGGCCAGCCCGTCGGGCGAGGCGTACTCGTCCTTGAGGATGAAGCCGCCGCCGTTGAAGCGCGGGCCGACGACCGAGAACATGCGCCCGACCTCGGGCTGGGCGAGGATGTAGCGCTCGAGCGGCTCGACGTTCCGCTGCACCTGCTCGGGGCGCGTGCCCGGGAGCGGGTCGGCGAAGAACATGATCATGTTGCGGTTGCCGACCGGCAGGTACTCGGCCGGCGGCGCGAGCCGCAGCGTCGCCAGCGACCCGGCGATGATGAGCAGGAGGAGCCCCACCTTGGTCGCCGCCGCGCCCGGCCGGGGGACCGCCAGCCACTCGACGAAGCGCCCGTAGCCGCGGGCGATCGGGCCCAGCGTCCGGTCGCCGAGGTCGGGGACGTCGCCGCGGCCGCGGAACAGGAGCGGGCAGAGGACCGGCACGACGGTCAGCGAGGCGCAGAGCGAGAGGGCCACCGCCGCGGCGATGGCGATGGCGATGTCGACGAAGAGCTGGCTGGCCTCGTCCGACTCGAGGATGATCGGCACGAACACGGCCATGGTCGTGAGCGTCGAGGCGAGCACACCGCCCCACACCTCGCGGCCGCCCTCGACCGCGGCGTCGCGCGGCGTGCGGCCCTGCTCCATGTGCCGGAACACGTTCTCGAGCACGACGATCGCGTTGTCGACGACCATGCCGGAGGCGAAGGCCAGGCCGGCGAGGCTGATCACGTTGAGCGTGCGGCCGAGCGCCTGCATGACCATGAACACGGCCGCCAGCGAGATCGGGATCGCCAGGGCGATGATCGCCAGGCTGCGGCCGCTGCGCAGGAACCACAGGAGCACGCACACGGCCAGGAGCGAGCCCTGCCACAGGTTGCCCCACACGAAGGCGATCGCCTGGTCGATGTAGGTCGTCTCGCGATAGACCGTCGCCATGTGCAGGTCGATGCCGCGGGTGGCGAACGACGCGTTGAGCCCGTCGACGACGCGGTCGAGCTCGCGCACCATGGCGACCACGTTCGAGCCGGCCTGCCGGCGCACGCCGATCGCCACGCCGGCGCGGCCGTTGAGGCGCACGAAGCCCGTGGCCTCGCGGAAGGTGTCGACGACCTGCGCCACCTCGCCCAGGCGCACGGCCCCGCCGGCCGAGTCCTTGACGATCACGCGCTCGAGGTCGGCGGCCGCCGGCGCGCGCCCGACCGTGCGCACGGCGAGCTGACGGCCCGGCGTCTCGACCGAGCCGCCGCGCAGGTTCTGGTTGGCCCGCGAGATCGCCTCGATGAGCTCGCCCAGGCTCACGTCGCGGGCCAGGAGGGCGTCGGGGTCGAAGCGCACCTGCACCTCGCGCTCCTCGCCGCCGACGATGAGCAGCGACGAGACGCCCGGGACGCGCTCGAGGCGGCTCTTGATCGTGTCCTCGACGATCTGCCGCACGCGGTTGGGGTCGTAGTTCGACTCGAGCGCCAGCCACATGACCGGCTGGAGCTCGTCGGGCGAGGCGATGCTCACCTCGGGCTCGTCGGCCTCGTCGGGGAGGCGGCCCACGCGCGAGAGCTTGTTGATCACGTCGACGACGGCCAGGCGGGTGCTCGTGCCGTACTGGAACTCGAGCGTGATCTGGCTGCGCCCGTCGCCCGAGACGCTCGTGAGCTCGACAAGGCCCTCGGCGGCCTGCAGGGCGTCCTCGAGCTCGCGCGTGAGCTGCTCCTCGACCTCGACGGCGCTGGCGCCGCGGTAGACGGTCGACACCGTGATCTGCGGCTCGTCCACGGTGGGCTTGAGCTGCACGGGGATGCGCTGGTAGCTGAGCCAGCTGAACAGGAGCGTGAAGATCACCGCCACGGCGACGGTGTAGGGGGCGTCGACCGCCGCGCGGATCGGGTTCACGGCGCCTCCGTCGGGCCGGCGGCGCCGCGGGCCAGGAGCGGCGCGCCCGGGAAGGCCATGTCGGCGCCGATGAGCACGACGCGGTCGCCCGGGGCCAGGCCGCCCGCGAGCGGCGCGACCGCCGAGCGCGCGCCCTCGGCGCCGAGGACGCGCACCGGCACGGTTTCGGCCTGGTGCGTGGGCGGGGCGGCTCTGGCCGGGCGGCGGGCGTCGGGCCCGGCGGCAGTGGCGCGGCGCGCACACGGGCGCCGCGGTCGGTGATGCGCACGGCGTCCGACGGCACGACGGCGCCGCCGTCGATCGCCGCCAGCGCCACCTCGGCGCGCACGAACATGCCGGGCCGCAGCGGGTCGGGCGGGCCCGCCCCGGGCGTCGCGTCGGTCGTCGCGTCGGTCGGGGCGAGGCGCGCCAGGGCGCGGAAGTTCCGGCTGCGCTCGTCGGCGGCCGGCACCTGCGCGTCGAGGACCACCCGCCGCGAGTAGCCCGGCGCCTCGTCGAGGCGCAGGACGGCCGCCGGCGCCGCGCCGAGGAGGGCGGCGTAGCGGCTGGGGACGTCGAGCTCGACCTCGAGGTGCTCGAGCGAGACGAGCTCGACCACGCGCTGCCCCGGGCCCACCCAGTCGCCGGCGGACGGGTCGCGGCGGACGACGGCGCCGCGCCAGGGCGCGCGCAGCTCCAGCTTCTCCTGGTCGAGCTCGGCCTGGCGCTGCCGCACCCGGACGGCCTCGAGCCGGGCCCGCGCCACGCGCAGGTCCTCCTCGCGCGCGCCGGCGACCGCCTCGGCCAGGCGCTCGGCGGAGGCGGCGACGCGCGCCTCGGCGGCGCGGTGGCGCGCGCGCAGGGCGTCGAGGTCGGCCTGGGAGATGACCTTCCGGTCGAGGAGCACCGTCCCGCGCCCGACCTCGATGTCGGCGAGCTGGGCCTCGGCGCGCGAGACCTCGAGCTCGGCCTCCAGGCGCCGCCGCTCCTCGGCGCGCGCGCCCGCCTCGAGCAGCTCGAGCTCCCGCTCGCAGCGGGCCACCTCGGCGAGCGCCGCCTGGACGTCGAGCGCCGCGGCGCGGCCGTCGAGGCGCGCCACGAGCTGGCCCGGCTCGACGAGGGCCGCCGCGTCGACGGCCACCTCGGCGAGGACGCCCGCGGCCTCGAAGGCGAGCTCCGCCCGCACGCGCGAGCGGACCGTGCCCGTGAGCTGCACGGTCGGGCGGATGGCCCCGCCCTCGACGGGCGCGAGCGTCACGGGGATGACGAACGCCCGCCGCCCGCCCGCGTCGGCCACGGCGCGCCCGCCGAAGGCCAGCCACAGC
>JAHBXY010000097.1 GCA_019636275.1 Planctomycetota bacterium | reverse complement strand
CGTCGCGCCGCCCGCTGCCGGCCACGCGTCGCCCGTGTGGAGCCTCGCGTTCAGCCCCGACGGGCGGCGGCTCGTGAGCGGCGCGGGCGACTGGGCGGACGCGCGCCGCCCGGCCGACAACGCCCTGCGGGTGTGGGACGCGGCCACGCTGGCCCCGCTCGCGCGCGTCGGCCTGAGCGGCGTCCCCTACTTCGCCCGCTTCGCGCCCGACCGCCGCCGCGTCGCCGTGGGCACCAGCGGCTACCGCATCCACGTGCTCGACGTCGAGGCGCCGGACGCGCCGCCGGTCGACCTCGAGGGCGAGGGCACCGGGGCCATGACCCTCGGCCTCAGCGCCCCGCCCGCGCATCGCGGCGCCGTGCGCGGGGCCGCCTTCGACCCCGGCGGGCGCCTCGTCTCGGTCGGGGGCGAGCGGGGCGCCGTGCGCGAGGCCGACAACGAGCTGCGGGCGTGGGACGTCGACGCCGCGCGGGAGCTCGTCGAGCGCCGCCGCTCGCTCCCGGCCGTGCCGCTGTGGGTGGACGTCGCCCCCGACGGGCGCGTCGCGGTCGGCTACCAGAGCGGCCTCGTGCAGGTCTTCGCGCCCGACGACGAGTGATCGTCGGGCGCGGCGTCTCACGTCGCGGCGTCGAACGCCGGGTGGTACTCCACGAGGCCCGTCCGTCCGGCGAGGGCGCCGGGCGCGAGCTCGGCGACGAGGAACACGTCGTCGGGCACGGGCCACTTGCAGCGCAGGCCGCGCGGCGCCGCCGGCGCGAAGCCGAAGCGCGGGTAGTAGGCCGGGTGGCCGAGGACGAACACGACGTCGTGCCCGAGCGCGCGGCAGGCGTCGAGGCCCGCGCGCACGAGCGCCGCGCCGAAGCCGGCGCGCTGGCGCCCGGGTACGACGGCCATGGGCCCGAGGGCCAGGGCGGTCCAGGTCGCGCCGACGGTCACCGGCGTGAAGAGGACGTGGCCCACGACCTCGTCGTCGTCCCGGGCGACGAGCGACACGAACGGCCGCGCGGCGCCGCGCAGGGCGTCGACGAGGCGGCCTTCGTCCGGGCGGCCGAAGGCCGCGTCGTTCACGCGGCGGACCGCCTCGACCTCGGCCGGCGCCTCGCCGCGGATGGAGATCGACGACACGGGACCTCCGGAAGCGCGCGACGCGGGGCCGCCTGGCGACCCCGCGTCGTTCGTTCGGCGTGCTCTGCTGCGCGCTGCGAGGCGCGGGAGGGCGAGGCGGATCCGGGCGCGCGCGAGCGAAGTCGTGGTGACTACTTCGAGCGAGCGCGCGCCCGGAGACGCCCGCCATCCTGCGCCGCAGCCTCTAGCCGAGGCGCTTGGCGACCACGTTCCAGTCGACGTTCGCCATGAAGTCGTCGAGGTACTTCGCCCGCTCGGTCGGCTTGCGGTAGACGCTGAACGCGTGCTCCCACACGTCGAGGACCAGGATCGGCCGGGCGCCCGACAGGTGGCTGACCTCGTGCTGGTTGATCCAGCAGTTCAGGATCTGCCCGTTGACCGGGTCCTGGTAGGCGATGATCCAGCCCACGCCGGGCATCTTCGCCGTGTTCATGAAGTCGTTCTTCCAGCCGTCGAGCGAGCCGTAGGTGCCCGCGACCGCCTGGGCGAACGCGTTGTCCTGCGCCAGCGGCTTGGCGCTGGGCGTCAGGTTGTCGAAGTAGAACTCGTGCAGGCGCATGCCGTTCCACTCCCAGCCGTTGCGCCGCTTCAGCTCCTGGTAGGCGTTGTCGAACGTGCCGGCCCCGGCCATCGAGAACAGCCGCTCCTGCAGGGCGTTCGTGCGGTTCACGTAGCCGTTGTAGAGCGTGAGGTGCACCTCGACCTGCTCGTCGGTGATGCCCTGGAGGCCGCGGAGCTTGGAGTAGTCCTTGGCGGTGTACTTCTGGAAGGCCATGGTCGTCTCCTGGTTCGGCCGCAGGGAGGAGCGCGGCGCGCGAGGGAGGCGAACCGTACCGCAGGGGTCCACTTCTGTCAACGCGACCCCACCGTCGCTCACGACGCGCCGGGCTGGACCGTCGGCGGGTCGTCCCCGCCACGCCGCGCGCGCCCCTCGAGCTCACGCAGCCGGTTGCGGGCGTCGCGGATGCGCGTGCGGGCCGAGAGCACGTACGCGTCGACGAGCTGCCCGCGCGGCGCATCGCCCTTGGCGAGGTGCCACTTGCGGAAGGCCAGCTCCACCTGCGCCCGGCGCAGGGCGCGGCGCACGGCGAAGACGGCCGGGCCGCCCTCGACCAGCCCGGCCAGCTCGTAGCGCTGGCGGCCGAACAGCCGCCGGAAGCTCTCCAGCTCGTCGGGGAAGATGAACCCGCGCTCGACCTCCTCGCCCAGGTAGGTGAGGAGCACGCGCCGCTCGCGCGCCTGCGCGAACAGGTAGGCGGCGACGAAGAAGCCCAGGCCGGCGCCGCCGAAGACGACGGCGTTGATCAGGAGGACGAGCGGCGTGTTCTCGGGCCCGAGCGCGCGCCCGAGGAACACGGCCGCGCCGTTCCAGACCAGGTGCAGGCCGATCGCCAGGAGGAGCCCGCCGACGGGCAGGAGCAGGCGCCACGGGCCGCCGCGGCGCGTCTCGCGCAGGAGGCCCAGGCCCGCCCCGGTCATCGCCGTATAGACCGGGTGGCCGATCAGGGCGTTGACGAGCGCCCGGTAGGTGCCCATGGCCAGGAGCGTGCTCGTGCCGCCGTCGTCCTGCGCCAGGAAGTGGATGTTGTAGATGCTGTTCTCGACCAGGGCGAAGCCCAGCCCCGACGCGGCGCCGAGGACCATGCCCTCGACGACGTTGTCGAACTCGTCGTGCAGGAGCCAGAACACGAACAGGACGGCGAGGCCTTTGACCACCTCCTCGACCACGGGGGCCACGAGCACGGCCGTGGTGGCGAACGCGCCCTCGGGCGACGACGCGCCGACGACCATGTTGACCATGCTCCCGCCGATCGCGTTGAGCACGAGCGAGAAGCCGCAGCCGACGGTGCCGCCCCAGGCGACGCAGGCGAGGTAGTTCTTCCAGGGGATCTGGCCGTTGCGGTCGAGGAGCTTGATCAGGAGCACGTAGGGGATCGCCGGCAGGAGGCCGAAGGCGGTCGCCTGCAGGAGCTGACCGGGGTGGGCGAGCAGCGTCGGCAGGACGATCAGGAGCCCGGTGCTCAGGCAGCCGGCGCCGCCGAGCACGGCCACGACGAGGAAGAAGTAGAGCCGGCGCGCCTTGACCCGCACGCCGGGCGAGTGCTCGGTGCGCCCGAAGTAGATGAACGACCCCTCGACCTCGTCGGCGCCCGGGCCGAGGAGCGTGTGCCCCATGTGGAACACGCCCTGGCTGTCGAAGCCGGCGTCGTCGGAGGGCGCCGCCACCGATGGCGTCGCCGGTGTGAGCGAGTCCATGCCCGAGGGGCCCGTCGGCGCGGGCCCGACGCGCTCGAACACGACCTGGGTCTCGCCCAGGACGAGCACGTCGCCCGGGGTGAGCAGCCGGCGGTCGTCGACCTTGCGCCGGCCGACGTGGGTCCCGTGCTGGCTCCGGTTGTGGAGCGCCCAGCCGCCGGGCTCGAGGCGGAGCTCCGCCTGCAGGCGCGACAGGGTCCCGTCCTCGGGGATGCGCACCTCGACCTCGTGGCCGCGGCCGATCCGCACCGGCCCGGGCGCAGCGGGGCCGTCGGGGAGGACGAAGCACTCCCCCCGGCGCGGCCCCGACGCGATCCGCAGGCGGTACACGGTCCCTCCGCCGGAGAGGATACGGGGCCGGGGCGGGCGTGGGAACGGCGAGCCGACCCGCCCTGGCTTGCCCCGGCCCCGCTGCCGGGCCACCCTGGGGGCCGGAGGGCGCGGGCGCGATGGGGGGGACGAACGGGGGAGGCGGGCTGGGGACGCTCCTCGCCGAGGCGCTTGCGGACGAGGAGCGGCGGCTCGCCGCGCTCGAGGCGCGGCTGGTGGCGCTGCGCGGCGGCCCCGTCGTCGAGAGCCCGGCCTCCGACAGCACGCAGGCGATCTGGGCGTCGCTGGCCGAGCGCGGCCCCTCGGCGCTGGGCCCCGCGCCGGCGCCCATGGCGGAGGTCGACGTCGACGAGGGCCACGACGACGCCAGCGGCCACCACCACGAACAGGCGCACGACGACGACGCCGACGACTGGGCCGCCCTCGCGGCCGAGGCTCCGCCGGCGCCGCCGGCGTCCGGCGAGGACGACCCACGGCTCGAGGCGGCGCGCCGCCTCCTCGCCGAGAGCGGTCAGGGCCTGCAGGAGCTCCGCGCCTGCCTCTCCCGCGCCCCCGGCTGGGAGGAGGGGGGCGCGCGACCGGTCGACGACGCGGACGACGCGGCCGACGCCGACGACGCCGACGACGAGCAGGGCTTCTGGTCGGCCGACGACCAGGCCCCGGCCCCGCGCCCCGCGCCGGCCCGCGAGCGGGCGCCGGCCCCGCGGCCGCGCGACGTCGAGCCGGCGCGCTTCGGCCTCGACCGCGCGTTCCGCGGCGCCGACGCGCAGGAGCCCGCCTGGGCGCAGGCCCTGCGCCAGGGCCACGGCCAGGAGCTCGAGGTCCTGGGCCGCGTCGAGGAGCTGCTGATCGAGCTGGGCAAGACGGTCGCGGCCGTGCTCGAGCGCAGCCGCCCCGCGGCCGACCCGGCGGCCGCCGAGGTCAGGGCGCAGCGCGCCGAGCAGGAGCGCGACGCCCTGCGCGAGGAGGTCGCCGCGCGCGCCGTGCGGATCGCGCGGCTCGAGGCCCTGGTCGAGCAGGTCCTCTCGGCCGCCCCGGCCGACCCGTCGCCGCCGACCCTGCCCGCGCTCACCCCGCGCGGGACGCGCCGCCCGCCGGCGCCGAGCGAGGCCCTGCGCCGGGCGCTGCTCGCCAGCCCCGAGGCGTCGAGCGCGGCCTCGCGCCAGGCGCTCGAGGCCCTGCGCCCCGTCGCCGACGAGGAGCGCGCGGCCCTGCGCCGCGACCTCCTGGCGAGCGGCGCCCGCCAGCGGCAGCTCGTCGAGGAGCAGGCCGCGCTCCTCGAGCGGCTGGCGCGGCTGCTGTAGCGCGCGCTACAGGCGGCGCTCGACGGCGGCCCAGTCGACGTTGGCCATGACGTCGTCGAGGTACTTCGCGCGCTCGGTCGGCTTGCGGTAGACGCTGAAGGCGTGCTCCCACACGTCGAGCACGAGGAGCGGCGCCCCGCCGGCCCAGTGGCCCTTCTCATGGTCCTCGACCCACGCGTTCCACAGGTTGCCGCTCGCCGGGTCGCGGGCGCAGATCACCCAGCCGACGCCGGGCATGCGGGCGGTCGCCAGGAGCTCCGCGCGCCACGCGTCGACGCTGCCCCAGACGTCGGCGACGGCCTTCGCGAACCGGCCGTCGGGCGCCAGCGGCGCGGCCTCGGGGGCGAGGTTGTCGAAGTAGAGCTCGTGGAGGCGCATGCCGTCCCACTCCCAGCCGAGCCGCCGCTGCAGCTCCTGGTAGGTGGCGTCGAAGCGCCCGGCGCCGCGCAGCGCCCACACGTCCTCGAGCAGCGCGTTGGTGCGCCGCACGTAGCCGCGGTAGAGGTCGAGGTGCACCTCGACCTGCTCGTCGGTGATCGCGCGCAGCCCGCGCAGGGCGCCGTAGTCGCGCGCCTGGTAGCGCGGCGGGCCGCCCGGGGGCGCGGCGGGCGCGTCCTCGGCGCGGGCCGGCGGCGCGGCGCAGCCGCCGACGAGGCCCGCGCCGGCGACGGCCGCGGCGCCCCGCCCGCACAGGGCCAGGAACTCGCGCCGCTCGATCGCGCCCGCGTCGAGCGGGCGAGGGGTGTGGTCGATCGTCATTGGCGCACCACCTCCTGCGCGACGGGTGTAAACCGGAAGCGGGGGGCTGTCAAACCGCGCCCGGCCGCGCGTGGACCGGACCGCCAGATGGTGCCCGCCGCCGCCGGCCGATGTAACCTCGGCGCCCTCGCGCCCGAGCGGCGCGCCTACCCGCGGGAGCAGCATGAGCGCCCAGGACCTGACCCCCCCTCGCCCGGCCGAGGAGATCGAGGCCACCCACTCCATCGCGTCGAGCGAGGGCCACCAGGTGCCCGGACCGCCGCACGCCCACGGCGACGACGATCACGGCCACGGCCACGGCCACGACGTGAGCGGGCCCGTGATCGCGGTGATCGTGCTGATCGTGCTGCTGCTCGGCGCCGCGCTGATCGGCCTGCGCGTCCCGACCGTCGTGGGCCACGACCGGCGCCTCGACCTCCAGGCCCCGGGCGACGACGCGCCGGCGGGGGTGGTCGTGCTCGACGACGGCCGCCGCCTCATCGGCCAGCTCCGCATCGAGGAGGACGTCGTCGCCGTGCGCACGATCGAGGGCGAGCTCGTCGTGCCCCGCGAGCGCGTGCGCTGGATGCGCGCCGACGGCGCCATGCTCACCGACGAGTACTGGCGCCACTTCGGGCACCTGCCGGTCGACGCCCAGCCGCCCGCGCGCGGCGGGATCGTCGTGACCGACGGCGGCGAGGTGTTCGTCGGGCAGGTGTCCGAGGACGCGCGCGGCGTCACCGTGCGCTGGGCGCAGGGCGCCGGCGCCCTGTCGGGCGAGGTGACGATCCCGCGCGAGCGCGTGCGCTGGCTCGACCCGACCCGCCAGACCCTCGGCGACGAGTACTGGCAGCGCTTCGAGGGCCGCCCGATCGACCCGCGCTGGCGCCGCCCCGAGCCGCGCCGCGACCAGCAGCAGGGCCGCGCCGGCGGGCGCCACGAGCGGACCGCCGCCACCCTGGCCCAGACCAGCGGCCGCTGGGGCGAGGCGGCCCGCGCCTGGGGCCGCGCCTACGCCGACACGCGCGACGAGACCGACCTGAGCAACCTCCTCCGCTGCGCCCAGCGCTGGCTGCAGCTGGGCTTCTCGCAGCAGCCGCCGCTCCCGGTCGGCGACGAGGTGCGCGCCGTGCTCGAGCCGTTCGGCGACGTGCCCGCCGTCCGCGCCGCGCTCCTCGACGCCTGCGTGCAGACCGCCAGCTTCTACGTGCACGTCCAGGACGTCCCGCAGGTCCGCCGCTGGGCGACCGCCCTGCAGGGCCTCGGGGGCCCGCGCGAGCAGGTCGAGGCCTTCCTGCGCGCGGCCGCCTCGATCGAGCACATGCTCGACGAGGACGGCGACGACCACGATCACTAACACGCGGCTGCGGCCGAGGATGGCGGGCGCTGCCGTCCGTCGGATCCGCTCGCTTCGCTCGCGCCCCCGACCGCTCAGGCTCGCTCGGCGGCCAGGAGGCCGCCGTCGCTCGCCTTCGCGCGGCAGCGCCTCGCCCTCCTCGGCCTCGCCTGAGGCTCTTGCTGCGCTCCACCCGGACAGGTGTGCTCGCGCGGGGTCGGCGCCAGCCTGGAGACCCGAGGCATGCTCGTCGACTGCGGCCACGGTGCCGGGTGCCGGGAGCGCGCAGGGGACGCGCCGCGCCTAGCCTTCCCCCTGGATCGGGACGCCTCGCCGGTCCACAATGTGGGTCGCTGACCCACGCGAGGAGCTGCCCATGCCCACCTACACCTACAAGGCGGACGACCCGGCGGCCGACTGCCCCATGTGCGGGGACGGCTTCGAGACCATGCAGACGATCTCCGAGGCGCCGCTGGCCACCTGCCCGTCGTGCGCCCAGGCCGTCCACCGGATCGTCCGGCACATGCCCCAGTGCGTGACGAACCACCGCTGGAACACGAAGAAGATCCTCTCCGACGGCAACCTGAAGGCGAAGGGCTTCAAGAAGCTCGTCAAGGACAGCAGCGGCAAGTACGTCGACGTCCTGCAGGACTGACCCTCAACACGCAGCGGCGCGCCCGCGCGGCCCGCGCGGGCGCGCGCGCGTTCCGGAACCCCCGTGTCCAAGCGCCGCCCCCGCACCCGTCACCACGCCAATCCCCTCGGCTTCGTGCGCGAGGTGGCCCTGCCCGACTGGGGGCAGACGTTCCTGCGGCCCGACCAGCCCCTGGAGGTCGACGTCGGCTGCGACAAGGGCGAGTTCCTCCTCGGCCGCGCGGCGCAGGCGCCGGAGGTCAACCTCGTCGGCCTCGAGATCCGCGCGCCGATCGTCGACATGGTCGCCGACCGGATCGCGCGCCAGGGGCTGACGAACGCGGCCGTCGTCCTGTGCAACGCCAACCGCTCGTTCGAGGCGCTGTTCGCCCCCGGGGCGCTGTCGGCCGTCTACGTGCACTTCCCGGACCCCTGGTTCAAGGCGCGCCACCGGAAGCGCCGGCTGGTCACGCCGGCGTTCGTCGAGGCCGTCGCGGCGCGCCTGCGCCCGGGCGGCCTCTTCGAGGTCATGACCGACTTCGAGCCCTACGCGCGCGAGGTCGTGCCGCTCGTCGAGGGGCACGGCGCGTTCGAGAACCCCGCGGGCCCGGGCGCGCCGGCCGCGCCCGAGCCCGGGCGCGTGCTCACGCATCGCGAGGCCTGGCACGAGTCGCGCGGCGACCCGATCCACCGCTACCGCTGGCGGCGGCGGCCGGCCGCTGCATCCGCGCCGGCCGGTCTGCTCTAATCGGGCCGTGGACGCGCGCCCCTGGAGACACCACCTGCGCCTCTTGCCCGGCGGGGACGCCGGGATCGTCCCGGCGCTGGCGGTGACGGCCACCGTCTACGTGATCTTCTTCTTCGTCGGCCTCATCGCCGCGGGGATCCTCCAGGGCGCGTTCGGCCCGCAGACCGACCACCAGGCGCTCGAGGTGTTCAGCCTCGCCAACGCCCTGCCCTGCTTCGCGGTCTCGCTGCTCACCGGGCTGCGCGTGCGCGCGACGCGCCCGCTCGGCCTCGACGAGGCGGCCGTGCACGTCGAGCTGCGGCGGGTCTACTTCGGCGACGAGGTCGGGCGCGTGCCGCAGGCCGCGGTGAGCTTCTCGGTCCGGCCGCGCCAGGCCACGGCGCGCCTGTCGGACGGCCGGGCGGTGACCGCCTTCTTCCGCGTCAACGCCGACCGCGAGGACCTGATCGCCCTCGCCCGCGAGCTGGAGGCGCGGCCCGGGCTGGCGGTCGAGGACTGGGTGCACGAGCGCCTGAAGCGCCTCGCCGACGAGCTCCTGCCCGACCCCGACGGCGTGCGCGAGGCCCTGGCGCGGGAGCTCCTCCCCTGCGGCGTGGTCGTGACGCGCTTCGAGGTGTCCTGACCCTTGGCGGCCGCGGGGCTGTGGGTGCTGGCCTACGGGTCGCTCATGAGCGCGCATGGCCTCGGCGCCGAGGCGGCGCTGGTGCGCGACGCCTGGCCCGCGCGCGCCGCCGGCCGGCGCGCCTTCGCCAAGCCGGCCCTCGGCCGCGGGCTCCTGGCCATGGACCTCGTCGCGCCGGCGCGGGCCACGCTCGAGGCGACGCGCGGCGACGCGCCCGCGGCAGAAGGCGAGGGCTTCGACGCCATGCTCCTCCGGCTCGACGCGGCGGCGAGCCCCGCGCTGGCCCGGCGCGAGGGCTACCCGGCCGCCTGCTGGGCGCGGCTGCTGGCCGCGGCGGGCGCGCGCGGCCTGCCGGCGCTGCTCCTCGACCTCGCGCGCGGCACCGGCGACGACGTGCTCGCCTACCGCCGGGCCCTGCGCGCCGTCGCCGAGCCGGGCGACCTCGACGCCTACCACTACGTGCCGCACCCGGTCGTCACCTGGGGCGAGCCCGCCGTCGTGTTCGTGGCGCCGGCGCCGGGCGAGACGGGCGACCCGGCGCGCGAGTCGGCCAAGGCGGCCTGCCCGGGGCTGCGCCCGGCGCTCCTCGACCGGCTGTTCGAGGAGGGCGCCCGGGCCCTCGGCGCCCGCTTCGACGCGGCGGCGCAGGGCGCCTACGTCGCGCGCTGCCGCGCGGCGGCGCACGGCTGGACCTCGGCGACCTCGCGGCGAGGGCGCCGCCGCGCCGCGCCCGGATGCGCCGGCGCTGGAGGCCGAGCGCGAGGCCCTGCGCGCGCTCGTCCCGGCCCTGCGCGACGCCGGCGCCTACGCCCGGCGCTTCCCCGCGGCGCCGCGCCGGCGGTGGTGATGCCGCGGCCGCGCCTGTTACGCTCCACGCCCATGCGACCGACGGTGCTCGCCCTGACGCTGGCCGGGGTCGCCCTGGCCGTGGGCCTCCTCGCGCCGGGCTGCGGCGGCAGCTCCAGCCGCGGAGTCCCTCCGCCCAGCCTCACGGGCGTGGTCTACGACTACGCCGACGAGCCCGCCCGCGGCGTGCCGGTGCAGGTGCTCGGCGGCGGCCCGGCCGGCGGCACGCAGATCGACGGCGTGTTCGTGATCGGGCCGGTGGCCGCGGGCGTCCTGCGCGTGGGCGACTCGACCACCACGCCGACGCTGCTCGTGCCGTTCACGCCGGTCGACGCGGCCACGTTCCTCGACCGGCCCGTGTTCCTGCCGGCGCTCGAGACCGGGATCGGGGCCAACCTGCCGTCGACCGTCGGCACGGCGACGACGATCGACGGCCCGGAGCTGCCGGGGGTGAGCCTCGAGCTGCAGGCCGGCACGACCGTGAGCCTGCCGCCGGGCGCCTCGACCAAGGTGCGCGTCCTGGGCGTGAGCCCGTCGCGCCTGCCGTCGGCGCTGCCGGGCGACCTGGCCCCGCGCGCCGCCTACCTGGTCGAGCCGCACGGCGCGGCCTTCTCGCCGCCGGCCACCCTGCGCCTCCCGCGGCTCGACGCGGCGGCGGCCGGGCCGTTCGACGCCTACCGCGTGTCGACGACCACCGGCGCCTGGGAGCTCGTCGCCGCCAACGTGCCGCTCGTCGGCGACGAGTTCGAGGTGCCCGTGGCCGTGGGCACCCTCGTGACGGTGGCCCCCTCGACCGCGCCGGCGCGGGTGGACATCACCGGCCGGATCGTCGCCGGGACGCAGCCGGTCGCCGGGTTCCGCGCCTCCTGCTGGAACGTCACCTCGGCCCCCACCGATGCGGACGGGCGCTTCGTGCTCACGGGCGTCCCCAGCAGCTACGGCACCTTCTACCTGCGCGCCTACCCCGCGCGCCCCGGCGCCGAGTTCGCCCCGGGCCTGAGCGGCTTCACCGCGGCGTCGGCCACGCCGGGCGACCTCGCCGTGACGGCGCGCGCGCCGGACAAGCAGAAGCCGTTCGTCCGCCAGACGAGCCCGGTCGACGGGCAGCAGAACGTGTCGCCGGCCGTGCAGGTGGTCGTCACCTTCAGCGAGCCGATCGACCGCGCCCTGCCGGAGCCCTTCCGCCTGCTCGGGCGCACCGGCAAGGTCGACGGCCGGCTCAACTACGACAACGCGTTCACGGTCAGGTTCATCCCCGCGCAGCCGCTCGAGGTCGCGCAGCGCTACACGATCCTCGTCAACGATGGGGTGACCGACCTCTCGGGCAACCGCCTCGACGACGCCCGCCTGGCCTTCGACTTCACCACCCTGAGCGGCGCGCAGCCGCCCGCGCCCACCGACACGATCGCCTTCGGCCTCACGCCGCTGCAGGTCGGGCGCGGGGACGTCGTCACGATCCTCGGGCGCAACTTCACCGGCGGCTCGGTCGTGACGTTCGGGACGACGGCGGCGCTGGTGCAGGGCGAGACGAGCACCGAGGTGCGCGCGGTCGTCCCCGACTTCCAGCCGGCCGGCGACGTCACCGTGGCCCTGTCGGCCGGCGGCGTCGCCGTCGGCGCCCTGCGCCCGCTCGTCGTCGACCTGCGGGCGCAGGTGCTCGGGCTCCTCGAGGGGCCGGCGCCGGGCACGCCGCTCGTCGTCGTCGACCGGGCGGCGCCGCCGGCGCAGGTCCTGGTCAGCGGGGCGAACATCGGCAACGCGCAGGTGCTGATCGACGGCCTGCCGATCGGCGCCGTCGACGCCACCGAGGTCATAGGCGGCGTCACCGTGGCCACCGGCCGCGCGATCACGCTGCCCACGCCCGCCCCCGCCACGCTCCTCACCGGCCCGGTCGTCGTGCGCGGCCAGAACGGCCGCCCCGGCCTCACCTACCGCTTCCTGCAGGTGCGCGAGTGACGCGGCTCTTCCCCCTCCTCCTGGCCCTCGCGCTCGCCGGCTGCGCCGCCGAGCGCGTGCTCGTCCCCGACGCGCCGCCGCCCGAGCGGCGCGAGGAGCCCACGCCCAGCCCCGGCGGGCACGCCGTGTGGTTCTCCGGCCACTGGGCCTGGGACCCGGCCAAGCGCCTCTACTACTGGGAGGCCGGGCGCTGGGACCGCGACCGCCCCGGCGAGCTCTGGATCCCGGGCTACTGGGAGCGGGTCGAGGAGGACGGGAAGATCCTGGGCTGGGCCTGGGTCGAGCCGCGCTGGGAGCGGAGCACGGCGCGCCGGTAGCGGTCGTCGATCAACCGCAGGCGCAGGGGGTCTGGCGACACCGCGGGCAGCCGTGGTCGTACTTGGACACCGCCCTGGCCATGTCGATCCCGGCGATCGACGCCAGCGACACGAGCCAGGCCAGGCAGTCGCCGAACTCCTCCTCCTGGTTCTTGCGCTCGCCGCGGCGGAGCGCGCGCGACAGCTCGCCCACCTCCTCGACGAACCAGGCGAAGGTGCCCATGGCGCCGCGGGCGGAGTCCTTCTGCAGGTAGATCGCCTCGATCCGCGCCTGGAACTCGCGGATCCCGACCTCGGGCGCCGGCGGCTGCTCCTCGGGCGCGCTCACGGGGCCTCGCCGCGGAGCACGACGCGCACCGTGCGCGGCTGGCTGGCGCGCTCGATCCGCTCGACGCGGCGGCGGTCGATCGTCTGGCGCAGGCCGCCGGCGACGATCACGACCGAGCGCGGCGACTCGGCCTCGACGTGCCCGGCGAGGACGACGCCGCTGCGCAAGACGACGCGGTCCTGCTCGACCGTGAGCGCCTCGGCGCGGCGGGCGGCCTCCGGCGTGCCGCCGACCTCGGCCAGGCCGTCGAGGTCACGGTAGAGGTCGTCGACGAGCTGCGCCGGGACGCGCACGCCGAGCTCGCGGCGCGCCTCCCCGCGCCGCGTGCCGAGCACCTCGGCCCGCGCGACGGCCGCGCGCAGGGCCGCCTCGAGCGCCGGGTCGAGGCCCTGCGGCGCGTGCAGCTCGAGCGTCGCGTCGAACGCGCCCTCGAGCGGCGGGTCCTCCGGCTCGGCCGCCCGCCCGACCGCCAGCGGGGCGGCCTCCTGCACGCGCCAGGCGGCGCCGGAGGGCGCGGGCGGGGGCAGCGGCAGGCCACCCCGCTCGACCCCCGGAGCAGTGACCGGAGCGGTGAGCTGGAGCGAGAGCGCCGCGGCGCCGAGCAGGCTCGCGGCGCGGAGCACCCAGCCCACCTGCCGCACGCGCTGCGCGCGCTCGGCCGCCAGGCGCCGGCTGCGGTCCTCGGCGGCCAGCGCCTCGGCCTCGAGCCGCGCGAGGACCTGCCGGGCGAACAGGTCGGGGACGCGCAGGCGCGGCAGCGTGCGCAGGCGGGCGCGCTGCCGGTCGAGCTCCCAGCGCTCGGCGTCGCAGGGCATGCACGCGGCCAGGTGCGCCTCGACGCGGTCGGCCTCGTCGCCCGACAGCTCGCCGTCGAGCAGGGCCGACAGGTCGTCGGCCAGGCGCGCGCACTCGGCGCGCTCGGCCGGCGGGCGCTCGGCGCCGACCGGCGGCGCGGGCGGCTCCTCGACGAGGAGCACGACCTCGCCCGGGAGATCATCGCCCCGCTCCTCGAGCACGCGGGCCATGACACCCGCCGTGAAGGCGGGCGGGACCGTCCGGCGCGGCAGGCCGCGCACCTGCGCCACGACCTGGCCCAGGGCCTCGCGCTCGGCCCGGCAGCCGGCGCAGTCGACGAGGTGCTCCTCCAGCGCCCACACCTCGTCGGCGGGCAGCGCCCCGTCGAGCAGCGCGGAGAGGTCCTCGAGGCGCTCCGGGCAGGCCGCGGTCATGCGGGGGCCCCGCCGCTCACGGCCGCGCTGCGCGCCGCCGGCTCGCCGCGGCCGGCCGCGCTGCGCGCCAGCCGGTCCTTGAGGGCCAGCCGCGCGCGGTGGATCTTCGACTTGACCGAGCCGAGCGGGATGTCGAGCACGGCCGCGATCTCCTGGTAGCTGCGCCCGTCGATGTCGCGCAGGAGCAGCACCTGCGCCTGCTCGTCGTCGAGCTGCGCGATCGCCCGGTGGAGCGCCGCCTGGTCGTCGTGGCGCGCGGCCTCGGCGCCGGGCTCGTAGGTCGTGTCGGGCGGGTCGGAGTGGCGCTCGCCGTCCTTGTCCTCGCGCCCGAGCGACAGGGCGCGCGGGTGACGGTCGCGCCGGCGGCGGGCGGTGATCGTCTCGTTCATGGTGATCCTGAACAGCCAGGTGAAGAACTGCGAGTCGCCCTGGAACCGCGCGAGGCCGCGGTACGCCTTGAGGAACACCTCCTGGGCCACGTCGAGCGCGGCGTCCTGGTCGCCGAGCCCGCGGTAGACCAGGTTGAGGACCCGCTCCTGATAGCGGGTGACGAGCGCGGAGAAGGCGTCCCGGCTCCCCTCCTGGCTGCGAGCGACCAGCGCCCGGTCGTCGAGGGCGTCCAGCTCCACGAAGTGCCCCTTCCCAGGTTGGACGCGCGCCGCGCGGGCAGGTTCCCGCGCGCGCGCCCCATCCCGTGCGTCCGCCGGCGCCGCCGCCGGAAGTCTCTACGCGGCAGGCCTGTCGGCCGGCTGCTCGTCGAGCGGCAGGACCACATCCGAGAGGTCCGCCGCCACCTCCTGCAGCCGCTCGGCCAGCGCCGGCGGCGCCTCGCGAGCGGCCTCGTCGAGGCGCAGCACGGCCTCGGCGACGACGAGGTCCTTGGCCTTCAGGGCCTGGTTGAGCAGGTTCACCTGCTCGGCCAGGTCCTTGAGGAAGTCCTTCGTCCGCAGCTGCACGTAGAAGTCGTAGTCGCGCCCCTGCACCTGCCGCAGGGCGTTGCGCAGGCGGAAGGCCGGGCCCGCCACGCGGTGGCTGTGGACGATCGCGTAGACCGCCGCGCCGATGAGCAGGAGCATGACGAAGACGAAGTTCACGAGCCCCAGGAGCAGCGCCTCGGGCGAGGTGTCGAGGCCCAGGCCCAGGTTCTGGATCTTCAGCGCCCGCTGGTAGATCTGCGCGAAGACGTAGTTGAGCGCCAGGAACCCGACGCCCAGCAGCACCAGCGTCGACAGGTAGACGCCCACGTAGCTGAGCTGCAGCGGCAGGTCGATCATGTAGCGCCGCCGCTTGTAGGCGCGCGGGCCGGCGCTCGGGCGCGGGCCGTCGGGGATCCCGTCGAGGCGGTCGCGGCGCGCGCGCACCTCGCCCACGACCTCCTGGAACGACGTCGCCATCTCCGCGGGCGAGAGCTCCTCGACCACGTCGTCGGCGGGCTGCGGCTGGTCCTCGGCCATGTCCCCCTACTTCCCCCGCCCCAGGCGGGTGGCCAGGCTCGCGTCGAGCCCCATGTCGCGGATCCGAGTGCCGGTCTGCTGGTGGTCGTAGTCGAGGCGCACCCAGGTGAAGCGCCAGCGCTTCGTGTCCATGACGCCGAACGACGTCTTGGCCACGCCGTCGCGCGGCTGCCCGACGCTGCCCGGGTTGATCAGGTAGGTCGAGTTCGGGTCGAGCGGCAGCGTCTTCGTCTCGCCGAAGCTCGACTCGATCCGCCCGCGCGAGATGCACATCGGCAGGTGGCTGTGCCCGAAGAAGCAGATGCGGATCCCCGGGTAGTAGTCCGCCATGTGCTGCAGGCTGCCCTTCACCGCGTCCTTCTTGAAGATGTACTCGTCGGGGTCGCGGGGCGAGCCGTGGGCGAGGAGGAAGACGCCCTCGTAGAGGTGGTAGTCGGGGAGCGAGCGCAGCCAGTCGAGGTACTGCGCGGGGAGCTGCTCGCGGGTCCAGGTGATGACCTCGAGCTTCTCCTCCTTGACCCCGCGCGCCTCCTCGCCCAGCACGTAGCGCTCGTGGTTGCCCTTGAGCGAGAAGCGCACGCGGTTGTGCGTGAGGTACGTGACCTCGACCGGGTTGGCGTTGTAGCCGATGATGTCGCCGAGGCAGATGATGTGGTCGATCCCGTGCTGGGCGAGCCAGTTGACGGTGACCTTCAGCGCCTCGAAGTTGGCGTGCAGGTCGGAGATGACGGCGATCTTCTCGGGGAGGCCCACGTCAAGTCCGCGCGGCCCAAGGGCTCGAGGGGCTCATGCGCGGACTGTACCAGAGCCCCTCGGGCGCAACAACGCCGCCAGCGCCGGGGGTCAGTACAATCTGCGGCCTCGTGGTCCAGCCCCCGCAGTCGCTCCACGCCCCGCCGGACCTCGGCCCCCGCTACCGGGCCGTGCGGCTGATCGCGCGCGGCGGCATGGGGGTGGTCTGGGAGGCGCGCGACCTCGAGGCCGGCGAGCGGCCGTGCGCGGTCAAGCTCCTCGGACCGGGGCCGGCGCCGCCCGAGGTGGCGCGGCGCTTCGAGCGCGAGGCGGTCCTGGCCGGGCGCCTGGCCGGCCACGACGGCGTCGTGGCGGCGCACGCCTCGGGCGTGGCGCGCAGCGGGCAGCCCTTCCTCGTCATGGACCTCGTGCCCGGCGAGACGCTCGAGGACCTGCTCGACCAGGACCCGCCGCTGCCCCGCGCCGACGCCGTGCGCGTCGTGCGCGACGTGGCCCGCGCGGTCGACTTCCTCCACCGGCAGGGGGTCGTCCACCGCGACCTCAAGCCGAGCAACGTGGTCGTCGAGCCCGGCGGGCGCGCGCGGCTCCTCGACTACGGCGTGGCCAAGCTCGACGAGGCGCTCGGCCCGGCGCTCACGGCGACGGGCGACCGGCTGGGCAGCCCCTGCTACATGGCGCCGGAGCAGATCGAGGACAGCAAGCGCGTCGACGCGCGCACCGACGTCTACGGCCTGGGGGCGCTCCTCTACCACGCGCTCGTGCGCGAGCCGCCGTTCGACGGCGCGACGGTGCTCGAGATCCTGCGCAAGGTCGTCGACGGCCGGCCGGCGCCCCCGCGCCAGAAGGACCCGACGGTCGACGCCGACCTCGAGGCGGTCGCCCTGAGGGCGCTCGCGCGCGACCCGGCCGCGCGGCACGCGTCGGCCGACGACCTGGCGCGGGACCTCGACGCCTGGCTCGCCGCGCGCGCGCCCGACCCGGCTATAGGCCGGGTGGTCGCGGGCAAGTACGAGCTGCTCGAGCGGCTGGGCGCCGGCGGCATGGGCGCCGTCTACCGGGCGCGGCAGGCGCTCGACGGGCGCGAGGTGGCGCTCAAGCTCGTCCACGCCGACCTGCTGCGCGACCCGGCGGGGCGCGCGCGCTTCCTGCGCGAGGTCGCCGCCGGGCAGGCCTTCGTGCACAAGCACGCGGTCGTCGTGCGCGACTACGGCGAGGACCCGGGCGGCCAGCTCTACCTGACGATGGACCTCGTGCGCGGCGAGACGCTCGCCGCGCGGCTGGCGCGCGCCGGGCGCCTGACGCCGACCGAGGCGCTGACGCTCGGGCGCGAGGCGCTCGAGGCGCTGGCGGAGGCGCACGCGGCCGGGATCGTGCACCGCGACCTCAAGCCCGACAACGTCATGCTCGCCGACGACGGCCACGTCCGGCTGCTCGACTTCGGGATCGCCAGGGCCGCGCGCGGCGACGGCCGCGCCGACGTGACCGAGGCGGGGCGCGTCGTCGGCACGCTGCGCTACATGAGCCCCGAGCAGGCGGCCGGCGACGAGGTCGACGCGCGCGCCGACCTGTGGTCGCTCGGGGCCGTGCTCTACGAGGCGCTGGCCGGGCGGCCGCCGTACGAGGCCGACTCGGGGCAGCGGCTGCTCTGGAAGCTGGCGACCGAGGACCCCCCGCCGCTCGAGCGCGTGGCCCCGGACGTCCCGGTCGTCGTGGCGCACGCCGTCTCACTCCCGCTGCGGCGCGACCGCGCGCAGCGGCCGGCCGACGCGACCGCCTGGCGGCGCGCCCTCGAGGAGGCCGCGCGCGCGGCGGCTGGCGGCCTCGTCGCGGCTGCCTCCGGTGCGCCCGCCGTCGACGCCGGCGGCGCCCTCGCTGCCGCGCCCGTCAGGGAGGCCGCTCGACGTGCTCCTGGCCGGCGACCCGGCGGCGCCGACGCCGGGCGGCGGTCGGCCGGCGCTGGTCGTCGTGGGCGCCGTCGTCGCCGCCGCCCTGGCCCTGGCCGTCGTGGCCTGGCTGGCGGCATCGTCGGGCGGCGCCCCGCCGCCCACCTCGGCCGGCCCGGGCTCGGCCCTGACGCTGCCGCTGCCGCCGCCCCCCCCGCCGCCCGCGACGGTCGGCGCAGGGCCCGAGGTCGAGCTCCGCGCGCCCGAGGACGGCCTCGAGACCGAGCTCCCGGCGGTCGCCGTGGCGGCCGTCGTCTCGGCCACGGACCTCGAGGTCGTCCTCGTCAACGGGGCGCCGGTAGCCGTGGCGGTGCGCGACGGCGTGGCGCACGTCGAGACGACGGTCGCCGTGCCGCTCGGGTCGACGACGATCGAGGTCGAGGCGCGCGACCGCGCGGGCCGCGCGGCCGTCGTGCGCCGCGCGGTGCTACGGCTGGCGCCCGAGGACGAGCCCCTGCCGCCGCTCCCGCCGGGCCTCGTGCCCGGCCCGGCGCCGCGCACGGCGATCAACGAGCGCGACGGGACGGTCCTCGTGTGGGTGCCGCCGGCGACCTTCCGCATGGGCTCGCCCTTCGCCTCCGACGACGCCCGCCCGCGCCGCGACGTGCGCCTGACCCGCGGCTACTGGCTCGGGCGGACCGAGGTCACGTGGGCGCAGTTCCGGCGCTTCTGCGAGGCCACCGGCCGCACGCCGCCGGCGGCGACCTTCTCGCCCGACGGCTGGAGCCGCTTCGAGGCCGGCCCCGACCACCCGGTCTTCAACGTGAGCTGGGCCGACGCCGCCGACTACGCGGCGTGGGCGGGGCTGCGGCTGCCGACCGAGGCGGAGTGGGAGTACGCGGCCGGCGGCGGCCGGGGGGCGCGCTTCCCCTGGGGCGACCGGCCGCCCGTGTTCGGCGAGGCCCTGCTGAACGCGGCGCCGTCGCTCGACCTCGGGCTGCCCGGCGCCGACGACGGCGCGCCCTACACGGCCCCGGTCGGGAGCTTCCCCGACGGCGCGTCGCCGTTCGGCGCGCTGGACCTGGCGGGCAACGTCGACGAGTGGGTCGACGACTGGTTCGCGCCCTACGACGCCCGGCCGGCGACCGACCCGCGCGGCGCGCGCGGCGCGCGGCGCGTCTACCGGGGAGGGTCCTGGGCGACGCCCGTGCGCGAGTGCGCGGTGTGGGCGCGGGCGTCCGCCAACCCGGAGTACGCCAACGCCCATCTGGGCTTCCGGGTGGCCAGGTGAGCGGAGACCGCGCGTCCTGAACTGGACGTTCGTGCGGTGCGGTTCACGATCTGGGACGAAAGCAGAAGGCGTTTCAGCCGCTTACGTCGCGGTCAGCCGTTTGCGAACCGTGGGGCACGAGGGCAGCACCATGGTTCGTCTCACCCGTCTGGTCCCGGCCGTCGCGCTGATCGCCCTGTGGGCGGGGCCCGCCGTCGCGCAGCCGCAGCCCGCCGGGCCGCCGACCGACGCGGCGCGCGGCGACGAGGAGCGCGGCGACGACGCGGCGCGCTGGGACTCGATCGACCGGCCGATGACGCGCGCGCTGGCGTACGACCGCCGCGACGTCGTCGCCGACATGCTGAGCCGACCGAGCACCCTCTCGGCGGCGTCGGCCGCCGAGCTGGCCATGGACACGGCGATCCCGCGCGAGCACGCCGAGCGGCTGGTCGAGGCGGCGCGCGGCGGGGCGAACCTGCAGTCGATCGAGGCGCTCCTGCGCGTGGGGGTCCCGGCGGGGGTCAACGTCCCGGCCGCGACGCACCTCGCCAACGCCAGCGCGGCCGAGCTGCAGCGCATCGGCTTCAGCGAGGCGCAGGCGCGCGAGTTCCTGCGCTTCCGGCGCTCGGCCCTGCGCGTCCACCACCACTTCCGCGAGGTGAAGGCGGTCCACGAGGCGCGCGCGGCGCGGGCGGTCGAGCCGGCCGTCCGCTCGACGGCCGAGCGCGTGATGTCGGTCGCCCGCTCGCTCGGGCTGGCGGCGCCGGAGGCCGCGACGGAGCTACGGAGTCTCGAGCGCCTGAGCGAGGCCGAGCGCGCCGCGCGCCGCGCCCGCCTGCTCGAGGGCGGCGTCGAGAGCGCGCGCGACCCGCTGGCCTCGTTCCGCCGCAGCGACGGGACGCTCGAGTGGAACCGCGTCCTGCGCGGGCAGGGCCTGGCGAGCGTCAACGGCGTGGCGCACTTCGCCTTCGCCATGTTCCTCAAGGAGCTCGCGGTCGTCCTCCACACCGGCGACCGCGGGCGCATGGAGGAGTTCGTCGACGGCCTCCTGTCGACCGACTTCTTCGTCAACTACGGCCTGTTCGCGGCCGGCGCGACCGCGGCCGACGTGGCCTACGGGCGCTTCGTGCGCCGCGTGACGCGCAAGCACTTCCTCTCCGGCGTGCTGCGCAGCAACCTCGTCCTGGCGGCCGGCCTGGCCGTGCCCATGGTGGCGCGCGGCCACTTCTCGCTCGACACCTACATGATCGACGTCGCGGCGCTGGGCCTCTCGGCGACGGCGGTCAAGGCGGCGGTCGAGGGCGGCAAGGGGATCTACCGGCTCGTCCGCGGCGGGCGGACGCTGTTCTCGTTCGGGCGCTTCGCGGGGCCGGTCGGCTGGGTCTACACGGCCGGCGAGGCCGCCGTCGTGCTCCTGCTCGCCGACCACCTCGCCGACCGCTTCGACCGCTACCTCGACGAGCGCGCCCTGCGCAAGCGCGTGCAGGAGGCGCAGGCGCGCCTCGAGGGCCTCTCGCGGCTGCTCGCCGCCGGGCGCCACGTCTCCGAGGGCGACCTGTCGCGGGCGCTCGAGGAGCTGCACGACGCCTACGACGCGCAGCGCCGCGGCTCGCTGCGCGGGGTCGAGGGCCGGCTGGGCGAGTTCCGCGGCGAGCTCGACGCGGCCGGCCGGCGGGCGCACATGAACGACGCGGCGATCGAGGGGCTGCGCACGTCGCTCGACCGCACGCCCGCGCTGCGCGACAACCTCGCCGCGCGCCACGGCTCGGTCGACGCCTACCTCGAGCACCTCGACCGCGAGCGCAACGGCCCCCTCGAGGCGCGGGTGCGCGACGAGAGCGCGCGCTTCGACGCCGACTGGGGGCGGGTGCTCGACGAGGCCTACGTCGGCCGCCCGGCGACGCCCGCCGACCCCACCCCGGCCCCCGGCAGCCGCCTGGCGCTCTACGACGAGGAGACCACGGCGCTGCTCAACGCGCTCGACGTCACGACCGACCCCGAGGCCCGCCGCCTGATCGCCCTGGCGATCGAGCGCGTGCGCGCCGGCCGCGCGATCGACAACGCCGTCTACCGCTCCGGCGCCCGCGGGCTCGGCGACGAGCCCGCCCCGGCGGCCCGCCCGACGGCCGACACGGGCCCGGTGGACGGGATCGACAACGTCATGCGCCGCGAGATGGGCCTGCCGCCGGCGGGGGCGCGGTAGGGCGAGGGTGGGCCCGCGGATCTACGCGCTGGAGACCTCAGGCCACCGCAACAAGGCGATCGACGTCGCCGAGGCGCTCCGCGGCGGTGGTCACCCCGTCCGGTCCGCGATCACCCAGGCGTTCATGGGCAACGCCCCCCTCCGCGACTCGTGGCGAGGCCTCGAGCTCAGCTGGGTGGGCGGACGGCGGGACAGGAAGCCGGACCAGCCGTTCTTCCTGCCGCCGATCCTCGCGCTCAGCCGAGGGCGGCGGGCGTCCTCGGCCACCTGTTCCCGAGCTGCGGCGAGCTCCTCCCCGCCACCTGCGAGGGCGACGACCTGCTGCTCGCGCACGTGTGGGAGGTCGACGCGCTCGACGTGGAGCGGTCGGAGCCCGACTGTGTCGGGGACCTGCAGATCGGCGTGAAGGTGTGGCACTTCCTCCCCGATCGGGTGCGCCCGCTCTTCCGGGTCCCCCAGGCGGGCGACGTGCTCTGCGACGAGGCCACCCGCCGCGCGATCGAGGACGCCGGCCTGACGGGCTTCGCCTTCGAGCTGCTCTGGGAGGGGTGACCGCCTGGTAAGGTCGGCCCCGCCGCCCATGACCGCGCCCAGCCCTCACCAGCCCGTCCTCGCCGCCGAGGTCCTCGACCTCCTCGGCCCGCCCCTGCGCGAGGTGCCCGGGGCCTGGGTGTTCGACGGGACGCTCGGCGCCGGCGGCCACGCGGCGCTGCTCCTCGAGGCCTGCCCCGAGGCGCGGCTCCTCGGCTGCGACCGCGACCCGGACGCGCTCGAGCTCGCCCGCGCGCGCCTGGCGCCGTTCGGCGACCGGGCGACCCTCGTGCGCGCCGCCTACGCCGACGGCCCCGCGATCGCACGCGAGCGCGGCCTGGGCCCGTTCCGGGCGGCGCTGCTGGACCTGGGCGTCTCGTCCATGCAGCTCGACCGGCCCGAGCGCGGCTTCTCGTTCTCGCGCCCGGGGCCGCTCGACATGCGCATGGACCCGACGGCCCCGCTCACGGCGCGGGCGCTGGTCAACGAGACGCCCGAGGGCGAGCTGGCCGACCTGATCTACCAGCTCGGCGAGGAGCGCCTCTCGCGCCGGATCGCCCGGGCGATCGTGGCCGCGCGGCGCCAGGCGCCGCTCGAGACGACCGAGGCGCTGGCCGAGGTCGTTCGTCGCGCCGTGCCGCGCCCGCGCGGGCGCGAGCGGATCCACCCGGCCACGCGCACCTTCCAGGCCCTGCGCCTGGCCGTCAACGACGAGCTGGGCCAGCTCGACCGCGCCCTGCCGGCCCTGTGGGACCTGCTCGCGCCCGGCGGGCGGCTGGCCGTGATCTCGTTCCACTCGCTCGAGGACCGGCCGGTGAAGACCTTCGCCCGCGCCCGCAAGCAGGACGGCACGGGCCGCCCCCTGACGAAGAAGCCGCTCCGGCCGACCGACGAGGAGTGCGACCGGAACCCGCGGGCGCGGAGCGCCAAGATGCGCGTGACCGAGAAGGTCTGACCGGCCGTCGTCACCTTGGTATGCCCAGGCGCCGCGCGTATGCTCCAGCCATGCCGTGGGAGTGCCCCAGCTGCCAGACGACCCAGGTCGACGACGAGGTGTGCCCGGGCTGTGGCACGTCCAAGTCCACCTGGACGATGGTGGCGAACCAGACGCGCGCGTTCGTCCTCGGCAAGAAGAAGCTGGTGCTCCTGCGCGGCGTCGCCGCAGCGACGTGGCCGCCCGAGGCCCCGGAGCAGGAGGCCGAGCTCGTACCGGCCGAGCGCGCGCCGGTCATGAGCAAGGCGGCCGCGGCCCGGGTCGCCGCGCGCGGGCACTGGCCGCCGCCGCGCCGGCTGCTGCGCGTCCGCCTGTTCCCGAACAAGCACAAGGACCTCACGGTCGAGCTCACGGTGAACTTCGCTACGCTCGAGGCGGCGGAGCTGGCGCTCGCGTTCGAGGGCGCGCCCGCGCTCCGCGACGACGGCTCGGTCGACGTCCTCGTGCTCCTCGTGCGCGGCGAGGGGGAGGCGCCGACCTTCCCGGGAGTGCACGTCGTCGACGTGTCCGAGGGCGCGCCTGGCGGCTTCGCGCCGGGCATCGAGGTCGCCGCGCTCGGAAAGCCCGCGCGGGCGCTACCGACGGACGACGAGGACGACGACGAGGACGACGACGACCTCGGGCTCGACCTCGTGCTCTCGCCGGTCACCGGGGACGAGGAGGACGCCGGCGCCGACGGCGGCGGCGAGGTCCCGACGATCGGCGACCTCGACCTCGTCCTCGAACCCGTCGCGCAGGACGACGCCGCGTGAGCGGCGGCGGGGCGTCCCACGGAAGCAGGAGGTCCGCATGAGCGGCGAGGCACCGGCGCCGACGCCGGTCGACATCACGTGGAGCACCACGGTTCCGGTCAAGGCGACGCCGAGGTCCGGCTCCGGGGAGGGCGTCAAGACCGCGTGGGAGCTGACCCCCGACCCCGGCAACCTGGACGCGAAGTACGTCGACCCGGGCCGGCGCGCCCGGATCGGCGCGGCGACGGCCACCGGGACCGCCGAGGGCTGGTCGAACTTCGTCCAGTTCGCCCCGGCCTCCGGTGAGCGCTATCGCCTGAGCGCACGGACCGTGGGCGGCGCGAGCGAGGTGGTCAAGGACGTGACCGTGGTCACCCGCCAGACCGTCCCGGTCACGGTCTACCACGTGGACGGAGCCGCCCTCGCCGCCTGGGACGCCGCCATCCCGCTCGTCCGGGCGGCCTTCGACCGGGTCGGGATCACCCTCGATGTCAAGGCCAAGGTCAAGACGGACGAGGGCGACCGGCCCCTCTACAAGGGCCTCGACCCGGAGGGGATGGACGTCGACCGGACCCACCGACAGCCGACGCCGGATGACTTCCGCAAGGGGCTGGGCGCGTTCTTCAAGGGAAACCAGCTCCCGCCCGTGAAGCCCGCCTTCGGGCACCTGCGCGTGTTCGTCCTGGGCAAGCTCGAGCAGTACTACGACCTCAGGATCGTCGGGCGTGTCGAGCGCGAGGTGGTCCGCTCGGGCGAGCTCGTGGTCGGCGCGATCCCGGCGGATTGGACCTCGAAGCTCGCGCCGCAGCCGGTGCTCGAGGCGACGCTCGACTTCGGCGTCATGTCGTACGGCGTGGTCGACGTGAAGTCGAAGGCGCGGCGGAAGAACGACACGGACATCGTCTTCAACCTCGGCCGCGCGTTCGTCGAGGAGCACTTCGGCGGCTCGAACTCGCCGATGCTCTCGCTCCGGTTCGAGGTCGTCGAGGCCGGCTTCCTCGGCTGGTCCGACGGCAAGAACCTCGTCGCCGTGGCCACGAAGAAGGCCGCGGGCGGCGCTCTGGACGCGAAGACCATCGCCCGGATCGTGATCCACGAGGTCGGGCACGCGCTCGGGCTCGTCCGGCCTGGCCGCGCGCTCCACCCGCGCGGCGCGGAGGAGAACCAGCGCTACTACGAGGGGATGGGCGGCGTGGGGCCTCACTGCAGCACCAACGCGAAGCCCGCGCGCGGCAAGATGGTCTTCGACCGCGACCGGCTGTGCGTCATGTACCACGCCGGCGGCCCCGATGCCCGCGCGGACACCGCCTTCTGCCCCTCGTGTACGATCGACCTGAGGCTGGTCGACCTCGGCCTCCTGGGGCCGCGCAAGGACTGGTCGTGAGGGTCGTCATCTCGGCGGCGGGCCGGCGAACGACGCCCGCGCACCCGACCGTGACCTCGCCGGGTCTGGCCGTGAGCGCGCTGCCTGCGGCCGACGGAGGGGTGGTGGTCCTCGTCGGTTTCTGCGCGCCGCGCGACGTCGCGCTCGCCTACGCGCGGCTGCACGAGGCGGTCGCGCTCCTGGTCGACATCCCCGACGCGGGCCTGTTCGCGGCCGAGCTGCTCGTCGACGGCGAGGTCCACCGCGAGCCCCCCGGCCCCAACTGGCGCGGGGCGCCGCCGCCAGCGGACGGGTTCGCGGGCGCGTACGGCGGGTCGGCGACCGCGCGGATCGACGTCCACGGCCTGACGCGGCCCGTGACCGTCTACGTGCGCGCCGCGCTCAGGGACCTGGTCTCGCCCGCGTGCGCGGTCGAGGTGCGCCCGCCCGCGCCCCCGGGCGAGGAGGGCTGATCGTGCTCCGCGCGCCAGTCCACTTCTCTACGACCCGCTTCACGCCCGCCGCGGGGCCCGGGCTGACCCTGACGACGCCCGAGCCGGAGGCGGGCTGGGTCTTCGGAGCGCTGGTCATCGACGATCACCCGTCGCAGGCCGCCGCCTGGGCGCGCGCCCTCGTCCTCCACGCATACGCCGACGAGGAGCCCGCGGTCCGCGTGTCCCCGGTCGTCGTCGGGCGGCACCTGCTCATCGACCCGCCGGCGAGCGGCGCCCTCACGTTGGCCTTCGCCGCGGACGCGGGTGAGCTGCTAGGGCTCGAGGGCGGCTGGTTCCTGACGGCGACCGCGCGCCACCACACCTCCGCGCCCCTGCACCTACGCGCGCGCGGGCCCCGGCCGGAGGCGCTCGGTGAGCCGTCCTCGCCGGCCGAAGCGGCGATCCTGGCGCGGACGTGCCTGCGCGCGGGCGACGTCCAGCGCGCCGACGCGTTGTTCGGGGCGGCCCTGGCCGATGACACGGTGAGGGTCGATCCGGGCGCGGGCGTCGTCTACGACGCCGCCTGCGCGGCCGCCCGCGTCGCCGCGCAGGCGTCGGATCAGGCGCGCCACGCCGCCGGGGCGCGGGCGCTCACCCTCCTTCGCGACGACCTGCAGCGCCGTCAGCGCGCAGTCGCCGCGCGCACCCAGCAGCACATCCTCGCTGCCCTCGACGGCCCGCCCGACGACCTCGACGGTCTGCTCGGTCACGAGATCGAGCACCTGCGCTGGGCGCGTGACGAGGACCCGGACCTGGCGCATCTGCGCGCGACGAGCGCGTTCGCCGCGCTCTTCCGCCCTGCGCGCGCCCGCGGCGCGACCGCCGCCTACCCCCCTCGCTGAGGTGGGGGGGCCGCGGGAGGTCGTGGCTAGCCGCGGTCCGAAGCGGACGACGACGAGTGGTCCATGAACGACCAGTCGGCCAGGCCGCCGCCGCCCTGCTGGGGCCCGTGCGGGCGGGTGACCTCGTCGTTCCAGCGCATGGTCGGCGCGTCGATCGGCGGCGCGGGCGGGGCCGCGGGGTCGGTGCGGCGCACGACGAGCAGCGTGATGTCGTCGCGCGGCGCGGCGCGCCCCTTGAAGCGCAGGAGGTCGCCCAGGATCCCCTGCAGGGCGTGCTTCGGCGGCAGGTGCCCGCTGCGCCGCACCGACTCGACCAGGCGCTCGAGCCTGAACTCCTCGCCCTGCTCGTTGACCGCCTCGGTGGCCCCGTCCGTGTAGAGGACGATCGCGTCGTTGATCCCCAGCTCGAGCGACTGCGCCTTGACCCCGTCGTCCATGCGCGTCGTGATCCCGAGGACCATGCCGCCGGTCTTGATCGTCTCCACGTCGCGCGTCGCCGCGCGCCACACGAGGATGTTCTCGTGGCCGGCGCCCGTGTACTCGATCGAGCCCGTGGCCACGTCGTAGCGCATGAGCACGAACGAGAGGAACATCTCCTGGTCGAGGTCCTCGCACAGGAGCCGGTTGAGCGAGCGCACGATCTCGCGCGTCGAGCCGACCCGCTCGACGAGCGTGCGCAGGATGCTCCGCGCGCTGGCCATGACAAGGCCGGCGGGGACGCCCTTGCCCGAGACGTCGCCCATGCAGAAGAACAGCGTCTTCTTGTCGGGCGCCAGGACGACGTCGTAGTAGTCGCCCCCGACCTCCTTGGCCGAGTGCATGGAGCCGTAGATCTCGATCCCGGGGATCTGCGGCAGCTTGCGCGGGAGGAGCTTGCGCTGGATCTGGCTGGCGATCCGCAGCTCCTGGTCCATGCGCTCGCGCTGGCGGTCGGCCTTGAACAGGCGCGCGTTCTCGATCGCCAGCGCCGCCTGGTCGGAGAAGGCCTCGAGCAGCTCGACGTCGCGCTCGGAGAAGGCGCCCACGTGCGCCGCGTCGAGGTAGACCGTGCCGAAGATCTCGTTCTTGATGCGGAACGGCACGCACATGATCGAGCGCAGGTTCAGCCCGACGACGCTCTTGTAGCGGCCGAAGCGGTCGTCCGCCTGGGCGTTGGTCGTCAACACCGGCTGGTTCGAGTCGAACACCTGCCGGCACACCTGCGTGGAGACGAACGACTGCGCCTCGGCGATGTTCACGTGGGCGCGGCTGCGGGCGATCTCGATCTTCGGCTCGCCCGCCGAGAACAGGATGAGGAAGCCGCGCTCGGCGGCCATGAGCTCGATCGCCGCGTCGATGATCGTCTCGAGCAGCCGGCGCAGGTCGTGGACCTGGTTGAGCCGCTTCGTGATCTCGAGCAGCTTGCGCAGGTCGTCGCGCTCGTGGGCGAGGAGGGCCGCCTCCTTGGGCGCCGCCCGCGCCGTGGGCGAGCGCGCGTGCACGCTCGTGACCGCCGCCGGCGCGGCGGTCGCGGCCTCGGCGGAGCCCTGGTCCATGAGGGTCTCGCCCTCGCCGCCGGCGCCCCTGGCGCGCCCGCTCGCGCCGGGGCGCGCCGGGCCGAGGCGGCCCAGCTCGGCGGCGGAGGCGGCGAAGCGCATGCGCGTCGAGCCGCACTCGATCTCGTCGCCTGGGCGCAGCTCGAGGGAGACGATCCGCTCGCCGTTGACCTTCGTCCCGTTCGACGAGTTGCAGTCGGTGAGGATCACCTCGCCCGACTCGCGCAGCTCGAGCACGCAGTGCCGGCGCGACATGTTGGGGTCCGGGACCTCGAGCACGTTGTCGACCGAGCGCCCGATCGTGATGATCGGCTGCGTCAGCTCGACGGTGCGCGGGGGCACCCCCTCGGATGATATGGACAGGACCGACACGCTCGCAGCGCCCTGACCTCGGCTTCGTGGGGACCGTTGGCTCCGGCGCATCACCATAGCACGGCCGACCGGGCCAGGCCCGTGCCCCGGCCCCTACTCCGGTTCGTAGGTGAAGGTGAGGGGGAAGCGGGCCGCGCGCGCCAGCGAGTGGGCCTGGTCGACCCGGAACTCGGCCTGCTCGAGCGACAGGGCGATCACGAAGGCCACGCCGCTCGTGTGCGCCTCGAGCATGACCTCGGCGGCCCGCCGGGCGTCGAGGCCGAAAATCCCCCGGAGCACGTCGACGACGAAGATCATGGGCGTGACGTCGTCGTTGTGGACGAACACCTTGTAGCGGGGCGCCGGGCGGACCCGGACCACCGGCTCGACCACGGGGGTCGCGACACCGGGCTCTTCGACCGCGAGACGCATTCCCAGCTCCTGCGAGACGGGTGCTGCGAGCCGTTGCATCGGGGAGCGTTGCGCGTGGCACTCGCCGTGCGCTGAGCGCGCCCGGAGCCCTGTCATGACCCGAACGGCGCCGACGCTCGCCGCCCTCGCCCTCATCATGCCCGCGACCGCCCTCGGCATCGAGGCCACCGGTCACGACGCGATCACGACCCCCGGTCGGCCCGTCGAGGTCCGGGCCAAGTTCGAGCGCAAGCTCTTCGGCTACATGCGCCCGGACGTGAAGCGGGCCGCGGCGACGATCGACGTCCTGGGCGGGCGCCACGCGGCCGTGACCGACCGCGAGGGCCTCGCGCGGGCCACGGTCACGCCGGGGGCGGTGGGCGTGTTCCCGATCACGGCGCGCCTCGACCGGCGCGGCGACCGCGTGGCGACGAGCCGGCTGTTCGTGTTCGATCCCGCGCGCCCGGTCGCCGTCGTGGACATCGACGGCACGCTCTCCGATCTCCCCGACTGGAAGGTCCCCTTCGTCGGCCACCGGGCGCCGACGTTCGAGGGCGCCCCGGCCGTGATGGCCGAGCTGGCCCGGCGCTTCCAGATCGTCTACCTGACCGCCCGCGACGACGTCTTCGACGCCGGGACGCGCCGGTTCCTGGCCCTGCACGGCTTCCCCGACGGCCCGGTGCTCTACAACGACCTGGGCCTCGGCACGCGCGAGGAGCGGGCGCAGCTCGTCCCGGGCAACCACGGCGCGTTCAAGCTGGCGGTCATCGAGGGCCTGCGCGCCCGGGGCGTGAACGTCACGATCGGCGTCGGCAACGCCGAGACCGACGCCTTCGCGTACGAGCGGGCCGGCCTGCCCAGCTACATCCTCACGACGAAGCCCGGCGCGGGCCCGTCGTTCCGCTTCACGCGCTACGCCGACCTGCGCCCGCGCCTGGTGGCGGACGGCTGGCTCGTCGACACGAAGGGCCTCGCCGGCGCGCTGGCGGGGAAGTAGTCAGAGCGATGAAGCCGTCGACGCTCGCCGGTGAGTCCTGGTGACCCGCCTTCGATCGGAGCAGCACGTGAGGCGAGGGCGACGAGGCTGAGCCGCGGCGGCGAGGCGCGCGGGCGACGACGTATCGGCATACTTCGAGCCCGCGCGCGCGCCGCCGCGGCCAGCATCGTCGCCCGCAGCCGTCGAGCACACCACTCAGCGGCCTTCGAACCCGAGCTCGCGCCGGACCTCGCCCCACAGCGCCTGCGCCGCCTCGTCCTTGCCGGCGCGCTCCTCGCCCTGGTGGATCAGGTCGAGGGCCTCCTCCTCGCGCTTGCTGCGCGCCAGCGTCCGGGCCACCGTCGCCAGGGCCTCGGGCGGGAGGGCGTCGAGGCCGCCGGCGGCGGCGACCACCATGCGGGCGACGACGGCGGAGACCTCGAACTGCCCCTCGTGCAGGGCGTCGCGGGCGGCGGCCGAGAGCGCGGCGAGCTTCGCCGCGCGCGGGTCCAGGCGCTCGCGCGAGCGCACGCCGAGGACCTTGAGGCCCAGGCGGCTCTGGCGGCCGCCGGCGGCGACGACGACGAGGCCCTGCCCGCCGGCCAGCGTCGCTGGCCGGTCGACGGGCCGCTGCAGGAGCACCTGCCCGCTCGCCGGGTCGATCGCCAGGACGAGCGGCGCCTCGTCGGCGAAGGCGTCGTCGCTGCCGTTGAGCGCGAACAGGAGGTCGCCCGCCCACGTGAGCGAGCGCGCGGCGGCGCGCGGGCCGGCGAGGGTCCAGGCGCGCGACGTCACCTGCGCCAGGTCCGGGGCGAGGTCGAGCGCGTGGACCGCCCCGCCGCGGGCGGCGACGAAGGCGCGCGCGCCGGCGACGACCACCTCGCCCGTGAGCCGCTCGGGGCCCGGGCGCGCCAGCTCCGTCGGCGCGCCGCCGTCGAGGGCCAGGCGCAGGAGGCGCCCGTCCGACGTGCCGACGAGGACGCCGTCGCCGCAGCGCGCGAGGTCGGTCGAGAGCTGCGAGCCGTCGCCGTGCTCGTAGCTCCAGCGGCGCTCGCCGTCCTCGCCGAGGGCCACGACGCCCGCGTCCCAGGCGACGAGCAGGCGGTCGTCGGCGAAGAGCGGCCGGCGCATGGCCACGTAGGGGAGCCCCGCCTGCCACAGCGGCCGCCCGGCGACGAGGTCGACGAGCTCGAGGACGACCCGCTTGGCGCGCGGGCTGGCGAAGGCGAGCACGCGCCCGCGCCGCGCGACCGGCGCCGGCGCGACGACCTGCGCCCTGGCGTCGAGGTCGCGCCGCCCGAGCAGGGCGCCGGTCGACGGGTCGAGCACGTAGGCGTGGAGCCCGGTGAAGCGCGCCGCGCGCCACGTGCGGTGCAGCGGCCGCCAGAACGCGTTGTAGAGGGCCACGACCACCGGGGCGCCCGTGCGCGCGCGCCGCGGGTCGAGCGCGGCCACGGCGGCCGCCGGCGCCTCGACGAGGGCCAGGAGCTCGAGGCCCACCTGCTCGGGGAGCGCCTCGCCCTCGAACGGCGGCGGCTCGGGGGTGAAGCGCCACAGGAGCGCCCCGTCGGCCGCGTCGAGGCCGAACAGGTCGGTCGCCCCGGCGAGCGGCACGACCACGCGGTCGCGCAGGACGAGCGGCGGCGGCGGGGCGTCGTCGGTCACGGCCTCGGTCGTCTTGCCGAGCGTCTCGGCGCCCGCGCGCCACTCCCACGACGAGAAGCCGGTCGCCTCCTCGGCGGCGGGCGGGCGGGCGGCCAGGCCGGCCAGGTCGCGCAGTCGCGCCGACCCGTGCGAGCGCGCGTCGAGCGCCGCCGCCTGCTCGTAGGCCGCCTTCGCCGCGGGCAGGTCGCCCTGGTCGCGCAGGCAGTCGCCCAGGGCCACGCGCAGGGCCGCGTCGCCGGGCGCCAGGGCGCAGGCGGCGCGCAGCTCCTCGGCCGCCTCCTCGTGCAGGCGGCGCGCCGAGAGCCACGCGGCCACGGCGCGGCGCACCGCCACGACCGGCCGCCCGCGCCGGGCGTCGTCGTAGAAGGCGTCCTCGTCGGCCAGCCGCGCCGCGCCGCCCTCGCGCAGGAGCGCGCCCAGGCGCTCGCGGAGCCCCTGGAACCCGGCCGTGCCGGGCGTCGCGTAGCGCACCTCGGACAGGTAGATCTCGACCGCCTCGCGGCGGCGCCCGGCGGCGAGGAACACGTCGGCGAGCGCCACGTTCAGCTCGCGGTTGTAGGGGAAGCGGCCGAGCGACGACCGGAACACCTGCTCCGCCTCGGCGACGCGCTCGCAGCGCAGGTAGGCCTGGCCCACGCGCAGGAGGAGCTCGGGGTCGTCGAGGGCGCCCTCGGCCGCGACGACGCTCGCCAGGCGCGCGAGCCCGTCGTCGAGGTCCCCCGCGCGCGCGAGCGCCTCGCCCGCCCGCGCGCGCACGGCGAGGTCGTCGGGGCTGCGCGCCTCGGCGTCGGCGGCGACGGCGGTGGCCCGGTCGAGGTCGCCGCGCGCGAGCAGCAGGTCGAGGACGTAGCAGGCGAGCCGCGGGTGGCCGGGCGCCCTCAGGTAGGCCTGGCCGGCGGCGACGGCGGCCTCGTCGCCCCGGCCGAGCCGCTCGAGCAGGCGCGCGCGGAGGAGGAAGGTGCTCGCGCCCGGGTCCTTCTCGTCGACGAGCGCCTCGAGCGCCGCGCGGTCCTGGTCGGGGACGTCGCCGACGGTCACCTGCAGGTAGGCGTCCACGGCCGCGTGGCGGACCTCGGCGTCCGGGTCGAAGCGCGCCACGTTGATCAGGAAGCCGGCCGCCGCGCGGGCCTGGACGCCGAGCTGGGCGCAGCGGATCAGCGCCTTCAGCCGCTGGTCACGCGGCAGGGCGGGGAAGTCGTCGAGCGCGTCGCCGACGGTCTTGCGCACGTCCTCGGGGACGCGCCAGCGGAGCGAGCGCAGGAGCTCCTGCGCGACGAGGGCGCGCTGCGGGTCCGGGTCGCGCGCGGCGCGCTCGAGCCAGGGGACCGCCTCGGGGCCGAGGTCGAGCAGCCGCTCGCGCGCCGCCTCGCGCGCCGCCCAGTCGTCGGCGCCGAGCGCCTTGATCAGCCCGCGCAGCTCGCGCGCGTTGGGCGTGCGGGGGAGCGCGCCCTCGGCGGTCGGCGCGGCGTCCGGCTCCTGGGCGAAGGCCGGCGCGCAGAGGAGCAGCGCGGTCACGGCGGCGTGGGCGAGACGCATCGCGGCCTCCTCCTCCGGTGCGAGGCGAGTGTAAACGAGCGGCGCGGGCGGCGCTCAGGGGGCGCCGAGGCGGAGGAGGCGGGTCAGGCCGGGTTCGGGCCTCACCTGGACGATCCCGCGCTCGACCGTGAGGGGGCGGCGACCACGCGAGGGGATCGGCGCGGGCTCTCGGACCGGCGCAGACCAGGCGGTGCTCCCCGAGACCAGGTCCAGGCACTCGACTCGCCATCGATCGTCCGGGCCCGGCAGCTGGCAGTAGACGACGTCCCGAGACGGCGCGAGCGACAGCGGCCAGTCCAGCCTCCAACGCCTCTCCCAGCCGAGGGCGCCTGTGCGGCGATCGAGCGTCAGCACTCCCATGTCTCCGGTGATGAGCTCGGGGACGGTGTCCGCGTGTTCCCCCATCGACAGGATCACGAGGTCACTCGCGAGCGCGGCGCCGTCCACCATCCAGGGCGGCCGAAATGAGCTCGTCCAGCGCGGCGCCCCGGCGCCGGGCTCCAGCTCCGACACGGCCGACGACCCCTGACGAGCGCGACCAACGACGAGGCCGAGGTCGGACAGGCTGTAGATGGTGTCCCGCGTGCTCCAGCGGACGACGTCGTCGTCGACCCCGCGCGCCTCGAAGACCGCCGCCACGCTCTCGTGCTTCGTCACCACGCGCAGCCCGCGACCCGCGGCGACCGTCGACTGGTAGGGCGGCCGATCCACCCGGACGGCGAGCGTCGCCCCGGGCGCCTCGCCGAGGTCGACGATCACCGACCTGCTCTCCGGGAACCCTTCGCAGGTGACGATCAGCCGGTCGAACGTGGCGTGGAGCGCCGTGACCGGCCCCGGCGCCGCCACGCGCGCGACCCCCTCGCCCGTCCGCGCCAGGCGCAGCACGACCTCGCTCGCCTCGGCCGGCGCGTGCGCGACGTAGGGGCCCACGAGCAGGGCGTGCGCCTGCGCGCCCGAGATCGACCAGCGCGGCGCGAGGGTCGCCGCGTCGAGCGCCTCGAGCGTCGGCCCGACCAGGAGCACCGTCCGCGCGTCGGCCTCGGCCGAGTAGGCGCCCTCGAACACCCGCTCGATCGCCTCGCCCGGCGCCCGCGCCCCGGCGGGCAGGGCGGTCAGCGCGCGCCAGGCGTCCTCGTCGCCGCCCCGCGCCAGCCGGCAGCGCTCGCGCCAGGCGCCGACCTCGTCGCCGGCCTGGTCGAGGGCCTGCACGAGGGCGCGCCCGGCGACGAGGTCGGCCGGGTCGGCGCGCGCCGCGCGCTCGAGCGCCCGCAGGCGGTCGTCCATGCGGGCACGGTGGCCGCCGCGCGTGAGGTGTGCAACGCTCCGCGCGTGGCGCCGGCATGCGTGCGCAGGGAGCGCTGCCGCTGAATCCGCTGGCGCTGGTGAGCACGACTCCGAGGCTGGGCGTCGGCCCGCGGATCGTCGACGAGGGGGTCGAGTGGCTGGCGTCCGTGAGCAGGGCGCCGGGGCTGGACGTTGGCCCGCGGTCCGTCGACGAGGGCGGTCGAGTGGCTGGCGCCGTGAGCACGATCCCGGTGCGGACGTCGGCCCGCGGTTCGTTGACGAGGCGGTCGAGTGGTTGGCGCCCGGGAGCACGGTTCCGGCGCGGACGTCGGCCCGCGGTTCGTTGACGAGGGGAGTCGAGTGGCTGGCGCCCGTGAGCATGGTGCCGGGCCTCGACGTCGCCCCGGGATCCGTCGACGAGGGCGGTCGAGTGGCTGGCGCCCGTGAGCACGATCCCGGCGCGGGACGCCGGCCCGCGGTTCGTTGACGAGGGGAGTCGAGGGGCTGGCGCCCGTGAGCATGGTGCCGGGCCTCGACGGTCGCCCCGCGATCCGTCGACGAGGGCGGTCGAGTGGCTGGCGCCCGTGACCACGATCCCGGCGCGGGACGCCGGCCCGCGGTCCGTCGACGAGGCGGTCGAGTGGCTGGCGCCCGTGAGCACGATCCCGGCGCGGGACATTGGCTCGCGTTTCGTTGACGAGGAGGTCGAGTGGCTGGCGCCCGTGAGCACGGTACCGAGGCTGGACGTCGGCCCGCAGTCCGTCGACGAGGGCGATCGAGTGGCTGGCGCCCGTGAGCACGGTCCCGGGGCTGGAGGTCGGCCCGCGGTTCGTCGACGAGGCGGTCGAGTGGCTGGCGCCCGTGAGCACGATCCCGGCGCGGGACATTGGCTCGCGTTTCGTTGACGAGGCGGTCGAGTGGCTGGCGCCCGTGAGCACGGTCCCGGCGCGGGACGTCGGCCCCCGGTTCGTCGACGAGGCGGGCGAGTGGCTGGCGCGGGTGAGCTCGGGCTCGGAGTGTCACGTCGGCCCGCGGTTCGTTGAGAGGTCCAGTGGCTGGCGCCCGTGAGCAGGGTTCCGGCGCTGGACGTCGGCTGGGTCCGCACGCCGCTGGGCGAGATCGTCGCCGACGACGAGGCCGTGGAATGGCTGGGGTCGTGTGAGCCGGCCCGGGCGTCGTCCGGCGTGACGTCGTCGACGAGGAGGCCTTCGACTGGCTGAATCCAGTCGGCGTTCAGGATCCGACCGCCGCTCGCGCGCCCCGCTACGCCGGCCGAGCGCCCGAGTCGACCTGCTCGACGCCGCGCCGGATCAGGCCGTCGCCGACGATCCGCAGCGCCTCCGCGGTCAGCGCCTCGACCGAGCGATCCTCGCCTCTTCCCGCGAGGCGCTCGCCGGCCCGGCGCACGAGCTCGCGAGCCTCGGTCTTCGTGCACTGGAGGCCGACGAGCGCCAGCACGGCGATCCGCGCCGGCTCGTCCTCTTCCTGCGCCGTGCCCCGCCGCACGCCCGTCGACGCCGGCGCGGCCGGCGTGCTCACGGGCGCGACCGGCGCCGGCGCGCCCGTGAGCTCCGTCCCGTCGGCGAGGAAGAAGCGGAAGCCCACCCGCGCGCCGCCCTTGATCTCGATGTAGCCCTGATGGCGGTCA
>JAHBXY010000096.1 GCA_019636275.1 Planctomycetota bacterium | reverse complement strand
CGCGGCGCCGACCGCCCACGCCGCCGGGCGCCGGGGACGCTCCGCGACCGGCGGGCCGAGCAGAAAGCGGTCGAGGTCGCGGGCGAGGGCCTGCGCGGAGGGGTAGCGCCGGGCCGGGTCCTTCGCCAGGCAGCGCAGGCAGATCCGCTCCAGCGCGCGGGGCACCACCGGCCGCAGGCGCGACGGCGGGACCGGCGCGTCGTCGACGGTCCGCGTGAGGACCTGCACGAACGACTCGCCGACGAACGGCGGGCGGCCCGTGAGCAGGGCGTAGAGCAGCGCGCCGAGGCCGTAGACGTCGGTGGCGGGGCCGAGCCGCCGCCGGTCGCCGACCGCCTGCTCGGGCGCCCAGTAGCCCGGCGTCCCCAGCGACTGCCCCGTCTGCGAGGGGCCGGCGCCCTCGTCCAGGAGGTCCTTGGCCAGGCCGAAGTCGGTGAGCAGCGGCACGCCGTCGGGCGTGAGGAGGACGTTGGCGGGCTTGAGGTCGCGGTGCAGCACGCCGCGCCCGTGGACGTGGTGCACGGCGAGGGCGAGCGAGCGCGCGAGCGCGGCCGCCTCGGCCGGCGGCAGCGGCCCCTCGGCCTCGAGGCGGTGCTCGAGCGTGCGGCCGCCGGCGACGAGGTCGACGACCAGGAACGGGCGCCCGTGGTGGACCCCGGCCTCGTGGACGCGGACGATGTGCGGGTGCTCGAGCCGGCGCAGGGCGGCGACCTCGGTCTCGAAGCGCGCGTTCCTCGCGCCGACGAGCGGCGCGAGGACCTTGATCGCGACCTCGCGGCCGCTGGCCGGGTCGAGCGCGCGGACGACCACGCCCGCGGCGCCTCGCCCGAGCACCCCGCGCACGACGAACCGCCCGATCCGCTCGCCTGGCAGCACGCCGAGGAGTATGGAGGGGGCGTCGCGCCGGCGCACGGGGGCGCCCGGGGGAGGGATACAATCGGTCTCATGTCGTCGCCCGATCGGCTGTTGAGATGGTTCGCCGACGGGCAGCTCCTGCGCCCCGACCCGGCCCGGCCCAACGCCGTCGACCTCGCGCTCGCGCTGGCGACCCTCTCCGGCGCGCCCACGCCGCGGACCGACGGCGCGGCGGCGATCGTCGAGCGCGTGGGCGACGCCGACCACGTCGTCTTCGTCCTCGTCGACGGCCTGGGCGTGGACACGATCGAGGCCGGCCTGCCGCCCGCGAGCTTCCTCCGCCGGCACCTGGCGCTGACGCTCCGGGCCGTGTTCCCGTCGGCGACCGCCAGCGCCCTCACGAGCCTGGCCACGGGGCTGTGGCCCAACCGCCACGGCGTGCCGGGCTGGTGGACCTACCTGCCCGACGAGGACCTCAGCGTCACGGCCCTGCCGTTCATCGAGCGCTGGAGCGGCGACCCGCTCGAGGGGCGCCTGGCGCCCGGGACGCTCTTTCCGGCGGCGACGCTGCTCCCCTGCTACCGGCGCGAGGCGGCCTCGTTCCTGCCGGCCCCGATCGCCGACAGCGCCTACTCGCGCTACGTGCGCGGGCCGACGGTGACGATCCCCTACGACGGGCTCGCCGGCGCGATCGACGCCGTGCTCGCGCGCGTGCGCGGCGCCTCGGCCGCGACCTACAGCTACCTCTACCTGTCGACCGTCGACGCGCTCTCGCACATGCACGGCCCGCGCGCGCCCGAGGTGAGCGCGTACCTCGCCGTCCTCGACCAGGAGCTCGGGCGCCTGGCCGACGGGCTGCGCGGGCGCGGCCGCCTGGCCCTCAGCGCCGACCACGGGCTGATCGAGGTCCCCGCCGCGCACAAGCATCTCCTGCGCGCGGGCGACCCGCTCGTCGACCTCCTGCGCGCGCCCCCCTCGGGCGAGCCGCGCGCCCCGCTCCTCCACGCGCGCCCCGGGCAGGGCGACCGCGTCAGGGCCGAGTTCGAGGCGCGCTTCGGCGAGGCCTTCGCCCTGCTCACCGTCGACGAGGCGGCCGAGCTCGAGCTCTTTGGCCCCGGCCCGTTCACGCCCACGGCGCGCGCGCGCGTGGGCGACTTCGTCGCCATGACCGGCGGCCCCGACGTGCTCCTCTACCGCCCCGGCGACGCGCCGACCGGCACCGAGAAGCTCGTCGGCTACCACGGCGGGCTCCTGCCGGCCGAGGTCCAGATCCCCCTCGTCGTGGCCTAACGGCCGGGGTCGGTCTCGCGGCCGAGGAACCAGACGAGGCCGGTCTCGCGGTCGCGGATCATGAACAGGAACGGCCGGTCGCAGCGGACGACGGCCGGCTGCGGGCGAGCCGCGCTGCGCGTGCCGACGACGGCCCCGGTGGCCGCCGCGGCCTCGGTGCCCTCCTCGTTGACCTCGACGAAGGCCTTGTGCCGGGCGGCGGTGACGTGCAGGTCGTGCACGCGGCCGTTCATGCCGGACAGGTCGGCGCGCGCCGGCTCGAACACGTCGGTGGCGCCGAGGGCCCGCAGGACCGGCGCGAGGTCGACCTCGGCCTCGAGCTTCAGGCGCGGGAGCACGACCTGCACCTGCTGCGTGCGCGCGGCGCCCAGCCAGGTGGCCAGCGCCTCGGCCGTGAGCGCCCGCTCGACCGCCGGCAGCCCGTCGTGGGCGTCGGGGGCGACGAGGACCATGGCGAAGCGGCCGCCGGCGTAGGGCAGCTCGACCAGCGCGAAGCCCTGGCCCCGGTGGAACGGCGCCGTGAGCGTCTGGTGCATGAGGCGCGCCTGCACCTGCCCGCCGTCGGCCCGCGTGAACGGCCCGTCGCGCGTGGCCTGCGCGTCGAAGCGCGCCTGCCACGAGCCCTTGAAGTAGACGGCGTTCGTGAGCACGAGCCGGGTCAGCCCGTCGATCGTCCCCGGCGGGAGGAGGTCCTTGATCCGGTCGCGGGTGCGCTCGGCCACCCAGCCGTTGATCCGCGCCCGGGCGGCCTCGGGGTCGCCGCGGAAGTCGACGGGCGCGAGGTCGGCCCCGTAGGCCTCGCGCGTGCGCCGCAGGTAGTCGGCGCGGAAGTCCTGGCCGGCGCCCCACAGGCGGTTGGCCACCGCGAAGGTGGGGTCGCCCGCGCCCTGCCCGGCCGCGAGCAGGGCCCCGAGCGCCGGGTGGGCGCGCTCGGGCGGCAGGTCCATTCGCAGGGCCCGCGCGAGCTGCGCGGCGGTCTCGCCCTCGGCGCCGGCCCAGGTCATGGCGAACGCGGCCAGCACGCTCGGCGGCGCGACCAGCACGTCGCCGCCGCCCTCGCCCAGGACGCGCAGGAGGTCGACGCCGAAGCGGTTCGACGCGGCGGCGGCGGCCCGGAGGTCCTCGGCCGGGACCTGCGGGGGGCGCCAGGCGTCATCGGCGGCGGCCGGGGACAGGGCGAGGAGGACGACGGCGGGGAGGTAGCGCATGGGGACGACCTCGAGACGGGGGGAGAGGCGACACAACCGGCGCGGGCGGAGCGGGGGTGCCGCCCCGCGGGCGCCGGTCGAGGGCCGCGGCCACAATGACCGGCGTGGGCGACCTCGACCAGGGTTCGACGCGCGAGGCCGTCACGCGGACCGCGCTCCGCGCGCTCGTGCGCTGGGCCCTCGTGGCGGCCGCGGCCCTGCCCTGGGCCGTGGCGATCGGCGCGGGGCGCGAGGGGCTGGTCCTGGCGGCGCTGCTGGGCGGGCTCGCGCTGCCGGGGGCCGCGCTCGAGGAGCGCGCGCGTCCGGCGGGGCGGCTCGTCCTCGTCGCCGGGGCCGCCCTGACCCTGGCGCTCGCCGTCCTCGTCGTCGCGCAGGCGGCCTACACGGCCGGCCTGTTCGCCGGCGGCTTCGACGCGGGCTACCGGGCGGTCGAGGACGCGCTCGTCGACCCGGGCGCCCTCGCCGGGAAGGCGGCCGTCCTGGGCGGGGGCTTCGCCGCGGCGCTGGTCTACCGGCTGCGTTACCTGCGCCTCGGCGAGCAGCTCTCCGGCCTCCTCCTGGCCGAGGGCGGCGGGCTCGCGCTCCTCCTGGCCGCGCTCTTCGCCGTCGCGCGCGCCCTGGCCCCGGCCTCGGTCCAGGAGTGCGCGCTCCTGTGCCTGGCGTTCGTCGCCCTCTCCGTGACGACGGGCGGCGTCCTCGTGGCGCTGTTCCACGTGGGCGACGTCGTCGCGCCTCGCCGGCGCGCCTGATCAGCGGCTCATGCGAAGGCGCTCGAGCTGCGCGCGGGCGTTCGCCGCCTTGGGGTGCGTCGGGGCGACCTCGACGAAGCGCTCCAGGTCGGCCCGCGCGCCCGGCAGGTCCTCGAGGGCCAGACGCGCCTGGGCGCGGTTGTAGCGGGCGTCCGGGCTGTCCGGGGCGAGGGCGACGGCCCGGTCGCAGTCGGCGAGCGCCGCGCGCGGGTCGCCCCGGAGGAGGCGGGCGTGGCCCCGGTTGGACCAGCAGTTCGCCCGCGAACGGTCGATCTCGAGCGCGCGCGTCCAGTCCGCCTCCGCGCCGGCGAGGTCGCCGGCGACGGCCCGGGCGACGCCCCGGAGCTCGAGCGCGGCGGCGTCGTCGGGGCGCAGGGCGAGCGTCCGGTCGAGGTCCTCGCGCGCGCCGGCCGGGTCACCGAGCCGGTCGCGCAGGACGGCCCGGTTGCGCCACGCGTCGGCGTCGTCCGGGTCAGCCTCGATCGCCCGGGTGAACGCCTCGAGCGCCTCGTCGCGCCGCTCGAGGCGCGCGAGCGCGACCCCGCGCCCCTTCCACGCACCCGGGTGACCCGGGGCGAGGTTCAGGGCGCGGTCGTAGTCCTGGAGGGCGCGCGTCGGGTCGTTCAGGTGGACGTAGGCGTTGCCGCGGGAGGTGAACGCTTCGGGGCGGGTCGGCGCCAGCCCGATGACCCGGTCGAGGTCCGCGACGGCGCCCTCGACCCGACCGAGACGGAGCCGGGCGGTCGCGCGGTTCTGCCAGGCCGAGGGGAGCCAAGGCTCGAGCTCGAGCGCGCGCGTGGCGTCCGCCTCGGCGCCGTCGGGGTCGCCCAGGTGCAGGCGCGCGCCAGCGCGGAGCTCCCAGGCCCACGCGAGGCGCGGGTCGAGCTCGAGCGCCTCGCCGGCCGCGCGCTCGGCGGCGCGCCAGTCGCCCCGGACGCCGGCGTCGACGCCCACGGCGTAGCAGGTCAGGGCGTCGCGCACGCCGGCCGCCCGGGCGGCCAGGAGGCGCTCGAGCCAGACGGTCGTGTCGGCCCCGGCCAGGCCCGAGCTCGCCAGCCGGTGCAGGAGCCCGAGCTCGCGCAGGCCGGGCGGGAAGCGGTCCACCGATTCGACGAGGAGGTCCCGCGCGCGGTCCGCCTGCTCCGTCCGCAGGCACACCCCCGCCGCCGCCCACAGGACGAACCGGGTCCGCCCCTCCGCGAGCGCCGCGTCGACGCGCCCGAGCACGTCGCGGGCGGGGGCGCCGCGCGCGACGAGCACGTCGGCCTCCGCCAGCAGGTCCATGGCGCGCTGGAGCGCATCGCGGGCCTCCGCCGCGAGCCGCGCCCCCTCCTCGGCCGCCGCCTGGGCGCCGCGGGCCCGGAGCGTCACGGCGGCCGCGCCGCCGACGAGCGCGGTGACGGCGAGGGCAAGGAGCAGGGCGCCCGCCCGCCGCCGGGCCGAGCGGACGAGGCGCTCGCGGCGGCCGTAGTGGTGCGCGGCGAGCGGCTCGCCGCGGAGGAAGGCCCGCAGGTCGGCGGCGAACGCGGCGGCCGTGGGGCGCGCCGCAGGGTCGAGGGCGAGGGCGGCCGCGGCGAGCGAGTCGAGCTCCGGGGGGGTGTCGCGCCGGAGGTCGCGGGGGCGGGCGATGCGGCCGTCGATCGTCGCCAGGAGCCGGTTCACGGCCGTGGCGCCCTCGACGGGGAGGTGCCCGGTCAGGACCTCGCACAGGATCGCGCCCAGGGCGAACACGTCGGCCGGGGGGCCGACGGGGTTGCCGCGCGCCTGCTCGGGCGGCATGTAGCCGGGGGTGCCGATCGTCTCGCCTTCGCGCGTCAGCCCCGGGTCCTGGGTCGGCGCGTCCTCGTCGTGGCGCCGCGCCAGCCCCCAGTCGAGGACCATCGCCTCGCCCCAGCGGCCGAGCATGACGTTCTGCGGCTTGAGGTCGCGGTGGATGATCCCCACGCCGTGCGCGTAGGCCACGGCCTCCGCGACACGCGCCAGGGCGTCGAGGACGTCCGGCATGCGCGCCGCACGGACCCCGGCAGGGGCGCGCAGGCGCCGGAGCACCAGCGACAGCGGCTCGCCCGCGACCTTGCGCATGAGGAGGTAGCGCTGACCGCGCGCGTCGGTCCCGGCCTCGTAGAGGGGCGGGATCGCGGGATGCTCGAGCCGGGCCATGACCTCGGCCTCGCGCTCGAAGCGGCGGATCACCGTCGGGTCGACGAGGTCGGGCTGGATCACCTTGAGGGCCGCCTCGCGGCCGAGGCGCCGGTCCTTCGCGACGACGACCTGCCCCATGCCGCCCTCGCCCAGGGCCGGCCCGCGCTCGAGCGCGTCGAGCGCGTGCGGGGCGAAGCGCGGGTCCTGCGCCGCGGCGGCGCGGTAGGCAGCCAGGGAGGCCGCGGCCGCGTCGGGGGCGACCACCTCAGCGCCCGGGCGCGCAGGGCCTACCGTGCGTGCTCCAGTAGGAGAGCTGCACGTCCATGTAGATCCCGCGCTCGGGGCAGTAGACCTCGCAGGTGTCGAACGGCCGCGAGTAGAGGTGCACGCTGAGCGCGCGCTCGCCCCAGGCCTCGACGTTGCGGATCAGGTGCACGGGCTCGTCGGGGTCGACGGACATGGCCTGGTCGCGCGTGATCTCGATCACGCTCGTCGGCTCGAGGCGGCAGGTGCGCGCGACCTCGTCGCGGTCGTGGACGCGGAAGTTCAGGTTCTCGAGCCGGCCCAGGCCCATCATCATCCAGCACTGCTGGCCGCGATGGTTGTGGACGCTGCTCTGCTGCCCCGGCTCCCAGCAGAGCGCGAGGAGCTCGAACAAGTCGTTCTTGAAGATCAGGTTGCGCGTGTAGTGGCGCGTCGAGAAGAACTGGTAGGGCTCGAGCGAGCGCGGGGCGAGCACGCGCCCGTGGACGACGTCGCGGGCGGCCTCGACGAAGCCCTCCTCGGGCAGGCGCTCGAGCTCGCGCACGAGGTCGTCGATCGCGAGCGTGACCAGCGTGCGTCCGGGCATGAGGGCGGCCTCCCCGGCCCAGGATACCGCGCCGGCGGGGCGCGATCCGCCCCGCGGCGCGTCATGCGAGGTGCGCGGGGAGGTCCCGGACCATCCGGAACACGAGCGGCCGCGACCCGGTCGTCGGCCGCGGCACGAGGTAACGGCCCGTCGCGTCGTCGAGCACGCCCGCGCGCCCGCCCTGGAGCGCCTCGGCCGCGTGCGTGAGGAGCTCGGCGCCGTAGGGCGAGCGGGCCGCGACGCCCGGCGCGTCGCCCACGCCCTGCGGCAGGAGGCGGTCGGGGTCCGGGTTGTCCACCTGCGCCGACTCGTCGCCGTCGAGGAACAGCCCGCCTCGCCAGAGCTTCTTCCACTCGGCCGCCGTCGGCAGCCGCCCACCGCGCGCGGTGAACGGATCGTCAGGGGGTCGCGAGGTCAGCGCCTCGCGGGCCACGCGCTCGGCCAGGAACGCCGGCAGGACGACGCGCCGCAGGTCCGCGCGCTCCTGCCGCTCGAGGAGCGAGCTGGCCAGGTAGCCCTCGCCGTCGTCGAGGAACGCCCCCGCGTGGACCAGGACGAGCTGGCTCGTGGGGTCGAGCGCGAAGCGGTCCGTCCCGGCCTCCACGCCGAGCCACTCGAGGCCGAGGGCCTGCGCCAGCGCCCGCGCCGCCGCCTCGCGCTCGCGCGGGTCGCGGGGGCCGAGGACGGCCAGCGCGCCCAGCGGGCGCCCCGCGCGCAGGCGCGCGCGGGCGAGGTCGACGGCGATCGTATCGTCGTCGGGGTCGGCCGCGCGGGCGCGCTCGAGGCGGGCCAGCGCGTCGTCCACTGACTTAGGCCCGGAGCGGCGCCGTGGCGCGGTGGACGGCGCGGCGGACCAGCGACGGAACGACGGCGCGCGTGCGCACGCGCTCGAGCGTCTCGGCGACCTTGAGGCGGACCTTCGTCATGAGCCCGGCCTGGCCGCTCTTCATGTCGCCGGCGATGAAGCGCCGGCGCATGAGGTCGCGCTGGATCTTGCCCGACGACGTCTTGGGCACCGTGCCCGGGCCGACGAGGACGACCACGTCAGGGGTGGCGCCGATCGCCTCGAGGACGGAGGTGCGCACCTCGCTCATGAGGCGGCCCAGCTCCTGCGGGTCGGTCGTGCGCGTCTCGCAGACGAGCACGAGGTCCTCCGTCCCGCGCGCGGCGTTGAGCACGCCGAAGGCGGCGCAGCAGCCGACGCGGATCCCGGGCACCTTGGCGGCGGCCGCCTCGACGTCCTGCGGGTAGAGGTTCTTGCCCGACTTGATGATGATCTCCTTGCGCCGGCCGGTGACGAACAGGTCGCCGTCGGCGAGGTAGCCCAGGTCGCCCGTGCGCAGCCAGCCGCCGCGCAGGGCCTCGGCCGTGGCCATGGGGTTCCGGTAGTAGCCGGCCATGAGCGACGGCCCGCGGACCTCGACCTCGCCCTCGCGGCGGTCGGGCAGCGCCTGGCCGCTCGGGTCGACGATCCGCACCTCGTGGTCGGGGAGCGGCCGGCCGACCGAGACCCAGCTCACGACGTCGGTGGCGTCGGCGCCGACGTCGGCGCCGACCTCGGCGACGGGCTCGGCCACGCCGCCCTGCTCGAAGCGGTGCCGGCGCACGCGGTCGAAGCGCGGCGGCGTGCCCGGGAGCGGGAACGTGGCCGCGAGCGACAGCTCGGCCATGCCGTAGACGGGGAAGAAGGTCGTCGCCTGGAAGCCGTGCGGCTCGAAGCGCGAGACGAAGTCGGTGATCGTCCGCGGGTTCACCGGCTCGGCGCCGCAGAAGGCCACGCGCCACGACGAGAGGTCGAGCCCCTCGAGGTCGCGGTCCTTGATCTTCTTGGCGCACAGGCTGTAGGCGAAGTTCGGCGCGGCGCTGCACGTGCCGCGGTACTTCGAGATCGCCTTGAGCCACTCGCGCGGGCGGCGGATGAACGTCTCGGGCGGCATGAGCACCAGCGGCAGCCCCCAGGCGGCCGAGGCCAGGAAGTGGCCGATCAGGCCCATGTCGTGGAACAGCGGCAGCCAGGCCAGGGCCACGTCGTCGCGGTTGAACTGCGCCGCCAGGCCGATCCCCTTCATGTTGGCCAGCAGGCTCGCGTGCGGCAGGACCACGCCCTTGGGGTCGCCCGTGCTCCCCGACGTGAACTGCAGCATGGCCGGGTCCTCGGGGCGCACGGACGCGAGGTCGTGGACGCGCCCCTCCTCGCGCAGGAGGTCCTGGCCGAAGACGACGTTCGCGAGCGCCGCGCGCGCCTCCTTGAAGCGGCTGCGCACCATGCCGGTGATCGCCAGCAGCCCCTGGCTGACGACGACGGCCTTCGCCTCGCAGATCGTGGCCACGCGGGCGATCCGGGCGATGTGGTCGTCCATGCGCGCCAGCGACGTCGGCGGGACGACGGGGACCGGGATCGCGCCCAGCACCTGGCAGCCGTAGAACGCGGCCAGGAACGACGGGCCGGTGGGCAGGACGAGCAGGACGCGGTCGCCGTGGCGCACGCCGCGCGCGCGCAGGTGGAAGGCGGCCCGGCGGGCGAGGTCCAGGGCGTCGGCGAAGGACAGCGTGACGCACTCGTCGGGGCCCTGCGGCGGGCGCTCGGGCGGGACGTCGTCCTGGCCCACGAACAGGAAGCGGATGTCCTCGCCCAGGGGGCCCCGGGCCCGCTCCTCGAGCATGGCCCCGATCGTCGTGGCCCGGGTGTACGTCGCCGCCTTCGTGAGCTCGGCCGTGGTGATCATGAACCCCCCGGGGCCCGGAGGCCCCCGCCTGCCCGTTACGAACCGCAGGCCAAACCGGCCTGACCTGTGGACCCTCGGGCGCAACCGTCGGCTGCGAAGCAGGTTGGCGCTCGTCCGGCGCCCCTCGACAGCCCTGGGTCGGCCGCCCGTCCGACAAGATTCGGTTGAGACCGTCAGGATTTTATCGGCAGCCCCCGACGCCACCAAGCAGGAACGTGAGGGGGAGAGCGTTGTAGTGGCAAGAGTTAGGCGGGCTCAAGTCGTTTCGGGGCGAGCGCGTGGGGCTGAGACGTTCGCGAAACGCACGCCGCCCCAAGAAGACCCGAACCAAGAAGGTCACATCAGAGGAGCAGAGGAAGCAGAGGGCGGGTGGTTCCTCGAAGGGGGCCCTCTGCTCTCTCTGCTCCTCTGGTGTGATCTCTCTCTGGAGCCCTACCGCATGTACAGCGGCACGTGCTCGTACGGCAGCGTCAGGATCGTCACCGCGATCGCCGTCCCGTAGACGTGCCCGACGCCGTCGCCCTGCCACGACCCGTCGGCGCCCTGCGTGTTGACGAGGTGGTCGCGGACGAGCGGGAAGTAGCGCTCCCAGTCCTGCCCGCCGACCTGCCAGTAGGCCTGCGACAGGTAGAGGTGCGTGTAGAACCAGTGGCCGAAGCCGCCGCCCCCGCCGCCGCGGACGTCGATGCGCTGGCGGCAGAACTCGAGGCAGCGGCGTGCGACGGGGCTGTCGTACTGCCCGGCGTTGTAAAGCACGGCCACGGCGGCCGCCGTGATCGCCGGCTGGCTGCCGGTCATGCCGACCTGGTAGGCGATCCCGCCGTCGGGCTGCGCCGACGCCTCGATGTAGCCGACCGCCTGGCGCACGACGCGCACCGGCACGGCCAGGCCGGCGTTGCGGCAGGCGCGCAGGGCCTGCACCTGCGTGACGGTGACCGAGCCCTCGTCGCCCCCGGAGTCGGGCGTGTAGAGCCAGCCGCCGCGGGTGCTCTGGGAGTCGCCGGTGAGCTTGACGGCCTTGGCGAGCACCTCGAGGACGCGCCGCTGCAGGGCCGGGTCGCCGTCGTCGCCGAGCGCCTGGGCGAGGAACATGGTCGCGAAGCCGTGGCCGTACATCGACCGCGACTCCTCGCCCGTCCCGCGCGAGGTGATCAAACCGTTGGTGCGCGACGCCTGGCGGGGGTCGGTCAGGTAAGTCACGGCGCGGCGTACGTTCGGGGCGTACTTGCCGCGCGTCGGCGTGTCGCCGTGCCCGAGGAAGGCCATGCCGGCGAGGGCGGTCATGGCGACGGGGTAGCTGCCCATGCCGCCGCCCTCGTCCCAGGCGCCGTCGCGCCGCTGCTTCTGGGCCAGCCAGCGCACGCCGCGCTCGATCGCCTGGGCGGCGCGCGGCGTGATGTGCCGCGGCCGGTCGACGACGAGGTCGTCGTCCTGGGCGCGCACGAGGGGCTTCGGCGCGGCGACGACCGCCGCGCCGGTCAGCAGCGCCGCCAGGGCGGCGCGCCGTCTCGAACGTCCGGAGCGCGAGCTCACCGTCACTCCCCCTCCTTCGCGGCCAGGCGCGCCTTCACGGTGCGCGCCTCGGCGCCGCGGCGCACCTCGAGCGTGACCTCGTCGCCGGCGTGGCGCCGGGCGAGCGCCCGGCGCAGCTCCCAGGGCGTCGTCACCGGCTCGCCGTCGATCGTGAGCAGGAGGTCGCCCTCGCGCAGGCCGGCCGCCGCGGCGGGCGACCCGGCGGCGACCGACGCCAGGCGCACGCCGTCCTTGGCCGTGAGGTCGGGGCTGACGCCGAGGACGCCCGGGCGCAGGACCTCGCCGCGCGCCAGGCGCGGGGCGATCGCCAGGACGTCGGCGAGCGGCAGGGCGAAGCCGATCCCCGAGTCGTAGAGGTCGACGCTCGCCATGCCGCCGTCGAGCGCCAAGGGCACGAGGAGGCCCAGGACCGACCCGTCGAGGCCGGCCAGCGGCCCGCCGTAGTTGGCGGGGGAGATCGCCGCGCTCGACTGGAGCGCGCGGCCGCCGACGCGCCCGACGGCGGAGACGATCCCGAGCGACACGCCCGGGCTCCGACCGCCGAGGCCGCGGCCGAGGGCGACCGCGAAGCGACCGGGCACGACCTCGGCGGGCGGGGCGGCGCGCGGGACGGGCAGGTCCTTGGCGTCGATCTTCAGGATCACCAGGGCGCGGGCCTCGTCGCGGCCGAGCAGGCGGGCGACGAAGCTGCGGCCGTCGTGGAGCGTGACGATCAGGTGGCGCGGCTCGCGGTGGAGCGCGAACGTGGTCGTGGCGATCAGGCCGTCGCTCGAGAGGATCACGCCGGTGGTCGGCCCGTGGGCCTGCTTGAACCCGGCCTTGGTGAGGATCCCCTCGCGCGCCTCCTCCTCGGTCTCGGGCGCGTCGAAGCGCTCGTCGAGGCCGCCGAGCGCCTCGACCTCGACGACCAGCGGCGCGAGGTCGCGCGCGACCTGCCGCACGCGGGCCTCGACGGCGGCGGCGTCGAGGTCGTCGGCCCGAGCCAGGGTCGGCAGGGCGAGGAGGAGCAGGAGCGGCAGGGCGCGCACGGTCAGGGCCCTCCGGCGGCGAGGGTCAGCGTGACCTCGCGCATGGCGTCGCCGCGCTTGAGCACCAGGCGCACCGTGTCGCCCGGGCGGTGCGCCGCCAGCGCCTCGTCGAAGTCGCGGCAGGAGCGGATCGTGCGCTCGCCGAGGCGGAACACGAGGTCGTCGGGCCGGACGCCGGCGGCCTCGGCCGGCGAGCCGCGCACGACCGCCTCGACGTAGGCCATGGGCGAGCGCGCCAGGTGCACGCGCTGGAGGCGGAGCCCGCTCTCCACGGCCGCGCCCGCGCGCGCGCGCGGCGCCACGCGCGGCGGCTCCGGGATCGGGCGCTCGGCGGCCACGCCGCCGCGGACGAACTCGACGAGGTCGGCGGCCGGGAGGGCGTGGTTGACGATCGTGTTCGTCGCGCGCGACTCGACGAGGCGGCCGACGATCCCGACGAGGCGCCCGTCGCGCGTGAGCAGCGGCCCGCCCTGCGACCCCGGGTTGCCCGGAATGTCCGTGACGATCACGCGCTCGAGGCGCTCCGGGAGGCGGGCGACGTCGACGCCGCCGGCGCGCAGCGAGCCGATCGCCGTGACGACGCCCCAGGCCACCGCCGGCCGCTCGTCGCCGTAGATGATCCCGAACGGGTTGCCGATCGTGAACACGGCGTCGCCGGGCGCCAGGCCCGTCGAGTCGGCCAGGCGCAGGGGCTGGAGCGACGGCAGCCCGCCCTGCGGCGGCTCGAGGCGCAGGAGCGCCGCGCCCAGGCCCGGGTCCGAGCGCCAGAGCGTCGCGCGCAGGCGCCGCCCGTCGTGCGTGACGACCTTCAGGGCCTCGGTGCGCAGGGCGATGCTCCAGGCCGTGAGGACGAAGCCGCGCTCGTCGACGATCACGCCCGTCCCGTAGGCGGGCACGCCCTGGAAGCCGCCGGCGCCATAGACCTTCACCACGCTGGGGAAGGCGCGCTCGGCGGCCTGCGGGAGGGGCCAGGCGTCGTCGGCGCGGGCGGCGGGGAGGAGGAGGAGGAGGAGCGTCAGGAGGGAGATTGGACGCAGCGCGCGCGGAGGAGGCGCAGAGCTCGCGGAGGGCGCCCGATGCGACCTCTGCGTGTCCTCTGCGTCGAAGCTCAGGCCAGCTCGCCTCACTCGACCCTCTCGAACAGCTCGCTCGCCTGCGGCCCCGGCTCCACGCGCACCTCGTCGGCCTTCTCCAGCAGCGCGCCGGTCTCGTGGTCGAGGCGCAGGATCACGCCGGGGCGGTGCACCTCCTCCACCCAGGCGCCCTTCTCCTCGGGGTAGGCCAGGCCGGCGAGCGCGTGCGTCTCGGGGTCGAGGTAGAGGAGCCGCCGGCGGCCGGCGCGGTCGCGGGCCTCGAGGCGCAGGACGGCGCGGCCGTCGAGCCACTCGCCGCCCGTGAAGGTCAGGGTGGCCGTGGCCTCGGGGTCGCCGGCCAGCGCGGCCAGGGCCTCGGCCGTGCCTGCGAGGACGTCGCGCCGGCCGGGCGTCAGCGGGCCCTCGCCGTCGGGGGTGCGGGCGAAGCCGCGCTTGCCGTCCCACACCTCGACGACGCGCGCGTCGGCCGGCCCGCGCTCGACGCGCAGGAGGCGGCCGCGGGCGTGGGTCACGCGCCGCTCGACCGCGCCGCCGGGGCGCGCGATCGACTCGTCGCGGCGCCACTCGCGCGGCCACTCGCCCTGGCGGTGCGCCTCGAGGATCAGGCGCGTCTCGGCCGCGAGGAGCTCGGGGTCGGGCTGCCACTCGCCCTGCGCCGGCCCCGACCAGAGCGGGTCGAGGCGGAAGGTCACGTCGCGCTCGTGGAAGCCCTGCCCGTCCTCGCGCGGGCGGGCGACCGACAGCGTCACGCGCCGGCCGGCGGGGAGCCGCGAGACCAGCGTCAGGAGCTGGTTCTGCGTGCCGACCGGGCGCCCGTCGAGGCGGCGCACGATGTCGCCCAGGCGCAGCCCGGCGGCGAAGGCCTTCGCCTCGCGCGTGATCGCGTCGACGACCACGCGCGGGCGGCCCTGCTCGTCCTCCTGGTCGCGCACCGTGGCGTTCATCGTCGCGTGCTGGCACTGACGGCCCGCGCGCAGGTCGAGGAGGAAGTTCTTGATCTGGTTGATCGACGCGGCGAAGCCCACGCCGACGTTGACGCGCCCGCGGTCGGGCCGGAAGCCGCCCAGGCCGTTGATCCCGATCAGGCGGCCGCGCGCGTCGAACAGCGGCCCGCCCGAGTTGCCCGGATTGATCGACGCGTCGATCTGGATCGCGTCGCCGTAGACGAGGTCCGAGCCGCCGGTCGCGTCGCGGTAGCGGTGGATCCCGGAGACGACCCCCTGCGTGACCGTGGGCGAGTAGTCCTCGGCCAGGAGGAACGGGTTGCCCATGGCGAACACGCGCTCGCCCGGGCGCACGGCGTCGGAGTCGCCCAGCGGGACGGCGGGGAAGTCGGCGCGCCCCGTGAGGACGAGCAGCGCGATGTCGCCGCCCGGGTCGATCCCGAGCAGCCGCGCGCGGTAGGTGCGGCCGTCGTTCAGGCCGACGGTGAGCACGCGGTTGAGGCCCGAGACGTGGAAGTTCGTGAGCACGAGCCCGCGCGGGTCGATCACCACGCCCGACCCGCCGCCGCCGCCCGGCTGCTCCCCCGGGAACACGGCCGCGACCGTCGGCGCGAGGCGCGCGACCAGCGCCACCTGCCCCGCCTCGGTCGCCAGCGCCCTGCGCAGGACCTCGTCGCCGTCGTCCTGCGCGAAGGCCGCCGCGGGGGCGAGGAGGAGGGCGAGGGCCAGGACGCGGCGGCGGGTCACGGGGGGAGTATGCCACCTGGTGCGGGTCGGGGGCGCCGTGGGCGGCCAGCAGGCCGCCCCGGACGACGAGCGCAGGGCGCTCACTCGAGCTCCTACCGCCCGCCCTCCTCCGCCAGCGCGCGGTAGTAGCCCTCGATGATCTCGCGGTAGCGCGAGGGGAACCGCTCGCGCAGGAACTGCAGGGCCTCGTCGCGCTCGCGGTCCGGGAGGTCGCCCCACGAGTCGCCGGCGGGCCCGCGCGGCCCCTCGGTCAGCGGCCCCTCGCGGCCGTCGCCCCGCGGGAGCGTCGACTCCTGCGCCGGGTTGCCGGACCGCTGCCCGGGCTTCTGACCGGGCTTCTGGCCGGGCTTCTGCCCCTGGCCGCCGCCCTGGCAGCTCCCGTCGTTCTCCTTCTCGCGCATGAGCTCGATCAGCTTGTCGAGGGCGGCGACGACCTCCTGCTGCCGGTCCTGCGTGGGCGTGTCGGTGTGCGTGCGGCGGATCAGGCGCTCGATCGTCTCCATGCGCTTGGCCAGCTCGAGCAGCGGGCCACTGCCCTCGCCGCGCAGCTCGCGCTCGAGCCAGCGCGCGCCCTCGCGCACGCGCTCCGGCGCCTCGGGGTAGAGCCGGCCGTCGCGGGCCAGGAGGTCGTCGACGAGCTGGCGGGCGCGGCCGCGGTTCGTGGCCGACTGGCTGCCGTCAGCGCCGGGCAGGCGGGCGTAGATCGACGCCAGGTAGAGGGTCGCGTCGTCGGTCCACGCCGTCGCCGCGCGCTGGCGCCCGCGCACGGCCTCGAACGCCATGGCCGCGCCCTCGAGGTCGTCCTGCGCCAGGAGCGCGCGGCCGAGGAAGTAGGTGGCGTGCGCCCGGTGGTAGCGGGCCTGCTTGGGCAGCTTCTCGAGCACCCCGCGCCAGCGGTCGGCGTTGTCGCCCGCGCGCTCGAACTCGGCGTGGGCCGCCGCGTAGAGCGGGTCGGCCAGGAGCGCCAGGTGGATCCGGTCGCGCGCCGGGGCGGCCTCGGCCGCGTCGAGGGCCGCGACCAGCGCCGCGTCGGCGGCGTGGGCCCGGCGGAAGCCGGCGACCTTGTCCTCGGCCCGCGCGTCGCGCCCGAGGACCGGGATCCGCGGGTCGACGGCCAGCGCGGCGGGCGCGGCCAGGAGCAGCGAGGCGACGACGAAGGCGGTGGGGCGCATCTCAACGCTCCTTGTTCAGGCGCTCGTGCAGCTCGCGCGTGAGCTCGGCCACGCGCCCCTGCTTCTCGGCGATGTGTCGCACGGCCTGGATCTGCTCCGGCGTGAGCTCGCCCGCGGGCGTGCGCTCCAGGTCGAACGTGCGCGTGATCTGGTTGACGCGGAGCTGCTGCAGGCGGATCACCTTCAGCTCGGCCGAGGCCGGCAGGAGGGGCTGGCCGTTGCCGTCGTCCCCGCCGCCGCCGCCGCCCCCGCCGCCGCCGCCGGCCTTGCGCTGCTCGATCTCGCGCTTGATCACCTCGATCAGCTCCTCGAGCGAGCGCTCGATCTCCTTCTGCAGGTGCACGACGAAGCGGTTCACCTGCCCGTCGCCCAGGAGGCGCGCGACCTCGTCGAGGTCGCGCACGAGCTCCTCGACGATGATCGGCAGGATCGCGGTCGAGCCCTCCTCGCGCACGAGCTCGAGCGCCAGGCCGGCGTCGATCGCCAGCTCGCGCTCGCCGCCCGAGACGCCGTTGGCCTCGAGGCGCTGGGCGCGGGTCAGCCGCTCGCTGACCGCCGCCTGCAGCTTCTCGGTGCGGCCGGTGAGCTCCTTCTGCTTCGCGAGCATCTGGCGGAAGCGCTCGCCCAGGGCGCGCAGGATCGCCTCCTGCTCGCGGCGCCGGGCCTGCATGAGGGCCTCCTCGAGGGCCCCCTCGGCCTCGCGCAGCTCGCGCGCGGCGTCGGCCTGGTTCTCGGCGGCGCCGGCCTCGTGGCGGTTGGCCATGTCCTCGCCGGCCCGCTCCATGGCGTCCTCGGCCCGCTCGATGTGCCGCTGCCCGGGGGCGCGCTGCGCGCCCTGCTGACCCTGCTGGCCCTGCTGACCCTGCTGGCCCTGCTGGCCCTGCTGGCCCTGCTGGCCCTGCTGGCCCTGCTGACCCTGCTGGCCCTGCTGACCCTGCTGGCCCTGCTGGCCGCCGGCCATGCGCCGGGCCAGGTCGTCGGCCTTCTGGCGGGTGGCCTCCTGCTCCGCGCGCCGCCGCTCGACCTGGGCCAGCCGCAGCACCTCGGCCCGCTTCTGGTCGAGCGCCGCCCGCGCGGCTTCGAGCTCCTCGACGGCGGCGCGCCCGCGCTCGACGGCCGGGTCCTGGTCGCCCTGGTCCATGGCCGCGGCGGCCTGCTGCATGGCCTGCTCGGCCCGGGCCATGGCGGCGCCGGCCTGGGCCGCCCCGGCGGGCGCTCCGGCCTGCGCGTCGGGCTCGCCCGGCGGCGGCGCCTCGGGGAACGGCGCCGCGGCTTCGGCGCGCCCGAGCGCCTCCCGCGCCGCGGCCGTGGCCTTGGCCACGTCGCGCTGCGGCGCCGCCTGGCTGCCGACGGCGGCCGGGTCGGCGGCGTTGACGCCCTCGACGACCCCGCGCTGCCGCTCGAGGAGCTGGTCGACCTCGGCGATCGCCTGCTCGAGGCGCCGGGCCTGCGCGTCGGCCGCGGCCGCCTTGCGGGTGGCGTCGAGGTGCCGCTCCTGCGCCTGGCGCAGCTCCTTGACCTCGCGCAGCATGCGCTCGAGCTCGCGCGGGTCGAGGCTCTCGTCGGCCAGCTCCTGCTCGAGGACGGCCAGGACGCGCTCCATGGCCTCGATCACCTGCGCCTGCGTGACCATGGCCGCGGGCAGGTCGCGCTTGTCGCGCAGGAGCCGCTGCGAGAGCTCCATGAGCCCGTCGAGGAGCTGCTCCTCCTCGGACTGGGCGACGGCGCGCCGCAGCCGCGCCGCCTGCTTGGGCTGGAGCCCCTGCAGGATCACCGCCAGCCGGCGCAACTTCGTCTCGAGCTCGCGGTACTGCGCCGAGAGCGCCTGCTGCTGCTGCCACAGCTCCTGCGGCGCGCGCGGCGCCTCGGCCGGGCGCGCGCCCTCGCCGCCTCGCTCGCCCTCCTCCCAGACCTCCGGCTCCTGGCCCGGCTCCTGGCCGCGGGCGGGCGCGACCAGGACCACGAGGAGCGCGGCGCCGGCCGCGAGGGCGCGGAGGGTCCGTGGCATGGGGCGAGCTCCTCCCGGGGCCAGTATAGCCAGCCCGGTCCGTCCCCGTTGGACGTCCAGGGCGGGGCCCCGGGTTCGGCCGGGTGTACGTGGCGAGGGCGCAGCCCCAGGCTGCGCCCCCACGCTCACCTTCGCCCCCGCGCCGACACTGGCTGGCCGCCAGAGCGAGCGATGGGGACGGGCGGAGCGGGCCCGTTCGTGCCAGTCCGGGACTCGCTCCGATCGCCCGCCCCTCGCGAGCGCATCACTCGCTACAGGCTACTCTCGGTCGACGTTGAACCGCTTGGCCTCCTCCTCGCGGAGGGAGATCATCTTCGCCGTCACGAGGATGATGAGGTTCGACGTCTCGTTCAGCTCGCCCTCGCGGCTGAAGAGCTTGTTGAGCAGCGGGATGCGGTCGACGAACGGCACGCCCGAGCGCTCCTCGCGCTGGTTGATCTGCCGGAAGCCGCCCAGGAGGGCCGTGCCGCCGTCGGGCAGCGTGACCGTCGTGAACGCCTCCTGCAGGAGCACCTGCGGGACCTCGATCGCCACGTTGATCGCGGCGTTCGAAATCGTGCCCAGGTTCACGCCGATCTGGCGGAAGTCGCCGCCGACGAGCGTGGCCAGCGTCGGCCGCACGTCGAGGGTGATGTACTTCCGGTCCGCCGAGATCGTCGGGCGCACGTCGAGGACGATGCCCTCCTGGAACGTCTCGATGATCGGGTCGGCGACCTCGGCCACCACGAGGCCCGTGCCGCCCGACGAGAGCTCGTAGTCGGCGATGTAGGCCCGCTGCGTGATCACCGACACGTGCACCCGCTGGCGGTTGGCCGCCGTGATCACGGGCGCGTGGACGATCTTGCGCCGCTGGCTCTCCTGCTCGGCGCGGACGATCGCGCTCAGCTGGAACGGGTCGAGGATGCTCGCCTGGAAGGCGAAGCCCTTGTTCGTCGTCGTGCCGGGCGGGTTGAGCCGCTGGCCGCTGAAGAAGGCCGGGTTCTCGCTCGAGAGCAGGTGCTCCGTCCGCGCGCCGAACATGGTCGAGCCGAACAGCGTGTTACCGCCGACCACCGGGCCCAGGCGCGACGCCCGGCCCGAGCCGCCCGACGGGATCTGCTGGCCGATACCGATCACGCGGCCCGTCTGGATCGAGCTCTGCGTGCCCGGGCCCGGGTTCGGGTCGAGGATCAGCGGCGGCGTGTGGCCGAAGGTCGGGTTGGGCGAGGCGCCGAGGTCGCGGAAGTCCACGCCGATGTCCCGCAGGAAGTCATCGGTCATGTTGATGAACCGCGTCTCGACCTGCACGAACAGGCCCGTGTTCTTGCGCAGGTTCTTCAGCACGTCGCGGATCTGCCCGTGCAGCTCGCGGGTCTGGTTGATGATGATCTGACCCTTGTGGATCTCGATCGAGGCCGGCGAGTCCCAGTTGTCCTCGCCGACCGAGTTGGTGACGATCTGCTCGAGCTGGTCGGGCTCGAGGACGAAGCCCTCGGCCTCCTCCCCCGACTCGAAGCTGAAGCCGCCGCCCGCGGCGCCCGCGCCGCCGCCGCCGCCGCCGCCCTGCTGCTGCAGGCGGATCTGGTCGCCCGGGAAGTCGGGGATGCGGCTGAGGAGGTCCTGGACGTCGTAGATCTCCAGGTGGTAGTTGCCGCGCGCGTCCTCGGGCTGCGTGATCAGCAGCGTCTCGTTGCGGAACGTCATCGCCAGGCGCGTCTGCTCGAGGATGAGCCGCAGCGCGTCCTCGAGCGGGATGTCGCGCAGGCGCAGCGACACGGTCGACGACTCCTGATCGACCTGCGGCGAGACGGTGATGTTCAGGCCGGTGATGTCCTGGAGGAAGCTGACGACCTCCGAGAACGGCGTCTGGGGGAAGTTCAGCGTCACCTTGCGGGACTTGAGCACCTGCCGGTAGTCGCGGATCCAGTCCGGCTCGCGGTCCTCGGCCTCGGCGATGCCGCCGTGGCGCTTGCGGATCTCCTCCCACCGGGCGCGGTCGGGGAAGCGCACGTAGCCCTCGTCGAGGTAGGGCACCTCGAGCAGGTCGTTCGACTCGCGCTCGCGCTCGTGCTCGTGCCGGTTGCGCTTGTACGTCTCGTAGGTCTTCGTGCGGTGGCGGTGCTCGACCGCGAGCTCGCGGAGCTTGACCGCCTCCTCGTTGCCCGGGTCCTTGATCAGGACCTCCTCGATCGTCGCCTCGGCCTGGCTGAACTTCTGCAGGGCGAGCTGGTCGAGCGCCTTGCGCAGGAGCTGGTCGACCTGCTCGCGGCGCTCGCGGCGGTAGCGCTCCTGCTCCTGCAGGGCCTGGCTCAGGGCGCGCCGCTCGCGCGCCTCGTTCTCCGACAGCTCGCGCTCGCGCTGGCTGCGGCGCGCCTGGACGATGTAGCGCTTGGCGCCCTCCTCGTAGCCCTCGGCGTCGACCTTGTAGGGGAACCAGCGGATCTTCTCGAGCACCTGCTCGAAGCGCGTGATCGCCCGGGCGAACTCCTGGCGCCGCTGCAGCTCCTCGCCCTCCTTGTAGAGGCGCTTGAGCTCGTTCTTCTCCAGCTCGATCGACACCTCGCGCTGCTGGCGCAGGAGCTCCGAGATCGTCTCGAACTCGGCGATGCGGTCGCCGGCGAGGAGCTGGGCCTGGAGCAGGTAGTGGCGGATCTGCGCGTCGCTCGGGTCGGCGTCGTGCGCGCGCTTGAAGCTCTCGGCCGCCTTGCGGTAGTCGAACGCCTCGTAGTAGCGCAGGCCCGTGCGGAAGTAGTGCCCGGCGAGCGCGCGGCCCTCCTGCTCGCGGAGCCCCATGTCCTTGGCGAGCTCGTCGAGGACGTCGTTGCGGCCGCCCTGGCCGGGGCGGTCGGGCGGCGGGCTCTGCGCCGCCGGGGGCGCGGGCGCGTCGGTCGTGTCGGCCGGCGCCGCGGCGGGCGGGGGCGCCTCCTGCTGCTGCTCGGCCGGGGGCTGCTCCTGCGGCTCGGGGCCGGCGCAGCCGGCGGCGAGCAGCAAGGCGCTCGCGCCGAGGGCCACGATGCCCCGGCGCAGGATGGGCTGGATGAGCCGCATGAGCAGAACCTCCCGAGACGCGGGGGGAGGTACCGGTCCCCCCGATCGGCACGCGCAGTCCGACAGACACTAGGCGGAGCCTGTCATCGGGTGGTCACCACCCGGTGCGGCTTCGATCCCAGAAGGGGACCCTTCTAGCACGGGGCGGTAACGCGGATCAAGCTCCTTCGCTGCAAGGGGTTTCGTCCCCCGCGTCCCGCCGCGTGCCCGCCAGCCCAAGGAACGCGAGAGGCGCAGGGGTCACCCCCTGCGCCTCCCGTGATCACGTCCCTGACCCGTCGACCGCTACGCGGCGGCGCGCCGGCGCAGGGCCAGCACGCCCATGACGACGCCCGCCAGCCCGACGAGGGCCCACGGGCCCGTGGCCGGGCCGGGCCGGGCGACCGCGCACCCGCCCGAGGCGATGTGCACGTACTCGGCCGCCCGCGCCTTGCTCGAGCGCGTCTCGAGCGACTCGAGGTGCGCGCGCGTGTAGGGGTCGAGCTTGGCGCCGGCGAGCACGCCCTGGAAGCGGGACTCGAGCGCCTTGAGGCGCGTCCAGGCCAGCTTGTTGGCCACGGGCGGCGACATGCCCTCGCCCAGGGCGATCTGGATCAGCCGGCGCACGTAGGCGTCCTGCAGGTTCTGCCGGGCGCTGTCGACCACCGGGCTGCGCGGCGTCGCGTCCTGCTTCGGCGCCGCGAGCTCGGCGAAGATCGCCGCCTCGAGGGCGTCGAACAGCTCGGGCAGGGTCAGGGCCTCGCCCTTGCCCGCGCGGCGCTCGTTCTCCCACACGCGGGCGAGCACGTCGTCGCCCACGAGGAACTGCAGCGACCAGCCCTGGACCTGCGCGATCCGGTCCAGGAGCGAGTAGTCGAGCGGCTGGCGCGGGTCGTTCGAGCCCCAGTGGTACCAGCGGCTCGCCGCCAGCTTGTTCTGCAGCTCGGCCGGGATGTCGAACGCGTTGGGGGCGAAGATGTGCTTGCACACCCAGTCGAGCGCCGCCCGCTGCGTGGCCGCGTCGACGACCTGCATGGGCGGCCGCGCGTTCGGGTCGCCCTTGTGGTCGCGGGCGAAGCGCAGGCCGCCCACCTGCCGGGCGACGAAGTTGCCCGCCATGCCCAGCTCGAAGATCGTCATGTCCATGGCGCGGCGGAGCTTGGCGTAGCTCTCGTCGTCCTGGACGGCGCGGGTCTCGAGCGTCTCCCAGAGCTTCTTCACCAGCGCCTCGCGGTAGCGGGCGAACTTGATCGGGTCGTTGCCCATGTCCCAGCGCGCGATCATGGGGTCGGGCGCGCGCGTGTCCTCGTCGGTGGCGTAGGGCAGGCCCATCTCCGCCATCTTCCGCGGCACCGCCTTGAGCGCGTCGCCGCCGTCGAGCATGTAGCCGTACTGGATGGCCAGCATGTCGTAGGGGCCGATGCTCTGGGTGAGGAAGCGGCCCTGCGGCTTGTCGGTCGCCAGCGTGATGTTGAGCGGGTGGTAGTCCATGACCGAGGCCGAGGTCACGGCCGGCCGGTCGGGCGTGTTGATGGCGTCGAGGTCCACCCAGCTCGAGGCGCTGAAGTTGTGCCGGAGGCCCAGGGTGTGCCCCACCTCGTGCATGACGACCTCCTTGACCACCTCGGCCACGAAGGCGTCGAGCGGGACGCCCGTGGGCGCCGCCTCGTTGAGGAGGTCGCCGATCGCCAGGTGCATGAGGCCGAGCTGGTGCGGCAGGCCCTCGCCGACGCCGCACTCGAGCTGCCGCCGGGCCACGACCTCGGGCAGGAGCTCGAGCTCGGCGAAGGTCGTCGCGACCTTCACTCCGCCGTCGAGGCCGATCGCCAGGTCGGGCAGGGCGCCGCCGGGCACGTCGCGCGCCACCTCGCGCAGGAGGGTGCGGGCGCGGCCGAGGAGCGGGTCCTGCTCGCGGCGGTTGAACGCGGCCAGCGGGTGGTGGTGGGGGTGCCGCTCGAGCCAGTCGGCCATGGGGCCGGTGAGGAGCCCCTTGGGCGCCTCGCGGATCAGCACGGCGTAGTCGCGCAGCGACACGCGCAGCATGGAGTCATCGAAGATGATGTCGGCGTCGAGGATGCGCCCGTTGCGCGGGTCGACGCGGCTGGGCCCCATGGCGAACGGGGTCTCCGAGGTGATCCAGCGGAAGAAGTTGTAGCGCACGTCCTCGGGGTCGAGGTCGGCGAACTGCGTGTCGGTCTGCTGGCGGACGACGATCGCGCCGTCGATGCCGACCGCCTCGAAGGCGCGGTTCCACTCGAGGATCCCCTCGTGCACCGCCTTGCGGTAGGCGATCGGGACCGTCTTCTCGACGTAGAAGATGATCGGCTCCTTGGGCGGCGAGAGCGGCAGCTTGGGGTCGGCCTTCTCCACCTTCCAGCGGTTCACGTAGCGCACCATGCGACCCTCCTGCGGGTCGCCTTCGCTGTAGTCGCGGACGGCCGTGACGAAGTAGCCGATGCGCGGGTCGGCCGGGCGCGCGCTGTAGTCGCCCTCGGGCGGCAGCTCCGAGATCGAGTAGTGCAGCGTCATGAACGTGCCGTCGCCGCGGAGCGGCATCTGCACGGCGACCTCGACGTTCTTGGGGAAGGTCTTCACCTTCACGAAGCGCGCCAGCCGGTCGTCGAGCGAGAAGCTCGAGCCGTAGAACTTCGAGTAGTCGCCGGCGAGCAGCCCGGCGAGGTCGACGACGAACGAGCCGTCGGGCGCGAGCGCCTTGATGTCGACCGTGGCGATGAGCCGGTCGGAGTAGGTGCGGCGCACGACCTCGGCCAGCGTGCTGTCCGACTTCGAGCGCTGGCGGGTGTTCAGCTCGACGAGCAGGAGCTGCTTGTTGCGCTGCTCGAAGCGCACGAGCTTGTCCTCCCACTGCCAGCCGGCGAACTTGCTCCCGCCGGAGATCGACGTGGCGAGGAAGAAGGGCTGCCCGACGAGGCCGCGCGGGATCGAGGCCAGGAGGGCCTCGTCCTTGGCGCGCCGGTGCAGGCGCAGGAAGCCCTCGCGGGTCTCCATGTCCTTGACGACGGTCCCGAACTCGGGGAACTCCGGCTCCTTCTTGTCCTGCCCGCGCGCGCCGTGCGCGCCGACGACCACCGCGAGCGATGCCGCGGCGAGCGCCCTGGAGACGCCTCGCATTCGATCCTCCCTCTGCTTCCCGGTGCTCGCCGGCCTGCCGGCGAAGGGCGCGTAGTCTAGCCGGCGCGCGCGAGAGCAGGTGGCTGGCCGCGCGCAAGCAGCAGCGCGGGTCGATCGAACGATCCCGTGCGGTGACGGCGCACCGGTGCTCCATTTGGGGCAGGCGCACGGGTCCGGGGAGGCCCCGGTGGCTTGACACAAGTCATTTCACGGCGGCGATCGTCAGGAATCTGCGCAGCGCGTCATGGGCCGACTGGACTCGTGGGCCGCCTTAGTTTAGGATCACGGGAGGAGCGGACGGTACACCTGGGGGCGATGGGCCGCGGATGATCGCGGCTTCAGAGTTGCTCCAGGGGGCGCGCCGCCAACGTGGGTTGGCATCGGGGCGCGTGCGTTTGGGGAAACGCGCGTGTCCCGCTCGGTGGGGAGATTGGGGATCGGTCGGGGAAGGCAGGTCGAATGTTCCCGAGGGCCGTCGAGCACCTGTCGCTTCGGTCTTCTAGTTCGACGACGCGGTTCTGCGACGTGCATGGGTGCACGCAGACCACGCGCGAGGGCAAGCCGTACTGCCCCGATCACGTGGACCACCATCCATACGTGCAGTCGATCCTCGGCATGCTCGCGGAGCGCGAGCAGGAGGAGGAGCGCGTCCGGCAGCGCGGCTTCAAGGCGGTGAACCCCTCGGGGCTCACCGCGCGCGAGCTGGTGCTGCACCTGTCGCTGCACGGCGCGCGCACGGTCGAGCGCCTCTCGCGCGAGCTGCAGCTCGACACGAAGGTCCTCGATGGCTACGTCGGCGCCCTCGTGCGCAAGGGCGTGATCTCGCTCGGCCGCACCAACCGCGGCTCGACCGTCGTCCGTCTCGCCAAGCTCGCGAGCTGACGACCGCCGGCGTCTTTGCCCGGATCGGGCTCGTCCTCGACCCGCCGCTCGTCCTCGACCCGCCAGAGCGAGCGATGGGGACGGGCGGAACGGGCCAGTTCGTGCGAGTCCGGGACTCGCGCCAATCGCCCGCCCCTCGCGAGCGCATCACTCATCGCAGGTGACGGGCGGAACGGGCCAGTTCGTGCCAGTCCGCGACTCGCGCCGATCGCCCGCCCCTCGCGAGCGCATCATTCATCGCAGGTGGGGACGGGCGGAACGGGCCAGTTCGTGCAAGTCCGGGACTCGCGCCAATCGCCCGCCCCTCGCGAGCGCATCATTCATCGCAGAGCTCGCGCCGATCGCCCGCCCCTCGCGAGCGCATCATTCATCATGGGTTCAACGACTGCGCGCGCTGCGTGGCCTTGACCACCGCCTTGAGCAGCGTCACGCGCAGCTTGCCCTCCTCGAGCTCCATGAGCCCGTCGACGGTGCAGCCGGCCGGCGTGGTCACGTCGTCCTTGAGCAGCGCGGGGTGCTTGCCCAGCTCGAGGACCATGCGCGCGGCGCCGAGGACCGTCTGCGCCGCGAGCAGCGTCGACGTGTCGCGCGGGATCCCGACCTTCACGCCGGCCTCGGCCAGGCTCTCGATCACCAGGTAGATGTAAGCCGGGCCGCTGCCGGAGAGGCCGGTGACGGCGTTCATGAGCCCCTCGTCGAGGACGGCCGTCTTGCCCACCGCGTCGAACAGGGCGCGGGCCAGCGCCAGGTGCTCGCCCGTGGCGTGCCGGCCGCGGGCGACGACGGTCATGCCGTCGCCGAGGACGCTGGGCGTGTTGGGCATGGCGCGCACCACCGGCACCTCGGGGCCGAGGGCCTCCTCGATGCGCGCCGCCGGCACGCCGGCGGCCACGGTGATGACGAGCGTCCCCGGCGCGACGTGGCCGCGCAGCTCGGCGAGCACGCCCGGCATGACCTGCGGCTTCACCGCCAGGACGACGACGTCGCAGCCGGCGACCGCCTCGACGTTGCTCAGCGTGGCGTCGATCCCCAGCGCGGCGAGGCGCGCCAGGGAGTCGGGGTGGCGGACGCTCCCGCGCACGTGGGCGCGCACGCCGCGCGCCTGGAGGCCGCGCACGAGCGCCTCGCCGATGCGGCCGACGCCGATGACCGACACGCGCTTACCCTCGAGCACCCGCCACCTCCGCCCCGACGCCGGTGGTTTCAACGCCCTGGTCTTCATGGACCGGACGCGCGCCGCAATATAGTCTAGGTCCGCCATGGGGAAGGTCGTCGGGCTCCTCCTGATCGTCGTCGCGCTCGCGGCCGGGGCGGTGTTCGTCCTCACGGGCGCGGGCGTGCCCCGCCCGGGGCCGCTCTCGGAGGCGCTCGGGCCCTGGTTCGCGCCATGGTTCGAGCGATGGGCTGGCTCGCCCGCCCTCGCCGGCGGCGGCGCGGCGCTGCTCCTCCTGGGCGTGCTCCTGTGCGCCCGCGGCGGCCCGGAGCGGCCGTTCGCCTTCCGCGAGGCGCTCCTCCTCCTGTCGGTCGTCGGCGCGGGCGCGTTCACGGCGGCCACCGTGATCGGCGTCGGCCGTGGCTGGAGCCCCGAGACGCTGGCCGCGCTCATGGCCGGCGGCCTGGGGCAGATGGTCGTCACGCTGGGCCTCCTCGTGCGCGTGGCCACGCTCCCGGAGAAGCGCAAGGTCCTGTTCGTGCCCGCCGCCGCCCTGGCGGCCGTCGTCTTCGCGGCGCAGCTCTTCGTCGTCACGCTGGGCGGGGCCTGAGCCGTGGCGCTCGTCTACTGCGAGATCTGCGGGGTCCTCATCAAGGGGCCGCAGGGGCACGCGCCGGTGCCCGAGGGCGTGATCTGCGACGAGTGCTTCGCCTCGCGCCGCGCCGTGGTCACCGACGAGGCGCCGGCCGCGCCCGAGTCGGGCGCCATGGTGCAGTTCAACTGCTGCTACTGCCGGAGCCTCCTCCGGCTGCGCGCCGTGGCCAAGCGCTCGCGCATCAAGTGCCCCAAGTGCAACGACTCCTTCTACCTGCACCCGGACGGGCGGATCGAGTCGCGCCTCGAGGGCAACACGACGGCGATCATCTCCACCGAGCAGGCGCTGCGGCCGCTGACCCCGGCCGAGGGGCTCACGCCGCCCCAGGGCAGCCCGGCCAAGACGCAGCCGCTGCATCGCGACCTGCTGAACAAGACGCAGCCGATCGCGCGCGAGCCGCTGCCGTCGCCGCCGTCGAAGCAGCAGGCGCTCCTCGACGAGCTCAAGCCGAAGAAGCTCGACTTCCTCGCCGGCGTCCCCGACCGGCCGCGCGGCGAGGCCATGGTCGACACCGACGCCTACGAGTCGTCGCGGCTCGACCTCCTCCCCGACGGGGTGGGTCCGGGGCAGGTGCAGCCCGGGCTCCGGCCGAGCGAGGAGGGGCGCGTCGACCTCGACGCCGAGGGGCTGCGGCGCAAGACGGCCAAGTATCAGCAGAAGCACGCGACGAAGAAGCGCCAGCAGGTCGAGGAGCCGGAGCCCGAGCCCACGCCGGCGCGCAAGACCGGCAAGCGCCAGAAGGCCGGCGACGACAAGGCCGCCGACAAGAACGCCGCCGACAAGGACGCCCGCCACGAGGAGCGCGAGCGGCGGGCGGCCGAGGCGGCGCGCAAGGCGCAGGAGCTCCAGGCGCGCGAGGCCAAGCGCAGCCTGGGCGCCCTGAGCCTCACGCTCGTGACCGTCCTGCCGGCCGTCGTGGCCCTGCTCCTCCTGAGCATGACCACGCGCGGCTCCGGCTTCGCCGTGCGCGGCGCCTTCGGCGAGCAGATGAAGGCGGCCGGAGCCAAGGTCGACCGGGGCGTGCGGTCGCTGGGGACCATGCTGAACCCGCACCTGCCGCCGGAAGTTCGTCTACCCGAAACGGGTGGTCCCCGGTAGACGACCCCCTCGCTACCGTTCCTTCGCCCCGACACGCAAAGGGCAGTACCCACCGTTGGCGGCTGGCACGAAACCGAAACGCAAACGGCGCTCATTTCGCCATTTACAGCGCGGCCTGGTCTCTGCTAAGTCCTATCCGTGGTCTACTCATCTCTCTCCAAGCTGGGGCGGCTCCTCGCCCTCGTCGGCCTCGCGGCGACCCTGGGTCTCTCGACCCCGGCGCCGGCCCAGGCCCAGGACCCCCGCTCCGAGGTCGCGCGCGCCGAGCTCGCCGAACTCGCGGTCGAGCTGCGGCTCGAATCGATCGAGCGGATCGTCGGCTCGATCGCCGACCGGCTCTCGCGCCTCGACCCGGCCAAGGCCGAGCTCGTGCGGGCGCGCGTGCAGCCCGGGCGCGACTTCGCGCGCAACCACCTCGCCAGCGACATGGAGTCCCTGCTCCGCGGGCTGTTCGAGGCCGAGCTGCGCACGAACCGCCTCGTCATGGAGGACCTCAAGGTCGACCTGAACCTGTTCCGGGCCTACGACTCGGCCTGGCGGGTGCGGCCGGTCGAGGTGCCGACGACGCGCACCGGCTTCTCGCCGCCGCGCACGGTCGGCTACCCGGCCGAGGTCGCGGCGATCGACCCCGCGCTGCCGCACTCCATGCACGACCTCAAGGACTACCTGGCCGACCGCTTCACGCTCTCGGCGCTGGAGCGGATCGTCTCGCGCGGCCTCACGGTCGAGGTCCACGTGGGCTCGCGGGCCGAGGCGCTCTCGGACCTCGTCAACCGCGGCTACCGCGTGCTGGGCGAGGTGCGCGCGCCCAACGGCAGCTACGAGCACCTGCTCCTCACCGAGGCGCCCAACGGCTCGGTGCGCTACGTGGTCACGGGCACGATCGACGGGATCGACCGCGTGCGGCATCTGACCTCGCTCCTGCGCTTCGCCGGCAACGACCGCCGCGGCGTGCCCAACGACCGGATCGAGATCGTCGGCGACGCCGAGGCCATGAAGGAGCGGAACTACCGCGCCATGCGCGAGGCCATGGAGCGCATCGGCCTCGGCGGCGACACGGCGCTGATCGGCTTCCGCGCCACGCTCAAGAACGAGCTCACCGAGCGGGCGCTGGCCCGCCGCGGTGCCGAGCACCTGCGCGACGTCCTGGGCGCCGACCCCTACGAGGGCCTGCGCCAGCGGCTGACGGCGGCGCGCGACGCGCTCCCGGTCGGCCCCGCGCGGGCCGAGGTCGAGCGGGCGCTGGCCGCCGTGAACAACGACGCCAACCTGCGCGACGGCATGAACCGCGCGCCCGAGCGCGTCCTGGGCAACATCGCCGACCTCAAGGCCATGATCGCGGCCGAGAAGAAGCTCGTCGACCTGGCGAAGAAGAACCCGTCGGTCGAGCTCCTGCAGGAGCTGGTCGCCGACGGCAAGCTGCGCCTGCCGGGCGGCGTGAGCGCCAAGGAGGCCACGATCGCCCGGGCGATCGAGGCGGGCGCGCTCAAGGCCGACGAGCTGCGCGTGACGACCTCGCGCGGCGTCGAGACGGTCAAGCTCGTCTCGAACTACTACGGCGACGCGCTGGGCGACGTCGCGCGCGCCCTGATCGACTCCGGCCACCGGCGCCTGGCCTACTTCGGCACGGCCGGCGGCACGGCCGAGGGCGCGCGCGTGGGCGACATCCACGTGCCCGAGCGCTTCTCCGACTTCCGCTTCCAGCCCGCCGGCGAGGGCGTGCGCAACGCCTTCCTCGACATGCTGGCCGGGCGCGAGACGACGCTCGGCGAGCGCCTGCGCCTGGGCACGCACCTGACCAACGTCTTCTCGCCCGCCGAGGAGACCATGCGCTGGCTCGAGGAGACGCGCAGCCGCGGGATCCACGGCGTCGAGGTGGAGAACAGCTACCTGGCGCGCGAGGTCGCCCGCCACAACCGCGTCGCCGCCGACAAGGTGACCTTCTGGACGTCGGTGATCATCTCCGACATCCCCGGCGGCGCGCACACGCTCGGCAACAGCAACAGCGCCACGACCCACACGTTCGAGCGCATGGTCGACCTGTACCTCGAGGCGCTGGGGATCAAGGACATCGAGGTCCGCGCCAAGGACAACGCGCGCTTCTCGTCGCGGCCGCTGCCGACCGACCCGCGCGAGGCGCGCGCGCTCGAGGTGGCCGACAAGCTCGTGCCGCGCAACCTGCCGAGGTCGAACTTCCTCCGCGACCGGATCGCCGGGATCGTGGGCGCGCTCTCGGGCGAGGCGCTCGAGGCGATCGACACGTCGAAGAAGCTCAAGCCGCGCGACATCCCGGGCCTGAGCGAGGAGGCGCGCGCGGCGCTCGAGGCCGAGGTGGCCGGCGCCTACACCGACGCCGAGCGCCTGGCCGCGCTCGAGCGGGCCAACGCCGTCGTCTCGCGCCTGGCGGCCGAGCTGCGCGCGGCGCACCCGAACGCCAACTTCGAGCTGCGCGCCGGCGGCGGGATCGAGCGCGGCATGTTCAGCCCGGTCAGCGGGCTCACGCTCGAGGTCGTGGGCGACGCGGCCGTGCGCGCCACGGCCGAGGCGCGCCTGCCGGCGCTCCTGGCCGAGCACCCGAACTCGAACGTGCGCCTGGCGCCGGCCGGCGCCAACGCCGTGTCGTTCGGCCGCGGCGAGGTGTTCGCGGTCGAGCCGCAGCCGCTCGTGCGCGAGGACCTGTCGCGCGCGCTCTCCGAGCGCGGCGTCAACGTGCGCGGGGCGACCGTCGAGTACGCCGGCCGCGAGCACGACGTCAACCGCAGCCCGTCGTCGCTCTTCTCCCGCTTCGAGCTGGCGAGCACCGGCCCGGTGGCCACCGAGGCCGAGGTGGCGCGCTTCGCCGAGCGGATCGCCCGCTACGGGGCGCGGATCGAGCGCGTGCCGGCCAGCGACCCGCGCCTGGGCGGCGCGCAGGCGCGCACCATGGTCGACGCGCACGGCAACACGGTCGTCCTCCTCCCGTCCGACCGGCCGGTGCGCCGCTACGCGCTGATCGACGAGCTGACGCACTCGATCCAGCTCGACCGCATGCGCCGGACCATGGGCGCCGAGCGCGTCGTCGAGCTGTTCCGCAACGCCCAGGCCGGCGACCCGGCGGCGCTCTCGACCCTGCTCCGCTGGGAGATCGAGGCCAAGCGCATGGTCCGGCTGACGCTGCCGGAGAACCACCCCGACCGGGCGCTCCTCGACCGCGAGATCGAGCGCCTGCGCCGCGTCCTCGACCCCTACCTCGACGTGCGCGCCCCCAACGGGCGGGTCGACTGGGCCAAGGTGCGCCGCAAGGCGCGCGAGCACGGCGAGGGGGCGGCGAGCTTCCTCCTGGGCCTGTTCCTCAAGGACCTGGCCAAGCTCGTGGCCACGGGCGACCGCGAGGCGATCGAGCTGTTCTTCGAGGGGCTGGCCACGACCGAGTTCTGGAGCCACTACGGGCTGTTCGTGATCGGCGCCGAGGCCGGCTCGACGGCCTACGTCAAGTTCCTCCAGCGGCACGTCAAGCCGAGCTTCGTGAACACGGTGCTCAAGAGCAACGTGGCCCTGGCCACCGGCATGGCCCTGCCCATGATCGTCCACGGGCAGTTCGAGGCCGAGGTCTACGCCGTGAACCTGGCGGGGCTCATGCTCTCGTCGGCCTCGGTCAAGGCGGGCCTGTCGGCGATCCGCTGGGTCATGCCGATCCAGTCGGCGAGCCGCTGGGCGCCCGTGGCGCGCGCCCTGCGCCTCGGGAGCGGCGTCCCCGGCTGGGTCTACCACGGCGTCGAGCTGGCGGTGGTCCTCTACTTCGCCGAGGAGATCAGCGCGCGGATCACGGCCGTCCTCGACGAGCGGCGCGCCCGCGGCGAGGTGGCCGACTCGGCGGCGGCCGTGCTCGCGGCCGCGCGCGCGGCCGGGCGCGCCGACGACCCGGCGCTCGACGCCGCGCTCGACCGGGCGCTCGAGGCCTACGTCGGCTGGCGTGACCGGAGCCTGCAGCCGGCCATGGCGGCCATGGACGGGCTGCGCCGCGAGATGGAGCGCGCCGGCCGGTCGGCCACGATCACCGGCACGGGCGCCAGCCGCTTCGACGCGATCGCCTCGCGCTACGAGGCGCTCGGCAGCCACGTCGACCGCTTCCGCGAGCGCAGCGACGCGGCCACGGACGCCCGCGTCGATGCGGCGGTGGCCCGCTTCGCCGACGCGCGCGAGGCCGCCCTGCGCCGCGCCTACCACGACAACGTCCGCGCCCGCGCCTACGACCCCGTGCGCGGCGCGCGCGACGTCTCGGACAACCGCCGCCAGGCCTACGACGACGAGGCCGCGCTCTACGAGGCGGCGGCCGCCGCCGCCCGCTCGCCCGAGGTGGCCGAGGCGCTGCGGGAGCGGGCGCGGATCACCCGCGACATCCGCGACCGCGAGCGGGCGCTGCTCGACCCGCTCCACGGCGCGCCGAGCGCCACCCCTGGCATCGGCGGGACCATCGAACGAGAGGTGGGCCGGTGAGGCTCGTTCACGCGCTCCTCGTCTCCCTCGTCCTCGCCGGCGCGAGCGCCGCGCGCGCCCAGGACGACATCGACTTCAAGAAGCTGATCGAGCGCGGCGACTACCAGGCGCTGGCCGAGAAGCTGCGGCCCTACCTGAACCTGGAGCGCGCGGACCCCAAGCTGCGCCGCTACCTGGAGATGAACCTCGAGTTCCTGGCCCGCGGCGCGCGCGCGTCGAACCCGGCGCACGAGCTCGTCCTCTTCCGCGGGGCCAAGAACGACCAGGTCTACAAGATGCCGGCCTCGTCGGGCGGCAACTCGCTCATGCTGCCGAACTCGATCCGGCACATGCGCACGAGCTGGGACAAGCGCCTGCCGCGCATCGACGCCTACTTCCGCGAGGCGACGACGCTCACCGGCGGCAACGGCGACAACCTGCGCGAGCTCGAGCGGATCATCGAGCACCACAAGGGCGGCGGGCTGGGGACGAGCAGCAACAGCGTCAAGAGCGTGCTGATCTCCACCAGCACGCAGCCCCTGCAGCACTTCGGCCCGCCCTACTTCATCCTCAAGGTCGCGCCCGAGCGGGCGATCTTCAACACGAAGGGCCTCTCGGGCGAGTACGAGGTGCTCCTGCCCTTCTGGATCCTGCCCAAGGAGATCGTCGTCCGCTGCGAGACCTGGGCCGAGCTGCAGAACCACCCGCTCTACAAGGAGAGCAAGCTCAAGAACCTGTCGCCCGGCTACAGCTACGGCTACACCGGGGGCGGCCAGAACACCTGGGCGATCATCGAGGACAACATCCGCAACGGCCGGCCGCCGCTCGAGGGCGTGGCCGGCATGAACAGCTACTTCCGCGGCGAGGGCGTCGAGGTCGGCCCGAACGCGTCCGAGCGCGACGTGGCGAAGTTCCTCGAGCGGATCGCGCGGCACGGCGCCACGGTCGAGTGGGTGAACCCCGGCGATCCGCGCCTGCCCGAGGGCGTGCAGGCGCGCACCTACGTGGGCCCCGACGGGCGGCCCAAGGTGCTCCTGCGGCGCGGGCAGCCGGTGAAGAGCTTCGCCCTGATCGACGAGCTGGCGGCCGTGATCCAGCTCGAGCGCATGATCAAGGCGCGCGGGCCGGCCGAGACCGAGGCGCTGCTCATGCGCGCGCTGCAGGGCGACCCCGCCGCGCGCGACGTCGTCAACCGCTGGGAGATCCGCGCCAAGCGGCTGATCCGCAGCATGCTCGACGCAAACGACCCGGCGCGGCCGACGCTCGACCGCTCGATCGCCGAGCTCGAGCGCGAGATCGACCCGCACCGGAACGCGAGGCGCGTCGACGGCACGATCGACTGGAAGCGCGTCACGCGGGCGGCCGGCGGCAGCCTGGTCCACTTCACCATGGCGCTGTTCCTCAAGGAGCTCGCCGTCGTGGCCCAGACGGGCGACCGGCTGCGCATCGAGGAGTTCTTCGAGGGGCTGCTCGAGACCGACTTCTACGTGCACTTCGGGCTGTTCTCGGTCGGCGCCATGGCGGGCGACGCGGCCTACGCGCACTTCCTCAAGCGGCACCTCGACCGGTTCATCCGCCCGCAGTTCGTGCACACGGTCCTGCGCTCGACCATGGCCCTGGCGGTGGGCATGGCCCTGCCGGAGCTCGTCTCGGGCAACTTCCAGGGGCGGGCCTTCGCGATCCAGCTCACGGGCCTGGGGCTCTCGTCGACGGCCGTGAAGGCGGGCGTGGCGGGCCTGCGCTGGGTGCGGCCGCTCGAGCGGCTCCCGGGCGGCGTGGCCCTGGCCACGCGCCTCGGGCGCCACGCGCGGCTCCTGAAGGTCGGCGGGTTCATGTACCACGCCGTCGAGACCGCCGTCGTCCTCTACTGGGGCGAGGCGATCGCCCGCGGGATCGACGACGCGCTGATCAAGCGCGAGGCGCGCGACAACGTGCGCCGCGCCACCGACGACGTCCTGCGCGCCATGCGCGAGGGCGGCGACGTGGTGCCCGCGCTCGAGCGGCTGGCCGAGGCCAACCGCCAGTGGCGCGACGTGCTCGCCCGGCCGCTGGCGGAGACCGAGGCGCTCCTGTGGGAGCGCCTGGGCCGCGCCGGGGTCGAGGTGAAGCGCGAGGACGACGCCCTGCGCCGCTACCGCGAGCTGGCCGAGCAGGACCCCGCCCGCTACGGGGCGCTCCTCGCCGCGGCCGAGCGCCACGCGGCGCGGGCCGAGGCCAACGCGCGCGGCCTCGTGGCCGGCGCCTTCGAGGCCTTCGACGCCGCCTGGCCGTCCACCTCGCGCAGCATCTACGGGACGAGCGTCGACGACGGCCTGCGCCTGGACGTCAGCGCCGCCGACCTGTGGGCCCTGCGCGGCGGCGCCGCCGGCGCGGCGGGCGACCCCTGGGGCGACCGCAACGACATCCTCGCCCGCTGGGGCCGCGACCGCGCGCTCGCCCGCGTGGCCGACCGCGCCGCCGACCTGCCCACGACGCGCCTGGCCAGCTACGACCACGAGGCCGCGTTCCTCGAGGCCATGGCGACCGCCTACGCCCACGACCCGGCGGCGGCCGAGGAGCTGCGCCGCCGCGCCGCCGAGGTGCGCTCGCTGCGCGACGCCGACCGCGGCATGGTCCTGGGCGAGGGCCCGGCGGTCACGGCGCGGCGACCCGAGGAGCCGGCGGCCGCGAGCCAGCCCGACCCGACGGTCACCGGGTTCATCCGGGCCCTCGAGGAGGCGGGCGCCGGCGACGGGCGGTAGGCGCGTGCGCCTCTTCGTCCACGCCGTCCCCCCGGCCGAGGTGCGCCCCTCCTTCCTCGACGGCACCTACGCGGCGGCCGACCTCGCCCGCGACCTCGCGGCAATGCGCGACCACCTGCGCGCCCTGGCGGCGGCGGGGGCGGAGAGGGTGATCCTCACCGGGGCGGTGTGACGCTCACCGCCCCAACCACGCCGCCAGCGCCCCCAGCGCCGCGCCGGCGGCCAGGG
>JAHBXY010000095.1 GCA_019636275.1 Planctomycetota bacterium | reverse complement strand
CGCAGCGCGCCGCCCGGCCGCCCGGGGCCGCTGGCGCAGGCCGTCGACGCGCTCTCGCGCGCGCTCGGCTGGCCGGTCGTGTGCGACGCGCTCTCGGGCCTCGACCACGTGCGCGCGGCCGACGCGCTCCTGCGCGACCCGGCGTTTCGCGCCGAGCACCGGCCGACGCACGCCCTGCGCCTGGGGCAGGTGCCCACGTCGAAGGCGACGCAGCGCTGGCTGGCCGACGCGGCGCCCGAGACCGTGCTCGTCGACCCCGACGGCCAGTGGCACGACCCCGAGCACCAAGCGGCGCTGCTGCTCGTCGCCGACCCGGTCGACGCCTGCTACGCCCTGGCGCGCTCGGCTGGCCCGCGCGCGCACGACGACGGCTGGCTCGCCGCGTGGACCCGCGCCGACCGGGCCGCGCGGGCGGCCCTCGACCAGGCCGCCCGCGACGGCTGGTGGGAGGGCGCGGTCGCCCGGGCCGTCGTCGACGCCCTGCCGCCGGGCGCGCTCCTCGTGGTCGCCAGCAGCCTGGCCGTGCGCGACGTCGACGCCTTCGGCGGCGCGCCGACCGCCGCGCTCCTCTCGAGCCGCGGCGCCAACGGGATCGACGGCACGATCGCAGCCGCCGCAGGCGCGGCGCTCGCGTGGACGGCGGGCCCGGTGGTCGCGCTCGTGGGCGACCTGGCCTTCGTCCACGACCTCGGCGGCCTGGCGGCCGCGCGCGAGCTCGAGGTGCCGCTCACGGTCGTCGTCGTCGACAACGGCGGCGGCGCGATCTTCGGCCAGCTCCCGGTCGCGGCCCACCCGACGGCGTTCGAGCGGCTGTTCCTCACCCCGTCCCGGCTCGACCTCGAGGCCGCCGCGCGCGGCCTCGGCGCCGAGGCCGTGACCGTCCACGACCTGCCGGCCCTGCGCGAGGCGCTGGCGCGGCGGGGGCCGGTCGCGCGCGTGGTGCGCGCGCCCGTCGATCGAAACGAGGGCGCCCGGCGGCGCGACGCCGCCTGGGCGGCCGTGTCCCGCGCGTGGCGCGAGCCCGCGGAGGTCCTTCCATGAGCGGCGTCGACTGGGTCCGGCAGGGCGAGTTCACGGACATCGAGTACCACGTCTCCCCCGAGGGGATCGCCAGGGTCACGATCAACCGGCCGGAGGTGCGCAACGCCTTCCGCCCGCAGACGGTGGCCGAGCTGCTCGAGGCGTTCCGCCTGGCGCGCGACGACGCGCGCGTGGGCGTCGTGATCCTCACGGGCAAGGGGCCCGACGCGTTCTGCTCGGGCGGCGACCAGCGCGTGCGCGGCCACGCGGGCTACGTGGGCGACGACGGCGTGCCGCGGCTCAACGTCCTCGACCTGCAGCGCGTGATCCGCTCGCTGCCCAAGCCCGTGATCGCCATGGTGGCCGGCTTCGCGATCGGCGGCGGCCACGTGCTGCACGTCGTCTGCGACCTGACGATCGCCGCCGACAACGCCGTCTTCGGCCAGACCGGGCCGAAGGTGGGCAGCTTCGACGGCGGCCTGGGCGCGTCGTTCCTCGCCCGCAGCGTGGGTCAGAAGAAGGCCCGCGAGATCTGGTTCACCTGCCGGCGCTACTCCGCGCAGGAGGCCCTCGACATGGGCCTCGTCAACGCGGTCGTGCCGCTCGCGGACCTCGAGGCGGAGACGGTCCGCTGGTGCCGCGAGATCCTGGCGCACTCGCCGCTCGCGCTGCGCTGCCTGAAGAGCGCCTTCAACGCCGAGCTCGACGGGCAGGCCGGGATCCAGGAGCTGGCCGGCAACGCGACGCTGCTCTTCTACATGACGGCCGAGGGGCAGGAGGGCAAGAACGCCTTCCTGGAGAGGCGGCCGCCCGAGTTCGGCAAGTTCCCGAGGCTCCCGTGACCGAGGCCGCGCTCGCCGCCACGACCGACGAGCCGCCGGGCGACCCGGGCGCGCGAGCGCGGCGGGGGACCGCGGGGGCGCGAGCCCCCGCGAACCACCGCGAGGACCTCGCCCCGGCGGCGCGGCCGGCTGGCGCGGTGTGGTGGTCGGCCGCGCGGCCGGCGACGCTCGCCGCGTCAGCGGCGCCAGTGATGCCGGCACGGCGCTGGCTGCAGGGGCGAAGCGCCGGGCGCGGCCGCAGCCGCTCGCCGGGCAGTGGAATCAGGTGGGCACGAACCTGCACAACGACGCCGCCGACCACGCGCGCGGCGCCGACGAGCCGGAGCGCCTGGGCCCGGCGCGGGCCACGGCGCAGGGCTGGGTCGACGGGCGCGCGGTGCGACGCGCGGCGGCGCTGGCCCTGGCCCTCGCGTTCGTGCCGGGCGCCTACCTGGTCGCCGCGGGCGGCTGGCCGATCCTGGCCCTGGGCGTGGCGAGCGTCCTGTGCGCGGTCCTCTACACGGGCGGGCCCTGGCCGCTGGCCTACGTGGGGCTGGGCGAGGTGTTCGTCGTCGGCTTCTTCGGCCTGGGCGCCGTCGCCGGGACGGCGTTCGTGCAGACGGGGAGCGCCGGCGTCGAGGCCGTCGTCGTGGGCCTGGCCCTCGGCCTGGTCGCCGCCGGGATCCTGACCGTCAACAACCTCCGCGACCGCGAGGGCGACGCGCGCGCCGGCAAGCGCACGCTGGTCGTGCGCCTCGGCGCGCGCTTCGCGCGCGTCGAGCACGCCGTCTGCCTGCTCCTGCCCTTCGCGCTGTTCGTCGCGCTGTGGGCGCGGGACGGCCGGGCCGGCTGGCTCCTGCCGCTGGCGGCCCTGCCGCTGGCCGCGCGCGAGGTGGTCCTCGTCCGGCGTGCCGACGGCCGCGACCTCAACCCGCGCCTCGGCGGCGCGGCGCGCGTCGAGCTGGCCCTGGCCCTGCTCCTGGCCCTGGGGGTGGCCGTCGCATGATCGTGCGCGTCGTCCCCTACTCGCTGCCGCTCCTGGCGCCCGTGCGCGGCCGCGCGACGCGCCGCGGCTGGCTCGTGTCGATCGAGGACGACGGCCTCGTCGGGCTGGGCGAGGCGGCCTGCTGGCCGGGGTTCGGGGCGGGGGTGCGGGCGACGCGGGCGGCGCTGAGGCAGATGGTTCACCACAGAGGAGCAGAGGAAGCAGAGGGTCACCCTGACGACCTCTGCTCCCTCTGCTCCTCCGTGGTCAACACTCCGGCGGCCTGCGGCGCCCTCGGAGACGCAGAGGGCGCAGAGATCGTCCATGACGACCTCTGTCCTCTCGGCTCCCCTGCTTCGAGTCCTCCGGAGGCCTGCGACGCCCTCGGAGAAGCAGAGGGCGCAGGGAGCGTCCATGACGACCTCTGCTCCCTCTGCTCCTCTGTGGTGAACACTCCGGAGGCCCGCTGCGCCCTCGAGCAGGCGCGCCTCGACCTCGCCGCGCGGCGCGCCGGCGTCTCGCTGGCCGCGTGGCTGGCGCCCGCGCCGCGGGCGTCGGTGGCCGTGCACGCGCTCGTCGCCGGACCCGACGACGTCGCCCGCTGGACGGGCGTGACGACCTTCAAGCTCAAGGTGGGCGACGCGCCCTGGCCGCGCGACCTCGCGCGGGTGCGCGCGGTCCGCGACGCGGCGCCGGGGGCGCGGCTGCGCGTCGACGTCAACGGCCGCTGGTCGGCCGCCGACGCGATCCCGCGCCTGCGGGCGCTGGCCGACCTCGGCGTGGACCTCGTCGAGCAGCCCACGCCGCCGGGCGACCTGCCCGGCCTGGCGCGCGCGCGCGCCGCGGGCGGGGTGCGGGTGGCGCTCGACGAGGGGCTGCGCGGCGAGGACGACCTCGAGGCCGCGCTCGCCGCCGGGGCGATCGACGCGGTGGTCCTCAAGGCGCAGGCGCTCGGGGGCCTCGCGGCCGCGCGGCGGCTGGCCCTGCGCGCCGCGGCGGCGGGGCTCGAGGTCGTCGTCACGCACTCGCTGGAGACGGCGGTCGGTCGCGCGGGCGCGCTGGCGCTCGCGGCCGGCCTCGAGGGCGATCCGGTGTGCGGCCTGGGGCCGGCGCTCGCGGTCGACGTGGCGGACCTGCCGCCGCTCGAGGGCGGCCGGGCGCCCGTGCCGCCGGGGCCGGGGCTGGGGGTCGCGTGCGCCGCCGCGGACGCGCGGCGGGGTGTGGTCACAGGAGGTGGAGCGTGGTCGTGACGGTCGCGCCGGCGGCGCCGGCGAGCGAGCAGGTCCGGGGCGCGCCCCCGGCCGGCCTGACGATCCCCAACCCGGTGCGCAGCGCGGCGCTGTCGCGGCCGGAGCACGCGGCGCTCGTCGCCGCCGGGCAGACCTGGAGCGCCGCCGACCTGCTCGAGGCCACGACCCGCTGCGCGGGCGTGCTGGCCCGCGCCGGCGTCGGCCCGGGCGACGTCGTGGCCCTCGCCGGGCCGGCGAGCGCCGAATGGGTCGTCGCCTTCCACGCGCTCGGCTGGCTGGGCGCGGCGGCGGCGCCGTTGCCGACCGCCGGCACGCCCGACGAGCTGGCCGAGGCGCTCGACGCCGTGCGGCCGACGCGGCTGGTCCTGTGCCACGGGCTGCCGTCGGCCGCCAGGGCGGCGCTCGTCGCCCGCGGCGGGCGCTTCCTCACCGAGCTCGACCCGGGACCGGCGCCGCCCGAGCGCGCCTGGCCGCTCGACGAGGTGCGGGCGGTCGTCCTCACCTCGGGCAGCACGGCCGCGCCGCGGCCGGTGCCGCTGACCACGGGGCAGCTCCTCCTCTCCGCCTTCGGCTCGGCCCTGCGCCTGGGCCACGACCTCGAGGACCGGTGGCTGGCCTGCCTGCCGCTGCACCACGTGGGCGGGCTGTCGATCCTCGTCCGCTGCGCCTACTACGGCACGACCGTCGTCCTGCACGACCGCTTCGACCCGCGGCGCGTGGCGCGCACGCTCGACGCGGGCGACGCCTCGCTCGTGTCGCTCGTGCCGGCCATGCTCGAGCGCGTCCTCGACGCGCGCGAGGGGCGCCCGTTCCCGGCCGCCCTGCGCGCCGTGCTCCTCGGCGGCGACGCCACGCCGCCGGCGCTCCTGGAGCGCTGCCGGGCGCTGCAGGTCCCGGTGGCCCTCACCTGGGGCATGACCGAGGCCGCCTCGCAGGTGGCCACGCGCCGCCCGGGCGACCTCGACCCGTCGGGCGGCGTCGGCGCGCCCCTGCCCTTCGTGCGCGTCACGGCCGACGCGGCGGACGGCGGGCGCCTGGCCCTGCGCGGCCCGCTCGTCGCCGGCGGGGCGCACGTCACGCGCGACCGCGGCGCCGTCGTGCGCGGCGTCGTCCACGTGCACGGGCGCGACGAGGACGTGCTCAAGAGCGGCGGCGAGACGGTCTCGCTGCGCGAGGTCGAGGCGGTCCTGCGCGGGCTGCCGGGCGTGGCCGACGCGGCCGTGGTCGCCCTGCCCGACGCGCGCTGGGGCGAGCGGCCGGTGGCGCTCGTGGCGCCGGCGCGCGGCGCGGCCCTCGACGCCCGGACCTCGCGATGCCTGCCGCGCCTGTCGCCGGCCAAGGTGCCCGACCGCGTCGTGCTCGTGGCGGAGGTCCCGCGGACGCCGCTGGGCAAGCTGGCGCGCCCGCGGGCCGTGGCGCTGGCGCGGGGCGAGGTGAGCGCGCCGCCGCCCGCGCCGCGGGTGACGGTCGAGCCGGCGGCCGTCGAGGCCCCCGAGCGGGCCGACGCCACGCTCGAAGACGGGCCTCCGGTCGTTGGAGTCGGGGTCTACGGCGGCGTCGGTGAGGCGCTCGGGGCGCTGGGCACGGCGGCGGCGCGGGCGGGGGCGCCCGTGGCCGAGCGGCTGGGGGCGCTGCAGGCCTGGCTCGACGACGACCTGCGCGCGCTCGAGGCGGCGCTCGAGCCGCTCACGCGCCGCGCCGACGAGGGCGACGTCGACCTGGCCGCGCGCCGGGCGGCAGACCACCTCCTGCGCCAGCCGGGCAAGCGCCTGCGGCCGGTGTGCCTGCTCCTGGCCGCGCGGGCCGGCGGCCGCGGCCTGGACGCGGTCGTGCGCGACCTGGCCGTCGCCTGCGAGCTCGTGCACGCGGCGACGCTCCTGCACGACGACGTGATCGACGAGGGGACCGAGCGGCGCGGCGCGCCGGCGGCGCGCGTGCTCTTCGGCAACTCGGCCAGCGTGCTGGCGGGCGACGCGCTGTTCACGGAGGCCCTGCGCCTCGTCGGGCGCACCGGCGTGCCGGGCGTCCTCGACGAGCTCCTGGCCGTGATCGCCGAGATGATCGACGCCGAGGCCCTGCAGCTCGAGCGGCGCGGGCGGCTCGACCTGTCGCGCGGGGCCTACCTGCGCGTGATCCGCGGCAAGACGGCGGCGCTGTTCCGCTGGGCCCTGCGCGCCGGCGGCGCCGCCGCCGGGCTGCCGCCGGCGCAGGTCGACGCCCTGGGCGAGGCGGGCCTGTCGCTGGGCCTGGCCTTCCAGCTCACCGACGACATCCTCGACCTCGCGGGCGACCCGCAGGTCACGGGCAAGGACGCGCTGGCCGACCTGCGCCAGGGCAAGGTCACCTGGCCGGTGATCCTGGCCTGCGAGCGCGACCCCGACCTCGCCCGGCACGTGGCCGCGATCGCCGCCGCGGGCGACGACGAGGCCGCCGCCGCCGCCCCGCGGGTCGAGGCGCTGCTCGAGGGGGTCCAGGCCACGCGCGCGCTCGGCGCCACGCGCACGCAGGCCGAGGCCCACGCGGGCGCGGCGCGGGCGGCCCTGCAGGTCCTGGCGCCGGGCGCGGCGCGCGTGGCGCTCGAGGCCATGGCGCACGCGGCCGTGGAGCGGGTCAAGTGATCGTCCTCGTGCGGCGGGGGGCCGACCCGGCGGCCGTGCAGGCGACCCTGCAGGGCCTCGGCCTGTGGACGGTGCTCGAGCGCGGGCAGGGCGCCGTGGCCCTGCGCGCCCTGCCGGCGTCGGCGCGCGTCGACGCCGGGCGCGTGCGCGAGGTCGACGGCGTCGAGGACGTGCTCGAGCCGGCCAGCGCGCACCCGCGCGTCGACGCGCAGGCGGGCCTCGGCCTGGCGCTGGGCGACCTGCGCCTGGGGCCGGGCGCGGGCCCCGTGCTCATGGCGGGCCCGTGCGCGGTCGAGTCGGCGGCGCAGGCGCGCGAGGCGGCGGCGCTGGTCGCCGACGCCGGCGGGCGCGTCCTGCGCGGCGGCGCCTACAAGCCGCGCACGTCGCCCTACGCCTTCCAGGGCGTGGGCGCGGCCGGGCTCGACTGGCTGCGCGCGGCGGCCGACGCCGAGGGGCTGGCCGTGGTCACGGAGGTCCTGTCGGAGGCCGACGCGCCCGCGGTCGCCAACGTGGCCGACCTCGTGCAGGTCGGCGCGCGCAACATGCAGAACTTCGCCCTCCTGCGGGCGGTCGGGGCGACGGGGGCCGCCGTGCTCCTCAAGCGCGGCCCGGCGGCGACGCTCGAGGAGTGGCTGCTGGCGGCCGAGCACCTGCTCGCCGCCGGCGCGCGCGGCGTGGCCTTCTGCGAGCGCGGCGTGCGCGGGTTCGACCCGGCGACGCGCCACGCCCTGGACCTGTCCGGCGTGGCCCTGCTCGCCGCGCAGGGGCAGCCCGTCGTCGTCGACCCGTCGCACGCGGCCGGGCGGCGCGACCTCGTGGCGCCGCTGGCGCGCGCGGCCCTGGCGGCCGGCGCGCACGGCCTCCTGGTCGAGGTCCACCCGGACCCGGCGACGGCCCGGAGCGACGGGCCGCAGGCCCTCGACCCGGCGGCGTGGCGCGCGCTGGCGGCCTCGCTCGCGCTGCCGGCGCCGGTGCGCGCGTGACCGCGCCGGCGCGGCTCGGCACCGGGGCCATGTTCGACGGGATCGCGCGGCGCTACGACCTGCTCAACCGCGTGATCTCGCTCGGCCTCGACCGGCGCTGGCGCCGGGCGCTCGTGCAGGCGCTCGCGCCAGGTGGGCGAGCGGGCGCGTTCGTCGACGTGGCCACCGGCACGGCCGACGTGGCCCTGGCGCTCCTGCGCGCCTACCCGGGGTCGCGCGTCGTCGGCGTCGACCCGAGCGGCAACATGCTGGCGATCGGCCGGACGAAGCTCGCGCGGGCCGGCCTGGCCGGCCGCGCGGCCCTCGTGCAGGGCGACGGCCAGCGCCTGCCGCTGCCCGACGGCGCGGCGTGCGGGGCGGCGATCTCCTTCGGGATCCGCAACGTCCCCGACCGGCTCGCCTGCCTGCGCGAGATGCGCCGCGTGACCCGCCCGGGCGGCGCGCTCGCCGTGCTCGAGCTGGGCGAGCCGCGCGAGGGCCTGCTCCAGCCCTTCGCCCGCTGGCACGTGCACACGGTCGTGCCGCGCCTGGGCGCCTGGCTCTCGGGGTCGCGCGAGTATCGCTACCTGGCCGAGTCGATCGCCGCGTTCCCCACCCCTGACGCGTTCGCCGACCTGTGCCGCGAGGCCGGCTGGACCGACGTGACGGTGCGCGCGTTCTCGTTCGACGCCGTGCACCTCTACGCAGGCCGCGCGCCGGACGCGTGAGGCGGCGGGTCGTCGCCGGCGTCGGCGTGACCGAGTGGCCGGGCCGCCTCCCGGCCGTGGTCGCCCTGCACGGGTTCACCGGCGACGGCGCCGACTTCGCCGCCCTGGCGCCCCGGCTCGGTCGGCGCGTCGTGGCGCTCGACCTGCTCGGGCACGGCCTGTCGCCGGCGCCGGTCGCGCGCGCGCCTTACGCGCTCGAACGGCAGCTCGGGCGGCTGGAGCGGGCGCTCGACCGGCTGAGGCTCCCCGACGTCGTGCTCCTCGGCTACTCGCTCGGCGCGCGGGTCGCGCTGCACCTCGCCCTTCGGCGGCGCGTGCTCGGCCTCGTCCTGATCGGCGGCACGCCCGGCCTCTCGGACGAGGCCGAGCGCGCCGCGCGCCGCGAGGAGGACGCCCGCCGCGCCGAGGCCGTCGCGCGCGACGGTGCGCCCGCGTTCCTCGCGGCCTGGCGCGCGCAGCCGCTGATCGCCACGCAGGCGCGCGCGCCGGCGCGGCTGCAGGCGATCCTCCGGCGGGGCCGCGCGCGCCTGACCGCGCACGGGCTCGCCCGCACGCTCGAGGCGCTGTCGCCAGGGGTCGTCCCGCCGCTGTGGGACGCCCTCCCCGGCCTTCGCTCCCCGACGCTCCTCGTCACCGGCGCCGACGACGCGAAGTTCGAGGCGATCGCGCGCGACGTGCTCGCGCGCGCGCCGCGCGCGCGGCACGTCAGCGTGCCCGGCGCCGGGCACGCGCCGCATCTCGAGCGGCCGGCGGCCTGCGGGTGGGCCCTGCGCGCCTGGCTCGCGGCGGCGAGCAGGTGACGCGCCGTCGCCCAGGGTGACGACGGGCGGACGGACGACCGACCGGCCCGTGACGGGCGAGGGCGAGGCTCGTGGCATGAGCCGAGCGCATCCTGGGACCGACACGGACGGGGCGGAGAAGGGGGGCGTCGCCGTCGGCGCGCCGGTGGTGGACGCGCCGCCCTGGTCGAGTCCGCTGCCGAGCCGGCACCGACGGCGTCGACAGGCGATCGGCCTCGCCCTGGCGCTCGCGGCCGGCAGCGCCTTCGCCGGGGGCCGGGCGACGCGCGAGGCGTCGCCGCCGCGGACGGAGCGGGCGCTCGACGTCGACCGCGCGGCCCACGTCGCGGACGCCGCGCGCGTGCGGCTGGTCGCGCTCGCCGGCGAGCGGGTGCTGACCGTGCGGGCCGAGGGTTCGCGGCTGCTCGTGGCCTACGACGTGGACGCGATCCGGGTCGAGTTCCCGGCGCCCTCGCCGTCGTTCGGCGACGAGCGCGGCCCGACGCTCCTGGACCCCGAGAAGCTGTGCGACATCGTCGACGAGAAGCTCGGCGAGGACAGCGACCACGCGAGCGAGGTCGCGGGCGGCGTGCTCCTCGTCCGCGGCACCCTCGCGCAGCAGGTGACGACCGCCCGCCTGCTCGCGGCGCTCGTGGGCGCGCGCTCGGCGAGGGAGGAAGCCGAGCAGCTCGCTCGCGCGCGCCTGTCGGCGCTCGTGGGCGACCGCCTCCTCTCCGTGCGCGTCGACAACGCGCGGTGGCTGCGGGTGGCGCTCGACGTGAGCGGCATCCTCGCGCACGTGCCCGACTTCCCGGCCCCGGAGATCAGCCTGAACCTCGCCCTCGGTGGCGGAGGAGGAGGCGGCAGCGGCGTGCTGACCTTCGCGGACGAGGACGAGAGCGGGTGCGGGCTCGACGCCGACAAGCTCGTCGAGATCATCGAAGAGAAGCTGGGCGAGGACTCGGACTGCGTGGTCGAGCTGCACGGCGGCCTGCTCCTCCTCAAGGGCGGCCTCGGGCATCAGGAGCGGGTGGGGCGCCTCGTGCGCGCGCTGGACCAGGGCGTCTGCGAGCGGTCACCGATCCGCTGCCCGAAGGCCGGCGGTGGTCGGTGACGCTGCCCGTGGGCTGATCCGGCGCGGCCGGGGGCGCGCGAGGCCCTCGAGGCCCGGCGCCACGCGCGGCTCGAGCTGCAGGTCGTCGCGGGCCCGCCGGGCAGGTGAGCTCAGCCGTTCGGCAGGTCGGTCACCCGCTCGACCTTCGCGGCCGCCTGGAGGAGCGCCTCCAGCCGCGCCAGGTCCGACTCGGCGTCGAGCCGCTCGGCGAGCCAGTCGGGCGCGGCGCCGAAGCGGCTCGTGACGACGAGGGTGATCGCGCGCCGGCACTCTGCCAGTCGCCCCTTCGCCTCGCCCCTCGCCTCGCCCCTCGCCTCGCCGCGCGCCTCGCCCCGCGCCTCGCCCTTGGCGAGCAGCGCCTGCCCGGTCGCGGTCTCTTCCACGACGCCCTCCAGTCCGGTCAACGTATCGATATCGATTGTACCCAGGCGCCACGTGAGGAACTTGAGGAACAGCTCCCTGCGGTCCTCCGCCTCCCGCCGGTCCCGGGCCTGCGCGCACGCGAGCCCGAGCCACTCGCGGGCGCTCGCGCGGACCCGCTCCTCCGGCCCGACGAGCGGCAGGGCGACGAGGGCCGGGCCGCCCGCGGAGAGGAGCAGGTCGGGGGAGAGCTCCGTGAGGACCACCCGCCGCGGCGTGAAGGTGATCGCGGCGCGGCCGCGGCAGACGACGTCCGCCGGGAGCGCCTTCGCTCGCACCCCTTCGTCGGTGTAGACGATCGCCACGTCGACCGGCTCGCGCCGCCCCGTCTGCAGGCAGTGGTCGGCGACCTCGGCCAGCATGCGCTGCTCGACGTCGGGCGACGGATAGGCCTGCCACTCGACGTAGATCGTCGGGTCGTCCGGGTCGCGCGGGCTGAACACCAGGTCGATCCGGCGCTCGGAGCGCTTCACGTCGATCCCCTCGACGACGTAAGGCCCTCGCGGCGCGTGACCCAGCAGCGTCAGCACGGCCCCGGGGAAGCGGGTGGCCAGCTCGTGCATGTCGTGGTCGTAGGCCATGGACACGAACGATACACGAACACACCGACAGGCCGCGGTGCCGCTCAGCGGCCCTCGACGAACCGCCGCAGCCCGTCCCCGAAGAGCTGCCGCCAGCCGCTCTCGAGCGAGCTGGCCAGGTCCCGTCCCACGGCGCCGTGGAGGGCGTCGGTCACCCGCAGCGTGCAGCCGCGGCCCGCGTCGACGAGCGTCAAGGTGAGCAGGGTCGTCGCCGGTCCGCCGAAGTCGGGGCCGAGGTGGCCGACGAGGTGGAGCGCCGACCCGGGGACGCACATCAGCACCTGGTACCAGAGGAGGCTGCCGCCATCAGGCCGCTCCTCGACGAGGGTCCCGCCCGCGCGCGCCTCGAAGCGCACGCGCGAGCCCTCGCCCATCATCCGGAAGCTCGGGAGCCACCAGGCGTCCGTCTCCGCCGTGAGCGCCTCCCAGACGCGCGCCCGGGGCGCCGCGAGCGGGAGCTCGAGCTCGTAGCGGAGGACCCCCGCCGCCGTCGTGCGGGCGGGGCGGGGTCGGGCGGGGGCGCGTCGGGCGCGTCCGCCGGACTTCTTCTTCTTCGCGGTCGTGGAGCGGGCGGGCATGTCGGTCCTCCTTCGTGCTCGAGGTGGGCCTCGAGGCGCAACAGCGCGCTGGCGGTCGCGCCGACGTGACGGTGGATCCAGCGCTCGCAGACGCGCTGGATCGGCACCGCGTGGATGAAGTTCCAGCGCTCCCGCCCTCGCCGGCGCACGAGGACGAGGCCGGCCGCGACCAGCACGTCGAGGTGCTTCATGACGGCGGTGCGGCAGAGGCCGGGGAAGCGGGCCACGAGCTCGCCCGTGGTGCGCGGGCCGTCGGCCAGATGGTCGAGCAGCGCGCGGCGGGTCGCGTCCCCGAGCGCGCGCCAGACCGCGTCGTCGTCCGGCCGGGCTGACATGTCGCCAAGTAGTGACATATCGCCGCGGGCGCTGTCAACGGCAAACCGGCGCGGTGCCCTCGCCGAGGCGCGGGGACACCACCGAGACGGTCGGGAGCGGGGGAGCGGGTCCGGGACGTCGACTCGGTCGACTGGAGAGCCGTGAAGGCCGGACTCGCCGCCCGCCTCCCCGCGCCGCCGGCGCATAATGCGCCCCATGTCGGACGGCGGCGCCCTCACCTTCTTCGAGCGCGCGCGCGGGCGGGCGACGCTCGCGCGCTGGGGGCCCGCGGCGGTGGCGCTGGTCCTGGCGCTGGCCGCCTACGCGCCGGCGCTCCACCCGGAGCGCCGGCTCGCCGGCCGCGACCTGCTCGTCCTGTTCGAGCCGCTCCACCGGCGCGTGGCCGAGGCCTGGCGCGAGGGGCGCCTGCCCGAGCGCGACCCCTACCGCGGGTGCGGCACGCCGACGGTCCCCGACCCGCTGGCGCAGGTCCTCTACCCGCCCGCGCTCCTGCGCGCGGCCCTGCCGTTCGACCTGGGCTGGGCGCTGTGGTTCCCCCTGCACGCGGCCCTGGCCGGCGCCGGCGCCGCGCACCTGGCGCGCCGCCTGGGCGCGTCGCCGCGCGCCGCCGCCGCCGACCGCGCTCGCGGGCCCGGTCACCTCTCCCGCCTGCCACGCCCAACCTCCTCGCCGGCGCCGCGTGGACGCCGTGGCTCCTGGCTGCGTTCGTCGACCTCTCCGCCGGCTGGCGCCCGCGCGCGGCCGCGCTCGCCGCCGTGGCCGTCGGCATGACGGCGCTCGCCGGCGGCGCGCCGGTGCTCGTCCTCTTCGCGCCCGGCGCCGCCGTGGCCCTCGTGGCCCTGGCGCGAGGCCGCTGGCACCTCCTCCCCGGGGCGGCCGCACGGGCGGGCCTCGCGACCGCGCTGGGGGTGGCGCTCGCCGGGGCGCACCTCGTGCCGTTCGCGCTGTTCCTGCCCGAGACCGCCCGCGCCGAGGGGATCGACCTGCGCGAGGCGGCGCAGTGGTCCATGCACCCGCTGCGCCTGCTCGAGACCGTCATCCCGGGCCTCACGCCGCAGACGAGCGACGTCGTGCGCCGCCTCGTCGAGCGCAGCTTCGGGGCCTTCGGCGCGCCGCTGCATCCGTCGGTGCACCTCGGGCTGCCCGTCGTCCTCCTGGCCTTCCTGGCGCGCGGGCGCGCCGCGCTGGCCCTGGGCCTCGCCTGCGCCCTGTGGACGGTGATCGCCCTGGGCGGCTACACGCCGCTGTTCGCCGCCCTGCGCGCCCTGCCGCTGTTCGGCGACTGGCGCTACCCCGAGAAGGGGATCCTCCTCGTCGCCGTCGTCCTGCCGGCCCTCGCGGCCGCGGGCCTCCGCGCCGTGCCGCGGCGGGCGCGGACGCCCGCGTTCGCCGTCGCGGCGGCGCTGCTCGCGTCGACGCCGCTCGCCGACGGCACGGTCCTGTTCACCCTCCCGCGCGCCGCCGTCGACGCGCCGCCCGACGTCGCCCGGCGCGTGCGCGAGGCCGACGCCGGGCGCGACGAGCCCGGCCGCTTCGTGCGCCTCCGCCCCGCCGCGCCCGCGGGCGACGCGCTGGCGCGCGCGCGCGACGCGACCGAGCGGATGGCCGCCGTGCGCCTCGGGCACATCGAGGGCCTGCAGGAGGACCTGCCCGGGCGCTGGGGGATCGAGGCGTTCGCCGCCTACGGGCCGATCATCAACCGGCGCCTGCGCCCCTACGTGCTCGAGTCGGTCGTCCGCGACGAGGAGGGCGAGGTCGTCGACCTCGACCTCGCGCGCCTGGCCGACGACGCCTGCGTCGCCCACGCCCTCCTGCGCGACGGCCGCCTCGTCCACCGCGAGGTCCCGCCGCGCGTCCGCCTGGTCGAGGGCAAGGGCGAGGTGCGCCCGCTCGCGCGCGCGGCCGCGCGCCTCGACGTCGTGGTCGACCTCGAGACGCCCGGCCGGCTCTACGTGGCCGAGGGCCACTTCACGGGCTGGCGCGCGCGGCTGGCCGGCGGCCAGGCGCTGCCGGTCGAGCCGGCGCGCACGGCCTTCATGAGCGTGCCCGTCCCCGCCGGGCGGCACCGGGTCGTGCTCGAGTACCGCACGCCCGGCCTCGCCGCCGGCGCGGCGCTGAGCGCCCTCGGCCTGGTCGGGCTCGCGCTCCTCCTCCGCCGCCGCTGACGCCGGTATGCTCGGGGCGTGACGTGCAAGGCCTGCGCGGTCGAGAGCGCCCTCCAGGTGTGCCTGTTCTGCGGCCACACCTTCTGCGGCGCCCACCGGACGGAGCGCGACGGCGCCGTGTGCTGCACGGCGTGCAACGACGCCGAGCACGCGCGGCGCTCGGGGCGCGGCCGGCCGATCGGCACGCCGGTGCCCCCGGCCCCGGGCGAGGCGAAAGGCGAGTCGAAGGCCGCGGCGGCGGCGCCGCCGCCGCCGCCCCTGCCGGAGCCGGGCTGGTGGCCGCTGCTCGCGGCGGTCGTCGCCGCCCTGGTCGCCGGCGGCTACCTGCGCTGGTTGCTCCTGCGCCTGCTCGCCGACCTCGCGGACGCGCCCGCGTGGGCCCCGGCGGCCGGCGCCGGGCTTGGCGCGGCGCTCGTGTTCGGGGCGGTGTGGGTGATCGTCAAGAGCCGGCTGTCGTGACTCTCAACGGACGTCGACGAGCTCCAGCATGACCGCCCCGTCGCGCACGTAGCGTACCTCGCCCGGGAACGCGGCCCACGCGCCCTGCACAGCGATCCAGCGCGTCGTGCCGGCGACCTCGACGACGAGGCACTCGAAGGTCACGCCGCCGATCGTGCGCGCCTCGCGCCGCGCCGGGCCCGCCTCCGTGCGCGCCGGCCGCTGCAGCCGCCACGTCTCGCGCCGCGGCTCCCCCATGCGCGCCCCGCGCAAGGTGACCGCCTCGGTGTAGACGACGCCCTCGGGCGTGACGTCGACGACGTCCCACGTGCGCACGTCGCCGGCGTGGCCGCGGAACGTGTAGCGCTGGCCCGGGCGCACGTGCGCCAGCGCCGGCGGGAGCGGCGCGGGCGCGGGCGGCGGCGCCGGGTCGTCGGGCGCGGGCGTGGCGGGCTCGGGCTCGGGCGCGGGCGGCGGCGCCGGCGGCTCGGGCTCGGGTCGGCCGAACAGGTCGGCGCGCGAGGGCCCCGGGTCGGGCGGCGCCCAGTCGACCTCGAGGCGCAGGTCGAGGCCGGTCCCCACCGGCGAGACCCGCACCTGCGGGCGGCGCGCGACCTCCTGCGTCGCCGTCGTGAGGAGGAGCGCGTCGCCGGCCCACGCCGCCCGTCGGAGGGCGGGCTCCTCCAGCTGCAGCGAGGCGTCGACGGCGCCGCCGCGGTCGAGGGCGTCGACGTCGACGACCCCCAGCGCGCCCTGCCACGACCACAGGGCCAGCGCGCGCCCGTCGCCCCGCCAGGCGCAGCCGCTGATCGGGCCCGCCGCGCCCGGCAGGAGGACCGCGGCGTCCGCGGCCTCGCCGTCGAGGCGCCGCACGAAGAGCGCGCCGTCGTCGATCCAGGCCAGGCGCGCCCCGTCGGGGGCCAGGTGGGCCGTGAAGACCGGGCCGCGCCGGCGGACCGGCTCTCCCTCGTCCTCGCCGGTCGCCAGGTCGAGCACGCGCGCGCCGTCGGGCGAGACGACGAGCGCGCGGGCCCGCGGGAGGTCGAGCTCGACCACGTCGCCTTCGACCTCGCGAGACCACCTCGGCGGTGGCAGCGCCTGCCGCCACGGCTTGTCGACCGCCGTCGGCACGCCCGCCCCGGGAGGCGTGACCGCCGGCAGGTCGATCCGCGCCAGCCGGACCGCCGCGCCCACCCGCTCCCCGAGGAGGACGGGCCCGTTGCCCAGCGGCGCGACCCGGCGGCCCTCGACGGGCGCGAGGTCGACCTCCGCCAGCAGGCGCGACCGCGCCCTCCCCGACGCCAGGCTGACCGACGGCCCGAGCTCCGGATCGGGCCCCCAGGCCAGCGCGGTCACCGGCTCGTCGAGCCGCGCCTCCTCGCGCACGGCCGGCGCCGGCGCGAGGTCGATCACGGCCAGCCGGTCGCCCTCGAGCAGCGCCAGCCGCTCGCCCCCGTCCGACCACGCCGCGCGCTCGACCTTCGCCTGGAAGGTGAACGTCGCGTCGCGCCCGGGCGCGAGGACCCGCACGCTCCGCCCCTCGAGCAGCGCGACCGCCCGCCCCGCCCGCGCGACCACGACCTCGTGGGGCGGCCCGCTGCGCAGCTCGCTCAGGCGCCAGCGCGGGGTCACCTCGAGCAGCAGCGTCGCGCGGCGCTCGAGGGTCGAGCGCGCGAGCTCGAACACCGCCGGCCGGCCCGAGAGGCCGACGCGGTCGCGCTCCTCGCGCACGACGAGGCCGTGCGCGCGCGCGACCTCGATCACCACCTCGCGCCAGGTGCGCCCCTGCCAGCGCCCCTCGCGCAGGAGCACGTCGGTCAGGCCGGCGCTCAGGTCGATCCGCGCGCCCGCCTCGCGCTCGAGGGTCGCGCAAAGCTCGCCGAGCGACGCGTCCCTGACGGCCACGTCCCAGCGCGGCTCGACCGGCGCCTGCGCCGGGTCCGGGGCCGGCGCCGGGGCCGGCGGCGCGACGAGCGTCGCCGCGGGCGCCTCCGGCGCGCCGGCGGCGCAGAGGCGCCGCCGCGGCGGCCAGGCCGCCGCCGACGAGCAGGCCCACGCCGCCCAGCCAGCGCGACCAGCGGCGCCGCCGCCGGTCCGGGTCGAGGGATTTGTCGCCCGGGACGACGGCCACCGGCGCCGGGGCGACCTCGGGCCGCTCGCTCGGGCGCACGACGCGCGGCTCGCCGCAGCCCATGACGCTGCAGCGCCCGTACTCGCGCCAGCACTCGGGGTGGTGCGGGGCCAGGCACGAGGCGCAGTAGACCGCGTCGACGCGCACGAGCGCCCCGCGGCAGAAGCTGCACGAGAGCGCGATCAGCGCCTGCGCGTCGGGCTCGGCGGCGCGCACCGGCTCGTCGCCCGCCTGCGCGGCGGCGATCCGCGCGCGGATCCGGGCGAAGGCCTGCGGCGGCGGGGCCACCGGCGGCGCCTCCAGCAGGGCCACGTCGGCGCGCGCGTCGCCCTCGGCCGCGCGGCAGGGGTCGCACTCGCCGAGGTGCTCGCGCACGAGGCTCGCCTGGGCGTCCTCGAGCGCGCCCAGGGCGTGCGCGCAGAGCAGCTCGCGGACGGCGTCGCACGCGCTCACGCGCCGCCCTCCTCGCCGCGCCGGGCCTGCAGGGCGAGCTGGAAGCGGCGCGCGGCCGCCTCGACGCGATTCTGCGCCGTGCGCGCCGAGCAGTCGGCGACCTCGCCGATCGCCTGGAAGGTGAGCCCGTGGTAGTGGCGCAGGACGAGGAGCGCCCGGTCGTCGATCGACAGGCCGTCGAGCACCTCGTTCACCACGGCGGCGCGCTCGTGCTCGGCGGCGGCCCCCGCCGGGTCGTCGCGGACCGGCTCGGGCCGCTCGCCCGACACGGCCGCCTCGAGCCGCTTGACCTTGCGCTCCACGCGGAAGGCGTCGATCGCCACGTAGCGGGCGATCTGCAGCAGCCACACCAGCAGGTCGCGCCCCGGGTCGAACCGCTCGAGGCTCCGGTGCACGCGCACGAACGTCTCCTGCAGGGCGTCCTCCGCCGCCTCGCGCGAGCGCGTGAGCTTGAGCAGGAAGCCGAACACCCGGTCGGCGTGCCGCCGGTAGATCTCATCGAACGCCGCGTCGTAGCCCGCCCCCGCCGCCAGGCACCTGGCCACGAGCTCGCGGTCGCTCGCGCGGTCGAGGCTGGCGGCGGCGGCGGGCAGGGCCATCTCCCTCTCCTACGGCGCCGCCGGGCGCGGCCGAAACGAGAGCCTACCTCCCGCCCAGCTCGCGGCGCCAGCGCGACTTGCGCGGATCGCCGGGCAGGGCTTCAATCGCGACATGGACCTCGATGACCTGCTCGCGAAGGTGAAGAAGCACGGGCCCGCCGCCCTGGACGCCCTCAAGGCCGCCGGCGCCGAGACGGCGCGCCTCGTGAAGGAGCACGGCCCGGAGGCGGTCGAGCTGGTCAAGAAGCACGGCCCCGAGGTGCTCGAGCTGACGAAGAAGCACGGCGCCGAGGTGCTGGCGCTGGTGAAGGTCCACGGCCCGCAGGCGCTGGCGCTGATCCGCGAGCACGGGGCGAAGGGGCTCGAGCTCCTGCGCAGCCGCCCGCGCCCGCCGGAGTAGCCGGGCGTCGCCGTCAGCGCGCGGGACGCGCGCGACCCGCGGCCGTCGAACCTCTTCCGCGGAAACGCCTGGCGCGGCGCCACGGGCGCCTGCTCGCGATCCCCCCGGGCGGTCCCGCGCGCGAGGGTGTAGCCTCGGAGATGAATGGCCAGCAAGCTGAACCACGTCGCGCCGCAGTGCCTGGCGCTCGTCCTGTGCGACGCCGTGATCGAGGACGTGCGCTCGCGCAACAAGTCCCTGATCAACATGTTCAACGGGATCCTCTCGTCCACGGTCCCGGTGCGGCACGACAAGATGTGCGCCTTCGCCGCCTTCACCGGCGGGCGCGGCCCCGTGCCGATCGCGCTCCGGCTCTGCTACGACCCGGAGTACGAGAACGACCTGCTGCGCCTCGGCGGCGTGGTCGACTTCCCGGCCGACAACCCGCAGGCCGTCGTCGACCTCGTGTTCGAGATCCGCGGCTTCGTCTTCCCGCACTTCGGGCAGTACACCTTCGAGGTGATCTGCGACGACGTGCCGATCATGGCCCGGCGCTTCACGATCTCGAAGACGGCCGCCGCGCTGAAGGAGCCCGAGCTCGAGCTCGAGTAGCTACTTGACGATCTTCCGGTCGTCGCCGAGGAAGATCCCCTTCAGGTTCATCGTCAGCTGCTCGGGGTTGTGGCTGGCCTCGAGGGCGGTCTTCTCGGCGATCAGGCCCTTCGCCACCAGGTTCATGAGCGCCTGGTTGAAGTCCTGCATGCCGTCCTCCTTGCCGCCGCGGATGATCAGCTCGAGCTTCTTGTCCTCGCCGTCCTGGATGAGCTTCTGGACGGTCGGGTTCACGACCAGGATCTCCTGCGCCGGGACGAGGCCCACCTCGTCCTTCGACGCCGGGAGGATCTTCTGGCAGATCACCGCCCTGAGGTTGAAGGCCAGCGACGTGCGGAGCTGCCGCTCGCGCTCGGCCGGGAACATGTCGATCACGCGGCCGATCGTCTGCGACACGGTCGACGAGTGGAGCGTCCCGAACACCAGGTGCCCGGTCTCCGACGCCGTGAGCGCCGTCTCGAACGTCTCGCGGTCGCGCATCTCCCCGATCAGGATCACGTCGGGGTCCTGGCGCACGACGCTCTTCAGCGCCGCCGGGAACGAGCCCACGTCGATCCCCACCTCGCGCTGGTTGACGAAGGCCTTCTTGTCCTTGTAGAGGTACTCGATCGGGTCCTCGATCGTGACGATGTGGCAGCGCCGCGACGAGTTGATGAACTCGATCATGGCCGCCAGCGTCGTCGACTTCCCGCTGCCGGTGACGCCGGCCACGATCACGAGCCCCTGCCGGTGGCCGGCGATCTTGCGCATGGTCTCGGCGGCGAGGTTGAGCTGCTCGAAGCTGGGGATCTCCGTGTTCACGCGGCGGATCGCCAGCGACACCGACCCGCGCTGGCGGAACGCGTTGATCCGGTAGCGGCCGACCTTGGGCACCGAGTGGGCGAAGTCGAGGTCCTCGAGGCGCGAGATCGTCTCGCGCTGCGCGGGCGTGAGGATCTCCATGAGCATGGCCTCGATCGTCGGCCCGTCGAGCGGCTCGGCGTCGAAGTAGCGCACCTTGCCCTGCACGCGCAGGATCGGCGGGTTGCCCACCTTCAGGTGCAGGTCGGAGGCCTGGTACTTGTTCATGAGCTTGAGCAGGCGCTCGAGCTCCTTGAGGCTGCCCTCGGGGTCGGGCGGCTTGATCCGCTGGCTCAGCCCCTTGCCGTCGGTCTCGTCCCTGGGTTCGGCCACGCCTGCCCTCCGCGGAGCAAGAGGATAGGGGAGGGCGCGCCGCGCCGCCAACGCCCCCGTCGCACCGTGGCGCCGGCCCCCGCGCGGGCGTTACCATGGCCGGCCATCGCGCGCTCCCCCAGGACCACCCCCATGACGCCCGTCACGAGCACGACCCTCCGCCTGGCCGGCCTGGCGCTCGCCCTCGTCGCCGCCGCCGGCTGCGCGGGCACGCGCACCGGGCACCCCGACCGGATCGGCTCGCGCAACGTGCAGGAGTTCTCGCGCTTCGACCGCGCGGAGCCCGTGTCGTGGCGCCGCGTCCTCGTGGGCGTGCCCCGGCCGCGCGTCCGCGGCTACGTGAAGAGCGCGCGGGTCGACTTCGAGCACCGCGAAGAGGGGCTCGTCCACTTCATCTACGACAGCGACTTCAAGCTGATCGGCCGCGTGTCGCCGCGCGGCGAGACCCTGCGGATCGACCGCGACGGCCGCGAGCGGCGCGAGGGCAGCTTCCGCGTCGAGCACGCCGTGCTGCTCCTCCTCAACGCGGGGCGCGAGGAAGAGGTCAAGCTCGCGCCGATGCCCGATCCCCGCCGGGGCTGAGGCTCGGGCGGCGCTTCTCCGGGGTGACCCTCCAGGAACCGGGTCGGAGCGGCGCGTCACCCGCTCGTCAGCGCCTCGTCACCCTCGCGCCGGCCCGTGAGCCTCGCGCCGGGCGGGGTCGAACCTGCGTGGTCGTCCTCGCCGTCGCGCGCGCGAGAGGCGGCCCCGCCGGAGCGCCCGCATGCCCCTCCTCGACCGGGTCTCGCCCTTCCGCGTCTTCGACAAGCTGATCCTCGGCGCCTGCGCCCTGTGGCTCACGGGAGCCGCGGCCGGGCTGGCCGACCGCGCGCCCGACGAGGCGGCGCGCCGCGACCTCGAGCGCGCGCTCGCGGTCGTCGAGGCCCACTTCGCCGCCGGGCCGCGGGTCGCGTCGCCGCGCGCCCCGGGGTGGGCCGACGCCCTGCGCGCCCGGCTGCTCGCGGCGCCGGAGGCCCCGGCGCTCTGGCCCGCCTGGGTCGTTCACCGCCGGCCGGCGCTCCTGTTCGACCTCGTCGCCCGGCCCAAGCCGCCGCCGTTCCGCCACGAGGCGGCGGACGAGGTGACGGCGACGGTCGAGCGCGGTCGCGTCACCGTGCGCTGGGCGCCCGGCGCGACGGCGCACGTCCTCGTCGAGGCCGCGGTCGAGCGGCGCCGCGACGGCGGCGCGTGGGAGGCGCTCGGACCCGCCGCCGGCGAGGTCGTCGACGACGACGTCGTCCCCGGCGCGCGCTACGCCTACCGCCTGGTCACCCTGGCCCGCCCCGACGAGGACGACCTCGCCGTGCGCGCCGCCCGCGCCGCGGGGACGTTTCAGGCCCTCGATCCGGCGCTCGTCCGCCGCGAGAGCGCGCCCTCGCCGGAGGTCGAGGCCCCGCCCGAGCTCTACGTCGTGCCGCTGTCGGTGGACGCGGACCCGCTCCGCCCGGACGCCGGGAGCGCCTACGTCGTCGTCCACCGGTGGGACCGCGGCGCGCGGCGCTTCGAGACGACCCGCCTGCGCCTGAAGGTCGGCCAGGCGCTGCCGCGCGGGGGCGAGGTCCTCGACGAGGTCGGCGCCGAGGCGGGCGCGCTGTGGGTCCGGCTGCGCCTGCCGGGCGGCGAGGCGCGCCGCGAGGACTCGCGCCGCGACCGCCTGCCGGCCGAGCTCCGCTGACCGGCCGCCTTGTCCCATGCGTCGCCTGAGCTTATCCTTTCCCGGGTGACCTCGTCCGAACGCCTCGAGACCCGCTGGAGCACGCCGGTCGGCCGCCAGGTCCTCCAGCGGGTGCTCCAGGACCTGCGCAACGAGGGCGGGTTGAGCCTGCCGGCGATCCTGGAGGAGCTCGAGGGCACCTCCGAGGTCCGCGACGGGCTCGACCTGCGCTTCGTGCCGCTCGTCGGCCAGCAGCTCGACGAGGTGAACCTCTACGCCGTCGACCTCACCGGCGCCAACCTGGGGCGCTGCCGCCTGCAGAAGGCGGACGTCCGCGACGCCCTGCTCACGGGCGCCAACCTCGAGGGCGCCGACCTGCGCGGCGCCTACCTGTCGAACACCGACCTCACCGGCGCGAACCTGCGCGGGGCGCTGCTCGACGGGGCCATGCTCGACGGCGCGACGCTCACCAACGCCAACCTGACCGGCGCCTCCTGCCGCGACGCCTTCCTCTCCGGCGCGGCCCTCGACGGCGCCGACCTGCGCCAGGCCGTCCTCACGGCCGCCGACTTCTCCGACGCGACCTGCCGCGGCATGACCGTCTCGGCCGGCGCGCTCGACCGGGCCACGGTCCAGCCGCCCGACCGCGGCGGCGTGATCGTCGAGTCGGCCCGGCCGCCGGCGCGCACCACGTCGCAGCAGGTGCGGCGCAACCCGCTCTCGCAGGCCTTGCGCCGCCCCGGCGACGGCGGCCCCCCGCGGCCCCCGGGGCCGGCCCCTGCCGGCGGTGGCCCGCGCGTCACGAGCCAGCACCGCGGCCCCACCGGCCCCACTGGCCCCGCCCCTCGCCCCAACGGTCCGCTGCCCGCGACCGGCGCCCCGGCGCGCTTCACCGCCCGCCAGCCGAGCGGCCCGCACACGCGGCCCGTGAACGGCGGGGCCGAGCGCGACTGGGACCTCGCCCTGGCGCGGCTCATCCCCATGCGCCGCGCCGTGAGCCGCATCACCGTGTGGGTCGACGGCGAGGAGCAGGTCCTCTACGAGAGCGACCCGCGTTAGTCGTGTGATCGACGGCTGCGGCCGCGGATGCCGGGTCCGTCGCCTTCCGCCCTCGGCTCGGGCGCCCCTCGCAGACTGGGCCTGACGTGGAGCCAGCCGCGTTCGCCGTCACCTGCGCCTCGCTCGTCGCCCTCGCCGCCCTGGCGCTCGGCGGGCTGCACCGGCTGTCGCTCCTCGTCGTCCTCTGGCGGAGCCCGCCGCCGCCGCCCCCGCCGCCGCCGCCGGCCGAGTGGCCTCGGGTGACCGTGCAGGTCCCGCTGTTCGACGAGGCGGCGGTCGCCGCGCGCGCCGTCGACGCCGCGGCGGCGCTGGACTACCCGCGCGACCGCCTCGAGGTGCAGGTCCTCGACGACTCGACCGACGAGACGACGGCGATCGTCGCCGCCCGCGTCGCCCACCACCGCGCCGCCGGCCTGGCGATCGAGCACGTGCGCCGCGAGGGCCGCGCCGGCTACAAGGCAGGCGCCCTGGCGCACGGCCTGGCCCGCGCCGAGGGCGAGCTCGTGGCCGTGTTCGACGCCGACTTCGTCCCCGCCCCCGACTTCCTCCGCCGCACGGCGCCGCGCTTCGCCGACCCGGCGCTGGGCCTCGTGCAGGCGCGCTGGGAGCACCTCAACCGGCGCGCGAACCTGCTCACGCGCGTCCAGGCGCTGGCGCTCGACGCGCACTTCCGCGTCGAGCAGGCCGCGCGCTGCCGCGGCGGGCGCTTCTTCAACTTCAACGGCACGGCCGGGGTGTTCCGCCGCGCGGCGATCGAGGCCGCCGGCGGCTGGCAGTCGGACACGCTCACCGAGGACCTCGACCTGTCGCTCCGCGCGCAGCTCGCCGGCTGGCGCTTCCTCTACCTCGACGACGTGGCCGTCCCGGGCGAGCTCCCCGAGGGCGTCGGCGCCCTGCGCACGCAGCAGGCGCGCTGGACCCGCGGCGCCGGGCAGACGGCGCGCAAGCTCCTCGGCGCCGTGTGGCGCGCGCCCGGCGTGGCGCTCGCGGCGCGCGTCGAGGCGACCTGCCAGCTCCTCCTCAACGCCTCCTACGCGGTGGCCCTGGCGCTGGCCCTGCTCATGGTGCCGCTCGTGGCGCTGGGCCGCCCGGGCGGCGACGCCCTCGTCGCCGCGCACACCGCGCTCCTGGCGCTCGCCGCGCTCCCCGTGGCCGCGTTCCACGTCGTCGCGCAGCGCGGCGCGCGCGCGCGGCTCGAGGCGCTGGCGCTCGTGCCGCTCCTCTTCGCCGTGGGCCTGGGCCTGAGCCTCTCCAACGCCCTGGCCTACGCGGCCGGCCTCGCGCGCCGCGCCGAGGTCCCCTTCGTGCGCACGCCCAAGCGCGGCGACGCGCCGGCGCGCCGCTACCTCGCCGCGCCCGCCGCGCGCCGGGCGTCGCTCGAGCTCCTGCTCGCCGCCTACGCCGTCGTCGGCGTCGCCGCGGCGCTCCACACCGGCCGGCTCGCGGCGCTGCCGTTCCTCGTCCTCGCCGCCTGCGGCTTCCTCGTCGCCGGCGCCGGCTCGCTCGCCGAGCGCCGCGCGCGACCCGCCGCATAACCCTTTCGTTACCAAGCAAACTTGAAATCCCCGCCGGCGCTGACTAGCGTCCGGTTGGGGTTGATGTTTCCAGCGATTTCGCCTCAGGGGTGGGGCGTGATCGGGGGGTTGGGGTGAATGAAGCGCATCGACAATGTTGTGGATGATCCGGCCGGCGCGCCGGTCATGCAGGGCGAGGACGAGGACCGCGACCTGATCGCGGCCTGCCAGCGCGGGGAGGGGGCCAGCCACTTCGCGCTGTACTCGAAGTACTCGGGCAAGGTCTACGGCTTCGCCCGACGGTTCCTCGGCGACGAGCAGCACGCCGAGGACGTGACGCAGGAGGTGTTCCTGCGCGTGTTCCGCAAGCTGGCCGCCTTCCGCGGCGACGCACGCTTCTCGACCTGGCTGTTCCGGATCACCGTGAACAGCTGCAAGAACAAGCGGCGCTCGCTCGACCGGCTGGGCCGGTTCGACTCGGGTCGGTTCCTCCAGGACCGGCGCGAGGAGGAGGAGGCGCCGGAGGAGGTCCTGACCGATCGGGCCCTCGGGGTCCACATCGACCAGGCCCTCGCGGCGCTGGGCGAGGAGCAGCGCGCCGTGCTCCTGCTCAAGGCCCGGGGGGAGCTCTCCTACCGGGAGATCGGTGACATGTTCGGCCAGAGCGAGTCCCAGGTGAGGGGGCGGCTCTACCGGGCGCGGAAGGCGTTCCGGGCCGCCCTGGCGGCGCTCGGCGAGGCCGCGGCGTGGCGGGAGGAGGTGACCCAGGAGGCGTGACGGTGGTATAAGCGCGCTCACCGGCCGCACGCCGGTGGGCCCCCGGGGGTCTGGGGTCGGCGGAGCCGACCGGCGTGGGGACGCCGGAGGCGGCGGATCCGTCGAGGAGCGCCTCGAGAGGGGCGCGAACTGACCGGGGAGTGAGTGCGTGGAGAACCTGAGCCACGAGCACGTCGGGGCGGCCGAGGCCGTGCCCGTCGTGGTCGGTCCTGACGACGACGACGTCGTCGGCGCGGCGCGGCCGCGCGGCGAGGCGGTGAGAGCGTCCGCGGATGCGCTGCTGGAGGCCGTCGCCGAGCAGCCGCCCGCGGGGCTCTGGTCGAAGATCGAGGCGCAGCTCCGGCGCGAGCGGGTCATCCGCTCCTAGCCCGGGAGGGGCGCGACATGGAGGCCGCGGCGGACGCCGGCGGCTCCCCCGACGGAGGGGAGCGGCCGGCGTCGGCCGTGGCCTCCGCGTCATCTCGGGGAGCTCGCGCTTCATCCCGCGGGCGGCCGCTGGTATACAGGGTGGCCGCCTGCGCGCGCGTCGATCCCGCGCGCGGCGCGGCCCCCGCCCGTCGTGCGCACCCCGGTGCGCCTCACGAAGGAGCCTCGTAGCGTGCCGAGGAAGGTAGCCCTCTTCGTCGACGTCGAGAGCCTGCATCAGCACCTGCGCACCGCCCACAACCGCCCGCTCGACCCGGCCCTCGTGGTGTCCGCCGCGCGGGCCCGCGGCGACCTCGTCACGGCGGCCGCCCTGGGCGACTGGAGCGAGCTGCCGGCGGACCTGCGCGAGGGCTTCGCCGCGCAGGAGGTCGAGGCGGTGCAGGTCGACCGCGCGGCGCGCGTGCGCGACCAGGGGGGCCGGCGGCGCGACGTCGTCCGCGACGTCGTCGACCTCGAGGTCCTGGCGCGCATCATCGAGGTGCTGTTCCCCGACGCCGGCGGGCCCGAGGTGGACTTGTTCGTCGTGGCGACCGCCGACGACGCGGCGGCGCGGGCGGTCCGGCTCACGCGCGAGCGCTTCCAGAAGGAGGTCGTCGTGCTGGGCGCCGAAGGCGGCCTCTCCGAGGCGCTGGCCACGGCGGCCACGGCCACCGAGCTCCTGCCCATGCCGCCGGTCGAGCCGCGCGACCTCGAGGGGCTGGCCCTGCTCGTGCCCCTGCTCGAGGACCTGGAGCGGCGCAAGCGCTACCTGAACTTCAAGTACATCCGCGAGACGGTCGTCCGCCGCCTGGAGCGCGTCGAGCGCTCGTTCGACGCGGCCGAGCGCCTGCTCTCCGACGCGATCGGCTGCGGCGTCCTGCGCAAGCTGAAGGTCGAGGACAAGTACAACCCCGGGCAGCTCTTCACCGCCTACTGCCTCGACCGCGCGCACGAGCTGTTCTCGCGCCACGGCAGCGGCGAGCCCGCGCCGCTGCACGACGACGGCCCGCCGCCGCCCCCGGAGGGCGACGCGCCCGCGCCCGCCGCCGACGCCGCGGCGACACCACTGGCCAGCGGCGGGGACGGGCGAAACGGCGCGCGCCGCCCGAGCCGCGGCGCGGTGACCAGCGTACCCAGGCCGCGCAGCCGCCGGCGCGCAGCCCGGTCGACGGACGGGACGACGAGCGACCGCAGCTAAAGTGCCGCCCCGAACGCGCCGGCGACGGGCGCGGGCGCAAACAGCTGGCGCCGCCGGCGCAGCGCGCCACCGGCGCGCCGGAGCCGCAGCCGAGCCAGCTCAGCGCGGGCGGCGGCGGCCGGGGCCGCTCGCCTGGCCGCGGCGCCACGGGACAGGACCGCCTGGGCGCCAGGTACGAGGCGCCCTCGCGCTTCCTCCACGACGAGGAGGAGCGCCCGCCGGTGCCGGACGAGGACATCGACGAGGAGCGCATCCTGCGCGCCCGGGGAGACCAGTGATGACGCTGAGCCGCACGCTCCTGGCCACCATCCTCGCCGCGGCCCTGGGGGGCTGCGCGCTGCTCGGGGCGCCGCCCGAGCGGCCGGCCGACCACGACGCCGCGCCGGCGGCGCCGACGACGACGACCGCGCCCGCCGCCGAGTGCCACGTGATCGAGCTCGACGCCCTGAGCGCCGAGCTCACCGACCCGCGGGAGCGCGACCTCGACGGCGTGCGCTTCCGCTACGCCGGCTCGCCGGCCGTCGTCGAGGCGCTGGCCGCCGCGACGCCCGCGCACGTGTTCCTGATCGCGCACGGCTGGATGAACGACGTGCAGTCGGGCCGCGAGTTCACGGGCCAGCTGGTCAAGGGGCTCGTCGAGCGCGCGCGCCGCGACGGCGTCGACCCGGCCCGGCTCGGGTTCGTCGCCGTGCACTGGGACAGCAAGCGGCTGGTTTTCCACGAGTCCGCCGTCAACGCCGAGGTGATCGGCGCGCGCCGCGTCGCGCCGCTCCTGGCGCGGCTGGGCGAGCGCGTCCCGGGCGCGCGCGTGGTCCTCGTCGGCCACAGCCTCGGCGGCCGCCTCGTCCTCTCGTCGCTCAACGCCGAGGGCCCGGCCACGCAGCTCCGCGCGCACGCGGCGGTGCTCCTCGAGGCGGCGGTGGACCAGGACGCGCTCCTCCCCGAGCGCGGCGGCTCGCTCATCGGCGGCTTCCCCATGGCGCCCGGGCGCACCGGCCTGATCGTCAACGTGCACTCGCGCCAGGACGACGTGCTGGAGCTGGCCTACAAGAACGCCATGCGCAGCCCGGCGCTCGGGCGCGAGGGCGCCGACCGCGCCCTGGGCGGCGAGCGCTACGCCACGCTCCGGCTCGACGGCATCGTCGACCCCGTGCGCCTCGAAGGCGCCCTGAACGAGCCGCAGGCCCGCTGGCCGGGCGCGCCCGACCGCCACGTGGTGAACGTCGACGCCACGTCGATCGTCACCGGGCACAGCGCGATCTTCATCGAGCCGATCTTCGACCTCGTGTGGCGCGCCGCGACGCGCGGCGCGGGCGCGGGCGGGCGCGGCAAGACCGACTGACGGCCTGCGCCACGCCTGACCGCATTCGAGTGGGTCTCACAGCAGAGAAACAGAGGGAACAGAGCTCTCACAGCGGCTGTCGCTCGTTCTGATGGCCACGTCCGGGCGCGCGGCTCGATGCTCCGATCCGCAGTGAGGCACCTGTCGCCCTCGCTCCGGCCGCTACGCGGCCTCCGCTCGGGGATGGCGCCACCGCTCGATCTGCTCGCTTCGCTCGCAGATCAAGCGGTGAGCGCGGTCAGCCGGCTCCGCCACCATGAACAGATGAATGTGGCGAGGGCGGAGAGAGCCGCGCCGGAGGAGCGGCTCGGAGCAGCGTCGGTCGGCCGCCAGGGCCACGGAGGTTCCCCAAGCAGGACGGGTGAGTGACCCATGAGCCCTCTGCTCCCTCTGCTCCTCTGTTGTGATCCTCTGGACTTCCGGTGGCCCCCCCGCTGGGTTTGACCGGCCGCGCCGCCGCCCCGACAATGCCGCCCCATGGAGCGCTACCGCCTCCTCGACGCGGTCGGCCGGAGCTGGAGCGGCGTCGTCTACCGCGCGCACGACGTCGCGCGCGACGAGGTCGTCGCGCTCAAGCGGTTCGCGCTCGGCGGCGGCTCGCTCGAGCGGCGCACGCGCCTGTTCCACGAGCTCGAGCGCCTCGCGGCCGCCCCGCCCGACCCGACGCTCGTGCGCGTGCGCGACCACGGCGAGGCCGACGGCGCCCCGTTCGTGGTCATGGACTTCCTCGCCGGCGCCCGCTCGCTGCCGCCGCCGCCGCCGGGCGGCCTGCCGGTCGCGCAGGCGGCGACGATCGGCGCGGCGGCCGCCCGCGCGCTCGCGCACGCGCACGCGCACGGGGTCACGCACAAGGCGCTCATGCTCGAGGGGCTCCTGGTCACGCCCGACGCCCCGCTCGCGCCGCGGCTGACGAACTTCGGCCTGGCCTGCCTGGAGGACCTGTCGCACCTGTTCGAGGCGCGCGGCGACGACCAGGACCCGACGCGGCGCTTCTGGTACCTGGCCCCCGAGCAGGCGGGGCTCCTGCGCCGCCCGATCGGCCCCGCCGCCGACCTCTACGCGCTCGGCGTGCTCCTCCACCACCTGCTCGCAGGCGCCCCGCCCTTCCCGGGCGACGACCCGGGCGCGGTGCTGCACGCCCACCTGGCCCGCCGCGCCCCGCCCCTGCGCGCGGCGCGCCCCGACGTGCCGGCGGCGCTCTCGGACCTCGTCGAGCGGCTGCTGGACAAGGAGCCCGAGGCCCGCGGCGGCCCGGCCGACGAGGTCGCCGCCGCCCTCCCTGGCGCTCGCCGGCGGGCGCCGGCGTGCCACGCGCCGCCGCGCCGCCGCCGACCGAGCCGCGCGCGCTCCGGGGCGACGCGCCCCGCTCGTGGCGCGCGAGGCGCCGCTGGCCGCCCTGGCGCACGTCGTGGCCCGCGCCGCGTCGGGCGAGGGCGGCGTCGTGCTGATCGCCGGCGAGGCGGGGCTGGGCAAGAGCCGCCTGATCGAGGCCGTCGGCGCGCTCACCCGCGACGCCGGCGGGCAGCTCGTCCTGGGCAAGTGCGCCGAGCGGACCCGGCCGCGGCCGCTGGCGCCCTTCGTCGAGGCGCTCGAGGACTACCAGGCGCGCACCTGGGGCATGCCGCAGCACAAGCGCCAGGCGGTGCTCGAGCGCCTGCAGCGCTGCCCGGGCGCGCTGACCTTCGGCCCGGCCGACGGGCCGCAGGCGACGTCGTTCCTGCCGGGCGGCGACGGCGCGCGCGCCGAGGCGTTCGCCCGCTGCGCGGCCTTCCTCAGCGAGGCCGCCGTCGCGCTCGAGCCGGCGCTCGTCGTGGCGATCGACGACCTGCAGTGGGCCGACGAGGGCACGCTCGAGCTCTTCGCGCGCCTGGCCGCGGGCGCCGCCGCGACGAACCTCGTCCTCGTCGGCGCCTACCGCGCGGGCGAGCTGCGCCCGGCGGTCCGCGACGCGCTCGAGCGCGTGCGCGCCCTCGCGCCGCCGCCGCTCGACGTGGCGCTCGAGCCGCTCTCGACGGACGAGGCGGACGCCCTCGTCGGCGCGCTCCTGGGCGACGACGGCCCGGCCACGGCCGCCGTCGCCCGCAGCGTGCGCGAGGGGGTGGGCGGCAACCCGCTGCACCTCGTCGAGGCCACCAAGGCGCTCGTCGAGCTGGGCGCGCTGGCGCAGGGGCCAGACGGCTGGCGCCTCGACGCCGGCCGCCTGGGCGACGCGGCGCTGCGGGCCGGCGTCACGGGCGTGATCCGCGCCCGCGCCGAGCGCCTGGGCGAGGTCGCCTACCGGACGCTCTGTCGCGCGGCGGTGATCGGCCGCCGCTTCGGCTTCGACCTGCTCGTCGACCTGGCGCGCGTGCGCCCGTCGCAGGCGCTGATCGCCCTCGAGCAGGGGCGCGCCGCCGGGCTGATCGTCGAGGACCCCACGCGCGAGCGCGTCACCTGGAACTTCGCCCACGACAAGGTGCGCGAGGCGCTCTACGACGCCGTGCCCGACGACGAGCTGCGCGCGCTGCACGCGGCGATCGGCGACGCGATCCGGCAGGAGGCCGAGGCGCGCGGCGACGACCCGGGCAACCACGCGGCCGAGCTGGCCTACCACTACACGCGCGCCGGCGACCCGCGCCGGGCCGTCGACTTCCACCTGCTCGCCGCCGACCGCGCGGCGGCCGGGTCGGTCCTGCGCGAGGCGGCCCAGCACTTCAGCGCGGCGCTCGAGCTCATGGACCCGGCGGCCGAGCCGGCCCGCTTCGCCCGGGCCGCCGCGGCCTACGCCGGCGCGCGCCGCTACGCCGGCGACTACAAGGAGCTCGTGCCGCTCCTCGACCAGGCGCTCGCGCTCGCCGAGCGCCTGGGCGACCCGCTGCTCGTCGTCGAGGTGACCGGCCGCCGGGCCATGGTCGCCGAGCTCTCGTCGAGCCCCGACGCCGAGGCCTGGATCCGCCGCTTCGTCGCCTGCGCCGAGGCGCTGGGCGGCGAGCCCAAGGCGCGCGTGATCGCCCAGGCCATGCTCGCCTACCACCACTTCGACCACGGCGAGCCGCGCGAGGCCCTGCGCCACGCCGAGGCGGCCCTGGCGCAGCGCGACCTCCTCGACCCCGTCGAGGCCCTGAACCTCGCCGGCGTGACCGGCTACGCGCGCGCGCGCCTGGGCGGCTACGAGGAGGGCGTGCGCGGGATCCAGGGCGCGCTGGCGGCCGCCGAGGCGCAGGGGGTGCGCGCCGCGGTCGGCTGGTGCCTGACGACGCTCGGCGCCCTGCACCTCGAGTGGAACGAGTGGGAGGAGGGGCTGCGCTGCTACGAGCGCGCGCGCCCGATCCTCGAGGAGACGGGCGACGTCTTCTACCTGTCGATCGCGCGGGCGACGTTCGCGATCTCGCGCATCCTCTCGGGCGAGGTCGAGGACGGGATCCGGCGCCTCGAGGAGGCCATGACCTGGGCGCGCGCCCGCGGCGTCGTCGCCTACCAGCACGCGTTCCGCTGCTTCCTCGGCGAGGCGCTCCTGCTCGCCGGCCGGCGCGACGAGGGGGTGCCGCGGCTGCGCTCGGCGCTCGAGGGGGCGCTCCTCGAGCGCGACCGCTGGATCGAGGCCCGCGCGCGGCGCGCCCTGGCCGAGGCGCTCCTGCCCGACCCGGCCGCGCGCGACGAGGCCGAGCGCCTGGCGCGCGCGGCGCTGGCCACGGCGGAGGAGGTCGGGCTCCTGCCCGAGGCCGGCCGCGCCCTGCGCGTGCTGGGCGAGCTGCTCGAGCGGCGCGGAGCGCCCGACGAGGCGCAGGCCGCGCGGGCCCGCGCGCGCGAGGCGCTCGAGGCCTGCCACATGACGCGTGAGCTGGACCTGCTGCCGCCCGGCCTGCCCCGCGCGCCGGCGGCGCCGGCCCTGCCGCCCGGGCAGGCCTCGCGCGAGCTGGTGCACCGCCGCGGGCTGCGCACGATCGTCTCGGTCAGCCGCATGGTCGGCGCCACGCTCGACCTCGACGCGCTCCTCGACCGGGCCCTGCACGCGGTCACCGAGGTCATGGGCGCCGAGCGGGCGCTCGTGCTCCTCGACGACGGCGAGGGCCTGCGCGCGCGGGCCGCGCGCGGGCCCGGCGCCGAGGACCTGGCGCGCGCCGCGGCGAGCCCCGGCGAGCCGGTCGGCGCGCTCGTCGCGCAGGTCCACGCCGCGGGCCGCGCGGCCGCGCCGGGCGCCGTCCCGGGCGTGGCGGCGCTGTGCGTGCCCGTCGGCGCGCGCGCCGTCCTCTACCTGGAGAACCGGCTCGTCGCCGACCTGTTCGGGCCCGACGACGTGCTCGTGCTCGAGGCGATCGCCGCCCAGCTCGCGGCCGGCGTGGAGCACGCGCGCGCCTTCGGCGAGATCGCCCGGCTCAAGGAGCGGCTCGAGCGCGAGAACGTCTACCTCAAGGAGGAGCTGGCCACGACGCACGCCTTCGGCGAGATCGTGGGCGAGAGCCCGGCCCTGCGCCGGGCGCTGCGGCGCCTCGAGCAGGTGGCGCCGCTCGACACGACGGTGCTCCTGCGCGGCGAGACCGGCACGGGCAAGGAGCTCTTCGCCCGCGCCGTGCACGAGCACTCGCCGCGGCGCGGGGGGCCGCTCGTGCGCGTCAACTGCTCGGGGCTGACGCCCTCGCTCGTGGCCAGCGAGCTGTTCGGCCACGAGCGCGGCGCCTTCACCGGGGCCACCGGCCGCCGCCTCGGCCGCTTCGAGCTGGCGCAGGGCGGGACGATCTTCCTCGACGAGATCGGCGACGTGCCGCTCGAGACGCAGCTCGCCCTGCTGCGCGTCCTCTGCGAGCGCGAGTTCGAGCGCGTCGGCGGGACGACGACGCTCCGCACCGACGCGCGCGTCGTGGCCGCGACCAACCGCGACCTCGAGGCGGCGGTCCGCGCCGGCGCCTTCCGCGCAGACCTGCTCTACCGGCTCAACGGCTTCGTGATCGAGATCCCGCCCCTGCGCGAGCGCGCCGGCGATGTGGCGACGCTCGCGCGCCACTTCGCCCTGAAGCACGCCCGCCGCCTGGGCAAGGCCGTGCGCGAGGTGCCGGCGGACGCGCTCGAGGCGCTCGAGCGCTACGCGTGGCCCGGCAACGTGCGCGAGCTCGAGCACGTGGTGGAGCGCGCCGTCGTCCTCACCCCGGGCGAGGTGCTGCGCCTCGACGACCCGCCGGGCGCGGGGCGGTCGGCGGCGCCGAACGGCGGCGGCGAGGCGCTCTGCACGCTCGTCGAGCAGGAGCGGCGGCACATCCTCGCCGTGCTCGAGCGCACGGGCTGGACGATCAAGGGCCCCGAGGGCGCGGCGCGCATCCTCGGCGTGCCGCCCTCGACGCTCACCAGCCGGTTGAAGAAGCTCGGGATCGCGCGGCCAGCGGGGACAGCCTAGCCCCCCGTCCTGGCCGTCCACTGGGCCGCAGAGAGCGCCGCGGAGGCGCAGGGGACGCAGAGACGGGGCTCTTCAGCCCCCCTCTCTGCGACCTCTGCGCCTCCTCGGCGTCACACGAACGACTTGACCCAGCCCTCGAGGGCCGGCTTCGGCGCGGCGCCGACGCGGCGGTCGGCCTCCTCGCCGGCCTTGAAGGCGACGAGCGTGGGCACGTTGGCCACGGCGAAGCGCTCGGCGATCCCGGGCGCGTCGTCGATGTCGACCTTGACGAACTTCACCTTGCCGTCGTAGGTCTTCGACAGGTCGTCGAGGATCGGCGTGATCAGGCGGCAGGGGCCGCACCACACGGCGAAGAAGTCGACGACGACCGGCACCGGCGCCTCGAGGACCTCCTTCTGGAACTCGGCCTCGCTCACCTGCTGCACTGCACCCACGGCGGTCCCTCTCTCTCGCTCGTCGACTCGTGTCCGGGTCATCTCGTGATGCCCGATGATGCCCCGCGCTCGTCGAACGCGGGGGCCGGCCGCGCGCATTCCCGCGCGGGGGGCGGATCATACTCGACCCCTCGCGCGCCGCGACGCGACCTGGCCATCGCGCGCACCATCCACGCCGACTCATCTCATGACGCCCACGAAACGATCCATTTGCTGTTTGGGGATGTGACTGTTAGTGTGCGCCTCAGAAGGGCACGCCCTTCTACGTTAGGCACTTCGAAAGGGGGAATCATGGCGAAGAAGAAGGCGAAGAAGGCCGGCAAGAAGAAGGCCGGCGGCGCGAAGAAGAAGGCCGGCAAGAAGAAGGCGGCCGGCGGCGCGAAGAAGAAGGCCGGCAAGAAGAAGGCCGGCGGCGCCAAGAAGAAGGCCGGCAAGAAGAAGGCCGGCGGTCGCAAGAAGGCCGCCGCCGCGCCGGCCGGCGGAGGCGAGGAGGAGTAGCCTCCTCGGTCCGCCGCGGAGGCCGCATGGCTGCGCGCGGCGCCTCGTGGTTCCTCCGGGAGCCACGCGCTGCGGGCACGCCGTGCGGCCTTCGTCGTTCCAGGGGGCGCGCGAGGGCGGGTCGCCCTTCCCTCGCCGCCCAGCCTCGCCCTCCCGCCTGCCCACAGGTAGGCTCTCCACCGACCGGGTCGCAGTCGGTGTCCCGCCTGCGGCGCCACGGTCGCTCGCCCACGCGCGCGAGCGTCGACCCCTGCGCGCCCGAGGCCGGCCGGACATGCGGCAAGCGAGTCTCCTGACCCGGCGGACTCCCCTGGCGACGTGCCTCGCCGCGGCGGCCCTCCTGGCCGCCGCCGCGCCCGCCAGCGCCCAGGCGCTGCCCTACGAGCCGCGCCGCCGCCTCGTGCTCGAGGCCGACCTCCCCCTGCCCGGCGCCGAGGCCCTCGAGGCGCGCCTGCGCGGGCTCGAGCTGGCCCAGGGCTTCCGCTACCAGATGGCCGTGGTCCGCTCGCCCGTGGCCGCCTCGCTGCCGCGCTACGCGCTCGAGCTGCGCGCCCGCTGGGCGCAGCACCCCGAGTTCGACGCCGACCGCACCTTCGTCATCGTGTGCGCCGCCGAGCCCGCGCCGGCGCGCGTGGCCCTGGCCGCGCCGCGCGCGCTGATCGACCGGCTGGCCCTCTCGCTGCCGCGGGTCGAGCGGACGCTCCTCGAGCCCTTCCGGCCGCGGCAGGACCTGGCCGCCGCGCTGATCGAGCTGGTGACGAAGGCGGACAAGCGCGTGGCCGAGCTCGAGAGCCAGCGCGTCGCCGAGCGCATGCGCCGGACCTCGCTCTGGGAGCAGCTCGACGAGGCAGTCGACAAGGACCTCGAGATCGTCTCCGAGCGCCTCACCGGGCTCGAGCTGCGCTGCGTCGAGCTGCGCGCCCTCGGCCTCGACGTCGCGGCGCAGGAGGAGCAGCTCCAGGCGCTGCGCCACCAGGTGGCCCTGGCGCTCGAGCACCGCGGCGCCTCGCCCGAGCCGCTGATCGACGCGCTGCGGGCGACGAGCGCGGCGCTGGCCGACATCGAGGCGCGCCTGGCGCGGCTCGACGACGCGCGGCACGACGCGCAGGACCGCTACGGGCGGGCGCTCAACGCGCTCACGGCCTACGACCTGGCGGTGCGCGGCCTCCCGGAGGGCACGCCGCCGCGCGAGGCGGCGCGGCGCGCGTGGGACGACGCGGCGGCGGCGCTGCGCGAGGCCGGGCTGCAGCTCGAGCAGGGCCGCCCCGAGGCGGCCGCGCGCCAGCTCGACCTCGCCGAGCGGGAGCTGGAGCACGCGCGGCGCGCCCTCCAGCCGCCGCCGGTGGTCACCCCGCCGCCGACCCCGGTGCTCCCCTGGCTGGCGCTCGTCGCCGGGGTGATCGCGGCGACGGCGGGCGCGGTCCTCCTGCGCGCGTCGCTCGTGCGCGGGCAGCTCCGCGCGCAGGTCGACGGCCTGCGCGAGGTCACGGCGCGCCTGTCGCAGGCGCTGGCGGCGGAGCTCGGCGCCCTGCGCACCCTGCACCTCCAGGCGTCGCGCCC
>JAHBXY010000094.1 GCA_019636275.1 Planctomycetota bacterium | reverse complement strand
CGTCGCCACCATGGGGGTGGGGCCGCTCCTGCGCCGGCGGATCGCCGTCGCCCCGGCGGCCTCGGTGGCGCCCGGCCGGCTCGACGCGACGCTCTTCTGGACGTCGCCTGCCGGGCCGGCGCTGGCCACGCGCGCGGGAAGGTAGTCAACCCCGCCGGGCTGCCTTAGAATCCGCGCCTCCCCGGAGGCAGGCGCGATGGCCGACAGCAAGAACGACCCCAAGCCCGCGGGCAAGACGCCCGCCGGCGGCGCGGGCGCCGCGAAGGACCCGGCGGCCGCCGCGGCCGCGGCCGACCCCCTGCGCGATCACCTGAGCACGATCGCCCTCGTGGTCGTCGTCGCCGTGGCCGTGACGCTGGTGATCGTCTTCCAGGTGCGGAAGGACCGCACGCGCAACGAGGAGGCCTGGACGCAGCTCGCCTCCCTGCGCCAGAAGAACCCGACCGGCACCGACGGCTTCGCCGAGCTCGCGGCCAAGTACCGCGGCTCCGAGGCCGACCCGTTCATCCGGCTGGCCTGGGCCTCGCGCCTCTACGAGGGCGGCGCCCGCGAGCAGGTCGAGGAGGCCAAGGCGCTCCTCGAGCAGGTCCTGCGCGAGCAGGGCAAGAACCCCTTCCTGCGCGAGCGCGTCGCCGGGCAGCTCGAGCGCGTGAAGGCCGAGCTCGCCGACCCGCGCGCGCAGCTCGTCGCCGCCGCGACCCCGGCGCCGGCGCCGAACCCGCTCGGCGACCTCGAGCTGGGCGAGCACGACGGTCACGACCACGGCCCGGGCGACGGCCACGACCACGACGATCACGACGGCCACGACCACGGGCCCGGCGACGGCCACGGCCACTAGCCCGGGCGAGCCGGACGTCGACGATCCGGACGACGACGATCCGGATGACGACGACGCGCTCGGCGCCGAGCCCGACGAGGCGTTGACCTTCGACGTCGACCAGGGCGGCGCCCGGCTCGACGCCGCCGTGAGCGAGGCGGTGCGCGGGCGCGGCCACTCGCGCGCCGAGGTGCAGGCCTGGATCGAGGCCGGCCGCGTGCGCGTGCGCCGCGGCGGGTCCTGGCCCGCGGTCAAGAAGGGGCTCGAGCTGCGCACGGGCGACGCGGTGGAGGTCCGCCTCCCGGCGCCGCCGCGGCCGCCCGAGCCGCTCCGGCCCGAGGCGATCCCGCTGCGGCTGCTACATCAGGACGCCGCGCTCCTGGTGATCGACAAGCCGGCCGGGCTCACGGTCCACCCGGGCGCCGGGCAGCGCGAGCACACGCTCGCCCACGCGCTCCTGCACGCCAGCGCCGGGCGGCTGTCCGCGCTCGGCGGCCCCGACCGCCCGGGGATCGTGCACCGCCTCGACAAGGACACCTCGGGCGTGATCGTCGTCGCGCGCGACGACGCGGCGCACCGCCATCTCGCGCGGCAGTTCCACGACCGCACCGTGGAGAAGACCTACCTGGCGCTCGTCGAGCGCGGCCCGCGCGGCGACCACGGCGTCGTCGACGCGCCGATCGGCCGCCACCCGCGCGATCGCAAGAAGATGGCCGTCGTCGAGGGCGGCCGCCCCGCCCGCACGCGCTGGCGGGTCATCGAGCGCTTCGGCGCGCGCGCGGCCCTGGTGGAGTGCCGCCCCGAGACCGGCCGCACGCACCAGCTCCGGGTGCATCTCAAGCACCTCCATGCGCCGCTGCTGGCCGACCCGACCTACGGGCGCGGCGACCGCTTCACGGCCCAGGACGCCGGCCTGCCGGGCGACGACCGAGTGCTCCTGACGCGCCACGCCCTGCACGCGGCCCGGCTGGCCATCACGCACCCGACGACCGGCGCGCGGCTGACCTTCGAGGCGCCGCTGCCCGACGACCTGCGCGCGGCGCTCGCCGCGCTGCGGCGCGGTTGACAGGGCTCATCGACGAACTGGCAGCTCCGGGTCCACGTTCGCTCCCTTGTCGCACCACCACATCACGGGTAACGTCGCGCCTCCTTCCAGGAGGCCTCTCATGCGCGTCCGCGCCGCGGTCGTGCTCGCCCTGCTCGTCGCCACGGCCCTCCCGGCCGCCGCGCAGCAGGTCGAGCCCGAGGTGTTCGTCCTCGACAACGGGATGAAGTTCCTGCTCCTGCCTCGCAAGAGCCAGCCCAACGCCGTGTCGGCCGGCTGGGTGGCGAAGGTGGGGAGCGTGGACGAGCGCCCGGGGATCACCGGGATCGCCCACTTCTTCGAGCACATGATGTTCAAGGGCACCCGCACGATCGGGACCCGCGACGCCAAGAAGGACGCCGAGCTGAACGCCGCCCAGCACGCGGCCCGGGCGAAGCTGCGCGCGCTGGTGATCGAGCAGCAGTACCCGCGCTGGCGCCGGGGCGAGCTCGACGACCCCTGGGACCCGAAGCACGACACCGCGGAGATGCAGGCCCTGCGGGCCGAGCTGGCCGGCCTGGTCGAGGCGCAGCGCGAGACGACCGTGAAGGACGAGTTCGACTCGATCTACACGGGGCTGGGCGCGTCCGGCATGAACGCCTTCACCAGCCACGACCTGACCTTCTACTTCATCTCGGTCCCGAGCAACAAGCTGGAGCTGTGGGCCTGGATGGAGTCGGACCGGCTCCACGACCACGTCTTCCGCGAGTTCTACAGCGAGCGCGACGTCGTCCACGAGGAGCGCCGCCTGCGCACCGACTCGACGCCGACCGGGATCTTCCAGGAGCAGTTCGACGCGCTGTTCTGGCAGTCGTCGCCCTACGCCTGGCCCGTGATCGGCTGGCCGACCGACCTCAACAGCTACACGGCCGAGCAGGCCGAGGCCTTCTTCGACACCTACTACCGGCCCAACAACCTCGTCGGCGTGATCGTCGGCGACTTCGACCCGAAGGCGACCCGCGCGCTCATCACGCGCTACTTCGGCCGCCTCGAGCGCGGCGCGCCGCCGCCGCCGGTCGTGACGCTCGAGCAGCCGCAGAAGGGCGAGCAGCGCATGGCGGCCGAGTGCGACGCCGCGCCGCAGGTCGAGGTCCGCTACAAGGGCGTGCCCTTCGGCCACCCCGACGAGGCCCCGCTCGAGGTCCTGGCCGAGCTCATGAACGGCCGCACCGGCCGCCTCTACAAGGCGCTGATCGAGGGCAAGCAGGTGGCCACGTCGGCCGGCGTGCGCGTCGACGCGCGCAAGTACGGCGGCGCGTTCTCGTTCTCGGGCGAGTGCAAGGGCGACGCCACCCCCGAGCAGGTCGAGCAGGCCTTCTACGAGGAGCTGCGCCGGCTGGGCGAGGAGCCGATCCCCGAGCGCGAGCTGCAGAAGGTGAAGAACCGCGTGCTCGCCGACAGCTTCCGCCGGCTCGAGAGCAACTTCTACCTGATGCTCCAGCTCGGCTACTACGAGGCCCTCGGCGGGTGGGAGTACATCAACACGGCGCCCCAGGCGCTCCTCGCCGTCACGCCCGAGGACATCAAGCGCGTCGCCGGGCAGTACTTCGGCAAGGAGCAGCGCAGCGTCGCCACCTACGTGCGCAAGGCCGGCGCGGCGGCCGCGCCGGTCGACGACGAGCTCGAGGCGCTCGACGCGCGCGTGCGGCCCATGGTCAAGCAGGCGCTCGGCGAGCTGGCCGGCATGACCGACGCGGACGAGCTGCGGCAGGGGCTGGCACAGATGGAGGCGCAGGCCGCGGCCGTGCCGCCCGAGTTCAAGTCGGCCATGGACCTGCTCGTGCGCCGTGCGCGCGCGCGGCTGGCCGAGCTCGAGAAGGAGGGGAAGTAGATGATGACCCGGACGCTCCGCCCGCTCCTCTGCCTGGCGCTCCTGGCCCCCCCCTGCCTCGCGCAGGAGGCCCCCCCGAAGCTGCCGGCCCGCCCCGAGCAGATCCCCTTCCCGCCGCTCGTGTTCGAGCCGCCCGACCCGGCCGCCTACCGGCGCGTGCTGCCGGGCGGCGTGACGGTGTTCCTCATCCCCGACCGCTCGCTGCCGCTGGTCGACGTGCGCTTCACCTTCCGCGGCGGCTCCTACCTGGACCCCAAGGGCAAGGAGGGCCTGGCCGCGGCGGTCGGGTCGATGATGCGGCGCGGCGGCGCCGGCGACCTCGACGCGGCGGCGCTCGACGAGGAGGTCGACTTCCTCGCCGCGCAGCTGGGGACCGGGGCCGGCGAGTACGAGCTCTCGGCCTCGCTCGACACGCTGGCCCAGAACCTCGACAAGAGCCTCGAGCTCATGGTCGCGGTCCTGCGCCGCCCGCGCTTCCAGGCCGACCGCTTCGCCCTGTGGAAGAGCGATGTCCTCGAGCAGCTCAAGCAGCGCAACGACGACGCCGGCTCGATCCTCGGCCGCGAGTGGGCGACGATCGTCTACGGCGCCGACCACTTCAAGGCGCGCCAGGTGACGAAGGCGTCGCTCGACGGCCTGACCGAGGAGGACCTGCGCGGGTTCCACCGCCGCTGGGTGCACCCGGGCAACATGGTCGTCGGCGTCTCGGGCGACTTCGACCCCGACGCGATGATGAAGAAGCTGGCGAAGGCGCTCGAGGGCTGGGCCGCCGCCGAGAAGGCGCCGCCCCCGCCGCAGCCGACGCACGCCCTCGCCCCCGGCGTCTACCGGGTCGAGAAGGACATCCCGCAGGGGAAGGTCCACATCGGCATGCGCTCGATCAAGCGCGACGACCCTGACTACCACGCGCTCATGGTCATGAGCCGGATCCTCGGCTCGGGCGGCTTCACCAGCCGGATCATGCGGCGCGTCCGCTCGGACGAGGGCCTGGCCTACGACGCCGGCGCGGCGATCATCCCGGGCCTCTACTTCCCCGGCGAGTTCCGCGCGTCGTTCCAGTCGAAGAGCCGGACGGTCGCGCTCGCCGCCAAGCTCGTGCTGGAGGAGGTGGAGAGGATCCGCGCCCAGCCGGTCGAGGCGCAGGAGCTCGAGGTGGCCAAGGGCTCGCTGATCGAGACCTTCCCCACGCAGTTCGAGTCGCCCTCGGCCACGCTCGGCGTGTTCATGTCCGACCACCTGAGCGGCCGCACCTACGCCTGGTGGAAGGAGTACCGCGACAAGGTCCGCGCCGTGACCCCGGCCGACATCCAGCGCGTCGCGGCCAAGCACCTCGACCCGAAGGCCATGGCGATCCTGATCGTCGGCAAGTGGAGCGAGATCGAGCCGGGCGACCTCGACGGGCGGGCCAAGATGGCCGAGTTCTTCGGGGGCAAGGCGACCGAGCTGCCGCTGCGCGACCCGCTGACGCTCGAGCCGCTCGGGCGGTAGGCGGCGCGCCGCTCGCTCGTGCGCGACCCGCCAGAGCGAGCGATGGGACGGGCGGGGCGGGACGGTCCGTGCCGGTCCGGGACGATCGCCGATCGCCCGCCCCTCGCGAGCGCATCACCCATCCCAGTCCCAGGTAGCCATGCCCCCGCACGACCACCACCACCACGGGCGCAAGGGCCCGCCGCGCAAGGGGCCGCCGCGGCACCATCACCACGTGCCGTCGTCGGCGATCACCGCGTTCGTCGACCGGCCGCGGATCGACGCGCTCCTGGCCCCCTGGGTGCCGGACGCGGCCGACCGGGCCTTCGTCGTCCGCTGCATCCTGGGCGAGGGCCCGGCGCACCACCGCGGGGCCAACTTCGTGCTGCTGGCGCTCCTGGGGCTCCTCGTCGAGCGCGAGGGGCGCGCCCCGGGCGCCGACCCGGCGTCGGTCGCCGTGCCGCTGCGGCTCCCGCCGCACCTCGCCGAGGCGCGCGAGGAGGAGGACGCCTACCCGCTGGCCATGCCGACCCGCCCGATCGAGCGCCTGGCCGCGCGCGGGACGCGCGAGTTCGAGGCGATGGTCGACTGCCTCACCGACGGCCCGCCGCAGCACGCGCTGGCCAACGCCGCCATGCTGGCCCTGCTCGACGCCCTGCTCGCCGGTGACCCGCCCCGGGGGCCGGAGCGTTGACGGCCGGGCGGCTGGCGCGGCTCGAGCAGGCCTTCCGCGTGGCCTGCGGCGAGCTCGGCCACTGCGCCGCCGCGTGGCTGTTCGTGCGCGAGGTCGCCGAGGCCCTCGGCGACGCCGGGGTCGAGGGGCTGCGCGACGAGCTGGGGCGCTCCTACCCGGTCCTCGATGCCGTGGCCCGCCGCTGGTTCGAGGGGCACCGCGCGCCGCACGTGCAGCCCGAGGGCGTCGTCGCCGCGTGCGCCGGCGCGGCGCGCGTCCTCGTCGTCGGGCTCGAGGCGGCGCACCTCGACGCGCTCGTGCCGCTCCTGCCGCCGGACGTGCGCCTGGGGCTCGTGCGCTCCGGATCGCTCGAGGCCGACTGGGAGCGCGTGCTGGCCAACTTCGGCGGGCGCGTCGAGGGCGCGGACCTGGGCGACTTCCAGCGCTGGGCCGGCGCGCGCAGCGCGCTGCTCACGTTCGCCTACGGCGTCCACGACGGGCAGGCGCACGTCAGCCCCGCCTGGGTGCGCGTGAGCGGCCCCGACGTGCGCGCGCAGTTCCGCGCGCTCATCGCCTGGGACGTGCTGCGCGCGCCCACCTACGTCCATCCGCGCTGGCTGGTGGCCGTGCCGCTCGAGGACTTCTCGCACGTGGTGGGCCCGTAGGTGCGGCCGGAGCAGGCGATCGCCGCGACCGTCCTCGTCGGCGCGCTCGTGCTGCAGGCGGCGCGCCCGCAGCGGCGCATGCTCGTGGTCATGATCGGGGCCGGGCTCTCCGCGCTGACGACGGCCCTGGCCGGCCTCGGCACGGCGGCCGACCTCCTGGCCGACGTCCCATGGGACGTCCTCGTGATCCTGGCCGCGCTCGGGCTCCTCACGCAGGTGTTCGTGGCCTCGCGCCTGTTCGGCGTCCTGGCCGCCACCGCCGCGCGGCGCAGCGGCGCCGACCCGCGCCGCCTCCTGGCGCTCTTCGCCGGCGTCATGTTCGTCGTCAGCGGCCTGGCCAACAACCTCACGGCCCTCCTGCTCGTCCTGCCGGTCCTCCTCACGCTGCTCAAGCTCCTCGGCGTCGACCGCCGCTACCTCGCCTGGACGCTGGGCGTGCTCCTCGTCGCCTGCAACCTCGGCGGCGCGGCCAGCCCGATCGGCGACTTCCCGGCGATACTGCTCCTCGGCCGCGGGAGCATGCGCTTCGACGCCTACCTGGCCGCCGCCCTGCCGCCGACGGCCGTCGCGCTGGTCGTGATCGTCGGCCTGACGCTCCTCGTCGTGCGCCCCGCCCGCGGCCTGCCCGACGACCCCGTCGCCCGCCGCGTCTCGGTCGCCGTCATGGACGCGCTGCACCGCGAGGTGCGCCTCGACCGCCGGCTGTTCGCCTGGCCGGCCGCCGCCCTGGCGGTCATGCTCCTGGCCTGGGTCGTCGCGCCGCGCGAGAGCGGCCTCACGCCCGAGCTGATCGCCTGGCTGGGCGTCGGCGCCGCCCTCGCCGCCGTGCCGGCGCTCGGCGAGCGGCTCATCCGCACGCGCGTGGACGTCGAGGCGGCGCTGTTCCTGCTGGCGCTCTTCGTCATGGTGGCGGCCGTCCGCCGCACGGGCGTGTTCCAGGACGTGGCCACGGGGCTCGCCGCCCTGCCCATGCCGCCCGTGGCGCAGCTCGTCGTGTTCCTGCTCATGGCCGGGCTGCTCACGGGCGTGTTCTCGGCCGGGCCGTCCATGGCGGCGCTCCTCGACGTGGCCGAGTCGCTCGCCACGCGCCTCCCGCCGCACGCCGTCTACGTCGGCCTGGCCCTGTCGGTCTGCGCCGGCAGCTCGCTGTTCCTCACCGCGGCCACCGCCGGCCCCATGGCCCAGGCGATCACCGAGCGCGCTGGCCTGCGCGACCAGGACGGGGCCCCCCTGCGCTTCGGCTTCTCCGAGTTCCTGCCCGTCGGGCTGGTGAGCTTCGCGGTCATCCAGGCCACGGCCATCGGCTGGGCCCTCCTCGCCGTGGCACGGGGATGAACCGGTCCGCGGCCGGACTGTCTACGTCCGGAGCCGGTCGCTGCGACGGACCTACGACATAAGTCCATATGTCCTAGCCTCGGAGGCCTGGCCCCGTCGTTGCTCAGAAGGGCGACGGAGGAGGTTGCCATGCGGGTGCTCGCCACGGTCGTCGCGCTGGGTCTGACCGCCGGGGTCGCCGCGGCCGCCCCCGACCCGCTGCCGGCCGACCCGCGCGGGCCGCGCTCGTTCGTCGACGTGGTGCGCGAGGAGCTCCTCGGCCTGCCGCCGCGCGAGCGGGTGGCCCGGATCAACCAGGAGGCGCGGCAGCGCCTCGAGCGCGGCGAGGCGGCCGAGGCCGTCGCCGGCCTCGAGGACGCGGCGCGCCGGGGCGACGCCGACCCCGAGAGCCACTTCCTGCGCGCGCACGGCCTGTTCTCGCAGGTCAAGGACGCGCGCGACCGCGCCCGCGCCGCCGCCGAGCGCGGCGAGCCGGGCCAGGCCGCCGAGCACGAGCGCGAGGCCGCGGCGCTCCTCGACCGCGGCCTCGAGGCCCTGCGCCAGGGGCGCGAGCACGCCTACCAGGTGATCGACGACCACATCGCCCGCGGCGACCTCGACGCCGCCCGCAACGTGGCCGCCGGCCTCCTGCGCGCCGACCCCGAGGACCCGCGCGCCCGCGCCGTGATCGACAACCTCGCCGCCGGGCGGACCCCCCCGGCCAGCGGCGCGGTGGCCAGCGGCGGCAGCGGCCGCGCCCCCGGCGGCGGCGCCGGGACGGCCGCGAGCGGCGGCCGCCGCTCGCCCTGGGACGGCGCCTCGCTCGACTCCGGCTCGCCCTGGGACCGCCCCACGCCCGCCAGCCCGGCCGCGAACCGGACCACGCCGTCGACTCCGTCGACCCCGTCGACCCCGACCACCCCGTCCGCCACCTCGACCACCCCGTCCACCCCGTCCACCCCGTCCACCCCGACCTCGACGGCCGCCGACGAGGAGGAGGACCACCCGCCGGTGCCGCTCGGCCGCGGCATGCGCGTGTCGAACGCCGAGCTCGAGGTGCTGGCGCGGATCGTCAAGGGCGAGGCCCTGCAGTGCTCGCGCGAGGGGAAGGTGGCCGTGGCGGCCGTCGTCCTCAACCGCGTGCGCGCGAGCGGCTGGCCGAACACGATCCGCGGCGTGGCCCACCAGCCGCTCCAGTTCAGCTGCTACAACGCGAACTTCCGCGCCCGCCTCTACGACGGGCCGATCCCCGAGTCGTGCTGGGAGGCGGCCCGCGCCGCCGTCGCCGGCGAGGACCCGTCGGGCGGCGCGACGCACTACTTCAACCCGTTCCTGGTCAACCCGCCCTGGGCGCGCCGCCTGCGCTTCATCAAGCGCATCGGGTCGAACCGTAACGACGCGCACGACTTCTACCGGTAGCCGCCGCCGGACGTGCTAGGGTCCCCCCCAACAGGAGGACGACCCCGATGACGCACGACCCGCAGCAGGACCTCGCCCGTCGCCTCGACCGCCTCGAGGCCGACGTCCACCAGGCCCACGCCGCCGCCCGCCGCTGGCGCGCCGCCGCCGGAGGCGTCGTGGCCCTCGGGATGTCGCTCGTCCTCATGGGCCAGACCCCCGACCGCACCGTCCGCGGGACGAGCTTCGTGCTGGAGGACGCCTCGGGGCGCCGCCGGGCGGCCCTCCAGACGGTCAACGGCAGGCCCCACCTGACGCTCTTCGACTCGCAGGGCAAGCCGCGGATCGACCTGTCGGCGAGCGACGACGGGCGCGGCACGCTCGGCCTGCTCGACGGCGACGGCAAGGTCCGGGCCGCCCTGGGCGTCACGCCCACGGGTCAGGGCTCGCTCGTGTTCCGCGGCCCGAGCGACGAGACGCGCGCCGCGCTGACGATCGGCAACGAGGGCGCGCCCGGCCTCGTCCTCAACGACCAGGCCGGCAAGACGCTCGTCTCGCTGGGGGTCGCCCGCGGGATCCCGACCGTCGGCCTGCGCGACGGCGTGGGCGAGCTGCGCGCGCTGCTCGCCGTCGACGGCCAGGGCGTCCTGCGCTTCTACGACGCCGCGGGCAAGCGCACGCACCAGCTTCCGGAGTAGCCGTGACCGTCGACGGCGACGGCCTCGAGGTCGCCCGGCGCCTGGAGCGCCGGCAGGCCCACTCCACCGCCGCCCTCGCCGACGAGACGATCGAGGTCGCCGGCGGCCTGGCCTCGTTCGGCGGTGTGGGCGCCTGGCTCAACCAGGCCTGCGCCGTGGGCCTCGACGGCCCGGTCGCGCCGGGCGAGGTCGAGCGCCTCGTCGCCTTCTACGCCGAGCGCGGCGTCGAGCCGAAGGTCATCCTCAGCCCGTTCGTCGACCCGACGCTGCTCGAGGCGCTCGGGGCGCGCGGCTTCACCGTCCGCGAGTTCGAGACCGTGCTCGCGCGCGGCCTCGAGCCCGGCGAGCCCCTCGCGCCGGCCGTGCACCCCCCGCCGGCCGGGCTGACGCTCGAGCGCGTCGACCCGGCCGACGCGGCCGCGCTGGCCACCTACGTCGACGTCTCCACGGCCGGCTTCCGCCCCGAGGGCGCCCCGCCCGACCCGGTGCTCTCGCGCTTCGTCGTCGACCACGTGCGCCGCCCCGGCGTGGGGGCGGTGCTCGCCCGGATCGACGGCGCGCCCGTCGGCGGCGGCGCGCTGGAGGTGGGCGACGGGGTCGCGGCGTTCATGGGGGCCAGCGTCCTGGCCGCCGTGCGCCGGCGGGGCGTGCAGCAGGCGCTGATCGCGCGGCGCCTCGAGCTGGCCCGCGACGCCGGGGCGCGGCTGGCCACGATCCAGGCGCGCCCGGGGATCCCCACCGAGCGCAACGCCGCGCGCCTGGGCTTCCGCGTGGCCTACACGCGCGCGACCGTGGCCATGGCGGGCCCGGGGCTGGCGCCGTCGCCCTGACGCTCACCCGTCGGGGTGGAACTGGCGGTGGACGCGGGCCAGGCGGGCGCGGTCGAGGTGCGTGTAGACCTGCGTCGTCGTCACGCGCGCGTGGCCGAGGAGCTCCTGCACGACGCGCAGGTCGGCCCCGCGCTCGACCAGGTGCGTGGCGAAGCTGTGCCGCAGCGTGTGCGGCGACGCCGCCTCGCGCGGCAGGCCGGCCAGCAGCAGGCAGCGGCGCACGATCCGGAAGACGACGATCCGGTCGATCGGCCGCCCGGCGCGGCTGAGCAGCAGCCGCCCGCCGCCCCGCCCCCGGTCGAGGCGGGGCCGGCCGCCCGCCAGCCACTCGCCCAGCCGGGCGCAGGCCCGCTCGCCCAGGAGGACCACGCGCTCCTTCCTCCCCTTGCCCACGACGCGCAGGGCGCGGATCGGCCCCGGCGCGGCCAGGGCCTCCTCGACGGCCGCCAGCGGCAGGCCGGCCGCCTCGCTGGCGCGCGCCCCCGTGGCGTAGAGCACCTCGAGGAGCGCCCGGTCGCGCCGGGCCAGCGGGCCGTCGCCCGGCGGCGCGGCGAGCAGGGCGTCGACCTGCTCGGGCCGGAGCACGCGCGGCATGGGCCGCGCCTGGCGCGCCGCCGCGATCCCCTCGGTCGGGTCGGCGGCCAGGCGGCCCTCCTCGCGCAGGAAGCGGAAGAGCGAGCGGATCGCCGCCAGGTGCCGCGCGGCGCTCCGGGCCGACAGCCCGTCACCGTCCAGGGCGCGCAGGTGCGCGCGCACGTGCTCCGCCGTGACCGCGGCCGGCGGGGTACCCTGGGGGAGGCCGGCGAGCAGGCGCGAGAGGTCGCGGCGGTACGCGGCCACCGTGTGGGGCGAGGCGTCGCGCTCGCCCGCGAGATGGTCCAGGAAGGCGATGATGGCCGCGTGCATCGGCCATCTCTATCGGCCGGCGAGGAGGCCTGCGTGGAGTACTACGACCCGAAGGACCTGGCCCGCTTCGGCGAGGTCGGCAAGTTCCGCCCCGACCTGGCGCAGAAGTTCTTCGAGTACTACGGCGCGGCCACCGGGACCGACGGCGCGCTGAGCCGCCGCGAGAAGGCGCTCATCGCCCTGGCCATCGCCCACTCGAAGCAGTGCCCCTACTGCATCGACGCCTGGACGCGCGGCTGCCTCGAGGCCGGCTCGAACCCCGAGGAGATGACCGAGGCGGTGCACGTCGCGGCCGCGATGGACGCCGGCGTCACGCTCGTCCACGGCGTGCAGATGCACAACCATCTCGACCGGCACGGTGCATGAAGACCCTGCCGACGACGCCCCCCGACTTCGAGGCGCTCGTCGCCAGCCACGGCCTGCGCCTCGACCCGCGGCCGCTCGACACGCTGCAGCTCAACGTCACGCGCCTGTGCAACCAGGCGTGCCACCACTGCCACGTCGACGCCTCGCCGAAACGCACCGAGCAGATGGACCGGCGCACGGCCGACCGCTGCCTCGAGGTCCTCGCCGCGCACCCGTCGATCGCCACGCTCGACCTCACGGGCGGCGCGCCCGAGCTCAACCCCGAGTTCGAGCGCCTCGTCGTCGAGGCCCGGCGCCTCGGCCGGCGCGTCATGGTCCGCCACAACCTGACCGTGCAGCTCGACCCGCACCCCGTGACCGGCACCAGCCTCGAGCACCTGCCCGGGTTCTTCGCCGCGCACGAGGTGGTCGTCGTCTCGTCGCTCCCGTACCACCAGGAGTACTTCACCGACAAGCAGCGCGGCCGGGGCGTGTTCGGCAAGAGCATCGAGGCCCTGCGCCGCCTCAACGCCGTCGGCTACGCGCAGCCGGGGCGCGGCCTCCCGCTGAACCTCGTCTACAACCCCGTCGGCTCCTACCTGCCGCCCGAGCAGAAGGCGCTCGAGGCGCAGTACCGCCGGGAGCTCCTCGAGCGCCACGGCGTGCGCTTCGACGCCCTGTGGACGATCACCAACATGCCGATCCACCGCTTCCGGGCGGCGCTCGAGCGCGCGGGGACCTACGACGACTACATGGCCCGGCTCGCGGGCGCCTTCAACCCGGCGGCCGCCGAGAACGTCATGTGCCGCTCGCTCCTGAGCGTCGGCTGGGACGGGCGGCTGTTCGACTGCGACTTCAACCAGCAGCTCGACCTCGAGCTCCAGGGGCCCGACGGGGCGCCCGTGACGATCTTCGACCTCGACCTCGAGGCGCTCTCGCGCCGGCGCATCCGCTTCGAGGCCCACTGCCTGGGCTGCACGGCCGGGTCGGGGAGCTCGTGCGGCGGGGCGACGGCCTGACCTGTTCACGGAAGCGGACCGATCAGGTACGATTCCGCCCACACCCCTCACCCCACGAGGAAAGCACCATGACCGACCAGGCCAAGGCCTTCGACAAGATCAAGGGCCATCTCGCCAAGGACAAGATCGTCATCTACATGAAGGGCACGCCCCAGGCGCCGCGCTGCGGCTTCTCGGCCCAGGCGGTCTCGGTCCTCAACGCGCACGGCAAGCCGTTCTCCGGCTACGACGTGCTCAGCGACGAGGAGCTGTGGAACCACCTCGACGAGTACTCGGGCTGGGAGACCTTCCCGCAGGTCTTCGTCGACGGCAAGCTCATCGGCGGCTGCGATATCGTGACGGAGATGCACCAGTCGGGCGAGCTGAAGAAGGTCATCGAGGACGCCTTCGCCACCGCCGGCAGCGGGACCACCATCAAGTAGCGTCGTGTGATCGACGGCTCGCCGCTACGTTCCACCCGTGTCCATTGCGGGCGGAGCAACCTGCGGCGAGGTCGATTGATTGACGGAGTGCCCGGCGGCCCAGCGCCGCCGGGCGTTTCCATGTACCGGCGCGTCTCGCCCCTTGCCGGACTGAACCCTGGCGCGTCTCATGGGGGCATGCGCTGGCTCCTGTTCCTCCTCGCGCTGACCCTCGGGACGGCGCTGGACCTCGGCACCAAGGCCGTGGCCTTCCACCACCTCCCCACCTACGGGCAGAGCCAGCAGGTGACCTCCTGGTTCGCGTTCACCCACGCCCAGAACCGGGGGGCGGCCTTCGGCATGTTCCAGGGCCAGCACGACTTCTTCATGGTCGTCACGGTCGTGGCGATCGTGGCCGTGACCTTCTTCGTGCACACGGCCCCGCGGCGCGCGCGCGCGATCCCGATCGTCCTGGGGCTGATCCTGGCCGGCGTCGCCGGCAACTTCTGGGACCGGGTCACGCACGGGTTCGTGCGCGACTTCATCGACGTCCACACCCCGCCGGCCGGCGCCCTGCACGACTTCTTCATGGCCACCGTCGGCCGGACGGTGTGGCCGACCTTCAACATCGCGGACATCTTCATCACGTGCGGCGCCGTGGCCATGGTCCTGTTCTTCGGCCGCGAGGAGCAGACCAGGGACTCGCCCGCCCCGGCTCCGCCGAAGGGCGACGCGGCGAGCGCCCAGCCGACGGACGAGCAGCCGGCCGCCCCGACGCCCGAGACGGCCACCGAAGCCGCCACCTGAAGCTGACGCGGCGCGTCGTGAAACGACGCGCTTCGCCGCCGTCCCCAGGGGTGGGGGGCGAGTGGCCCCGGAGGCGACCAGGACCGTGAACGCGCCCGCACACCGTTGGCTGACCGACTGGGCCGGCGCCGTGGCCCCGGGCGCGCCGACCGACCTCGACCTGCCGGCCCTCGCCGAGGCGCTGGCGGCCGTGGCCGACGACGAGGGCGAGCCCGACCCCGACGAGCTCGAGCTGCTCGGCGACGTCCTCCTGGACCTCGAGCGCACGCGCGCCGCCTGGCTGGCCGAGGCCGCCCGCGACGACCGCCTGCGCCTGGCCGCCGTGCGCCTGCGGGCGCTGTTTCGCCGGGCCACCTCCGACGACGGCGACGCGGAGGCCCTGGCCGAGGCCAGGCGCGACGCCGTCCGCGAGCTCCTGGCCCTCGCCGGCGCCCTGGCCGAGCACCGGCTGCGGCAGGCCGCCTGGGCGCGGAGCCGGCGCGAGAAGCGCGCCCGGGTCAAGCACCAGGCCCTGCCCGCGCAGCTCGGCGAGCCCGAGGCGGCGCCCGCCGTCGAGGCGCTCGAGGCCGAGGAGGCGGCGCGGGGCGTCGCCGCCCGCCTGCGCGACGGCCTCGACGACCGGGCCATGGCCGCGCTCCACGACCTCCTGGTCGACGGCGGCTCGGGGACCGCCGGCGCCGTCGCCCGCCGGCACGGCCTGTCGGCGCCCACGCTCAGCCGCGCCAAGGCGCGCCTCGGCCAGCTCGCCGCCGAGGCCCTGCGCGACGTGCCCGAGGCCGCCCGCCGGCCGTTCTGGGACGCCCTCGAGCGGGCCCTCCTCGATCGCGCGGGCTGACGCCCACGTGGGACCGCGCGGGCTGACCGCCCGCCCCACGGGGTCCGCGCCCCGCCCGCGCGGCCCCGGGTTATGCTCGTCCGATCCTCTCGACACACAGCCGCGACCCGCCCGGGCCGCCGGTGGGAGCGTCCCTTGTTCGACGACATCGACAACCCGCTGCACAAGTTCGCCGGCGCGATCGCGTCGAGCTGGACGCGCCTGTTCGGCGGCCGCAACGACCGCCTCATCCGCGAGATCGTCCCGCTCGTGGAGCGCGTCAACGCGCTCGAGCCGGAGTACTCGAAGCTCTCCGACGCGGCCCTGCCGGAGAAGACGCAGGAGCTGCGCCGCCGCATCCTCCAGGGGCTCGCCGAGCGCAAGGCGCCGGCGCTGCTCGAGGAGGCCCGCCGCCTGCGCTACGACAGCCGCCCCGAGGAGGCGCAGGTCGTCGAGGACCGGTACAAGGTCCAGGAGCAGGCGGTCCTCGACTCCGTCCTGCCCGAGGCCTTCGCGCTGGTGCGCGAGGCCGGCAAGCGCACCCTCGGCCAGCGGCACTACGACGTGCAGCTCATCGGCGGCGTGGCGCTCCACCGCGGCTGGATCTCGGAGATGGTCACGGGCGAGGGCAAGACCCTCGTGGCCACGCTGCCCATGTACCTCAACGCGCTCCCCGGGCGCGGCGTCCACGTCGTCACGGTCAACGACTACCTGGCCAAGCGCGACCGCGACCTCAACGCGCCGCTCATGGAGCTGCTCGGCCTGACCGTCGGCTGCATCCAGTCGCACATGTCCAACGAGGACCGGCGCACGGCCTACGCCTGCGACATCACCTACGGCACGAACAACGAGTTCGGCTTCGACTACCTGCGCGACAACATGAAGATCGACGCGGAGTCGCAGGTGCAGCAGGGGCGGCTGAACTTCGCCATCGTCGACGAGGTCGACTCGATCCTCATCGACGAGGCGCGCACGCCGCTGATCATCTCGGGCGACGCGACCGACTCGTCCGACGCGTTCGTCATCGCCGACCAGGTGGCGCGCAAGCTGCGCGGCGTGGAGAAGAACAAGCTCGACCAGGAGGCCAAGAAGCGGCAGGTCGAGAAGGAGGACCTCGAGGGGGAGTGGGACTTCGTCTACTCGGAGAAGGACCACCAGGTCATGCTCACGGAGCGCGGCATCGAGCGCGTGGAGAAGCTCCTCGGCCAGGGGAACATCTACGACTCGGCCACGAACTCCTGGCCGCACCACATCGAGCAGGCCCTCCGCGCGCACAACATCTACAAGCGCGACAAGAGCTACGTCGTCCAGGAGGGCGAGGTCATCATCGTCGACGAGCACACCGGCCGCCTCATGCACGGCCGGAACTGGTCGGACGGCCTGCACCAGGCGGTCGAGGCGAAGGAGGGGGTCTCGATCAAGAAGGAGACCCAGACCCTCGCCACGATCACCCTGCAGAACTACTTCCGCCTGTACCGCAAGCTCAGCGGCATGACCGGCACGGCCATGACCGAGGCCGGCGAGTTCTGGACGATCTACAAGCTCGACGTGCTGTCGATCCCGACCAACCGCCCGCTCATCCGGCGCAACTTCGGCGACGTGATCTACCGCACGACGCGCGAGAAGTACAAGGCGATCTGCGCCGAGATCGAGGCCGTCCACGCCATGGGCCGGCCGATCCTCGTCGGCACGATCTCGGTCGAGAACTCGGAGCGCCTGTCGGAGATGCTCCAGCGGCGCGGGATCCCGCACGACGTGCTGAACGCCAAGCAGCACATGCGCGAGGCGTTCATCGTCGCCGACGCGGGCAAGCTCGGCCGCGTGACCGTCGCGACCAACATGGCCGGCCGCGGCACCGACATCATCCTCGGCGCCTTCACGAAGGCCGAGCTCCTCGACCACTGGAAGGCGGCGCGCGCCGCGCCCAAGGAGCTCGAGCTCGACGACCCCGAGCTCTACAAGAAGCTCCTCGACCACTGGACGACGTACAAGCTGTCCACCGGCGCCACCCTCTACGAGGAGTGGGAGTACCGGGGCATGCTCGAGACGTTCACGCACACGGTCGAGCACGGCGGCAAGCAGCGGAAGGTGCCGCCGCTGTGCGAGCGCATGCAGGACCTCGGCGGCCTGCACATCATCGGCACCGAGCGCCACGACGCGCGGCGCATCGACAACCAGCTGCGCGGGCGCTGCGGGCGCCAGGGCGACCCCGGCTCGAGCCGCTTCTACCTGTCGCTGCAGGACGACCTGATGCGGATCTTCGCGTCGGACCGCGTCTCGTGGCTGCTCGAGAAGCTGGGCATGGAGGAGGGCCAGGAGATCAGCTCGCCCATGGTCACGCGGGCGATCGAGAAGGCGCAGAAGAAGGTCGAGGTCTACCACTTCGACATCCGCAAGAACGTCCTCGAGTACGACCAGGTCATGGACGAGCAGCGCAAGCTCGTCTACCGCGAGCGGCAGCGCATCCTCGAGGGGCGCGAGGCCGGCGACGACGGCCAGCCCAGCGCGGAGATGCGCAAGGCCGTGTTCCTGTGGATCGAGCGCAGCGTCGACAAGGCCGTGCAGGAGTACGCCTCGGACGCCCTGCCCGAGGCCGAGCGCAACACCCCGGGCCTGTGCGACCTCATGCGCAAGCGCTTCGGCTTCCGCGTCCTGCCGCGCGAGCTCGAGGCCAGCCGCGAGCAGGGGGTCTTCGACCTGATGCTCAAGCGGGTCGACCAGGCCTACGCCCTGCGCGAGGCCGAGATCGGCCACGAGGCGATGCGGCGGCTGGAGCGGTTCATCATGCTCCAGAAGATCGACGAGAAGTGGAAGGACCACCTCCACGGCATGGACCAGCTCCGCGGCGGCATCGGCTGGCGCGGCATGGCCCAGACGGACCCGAAGATCGCCTACAAGAAGGAGGGCTACGAGCTCTTCCAGGAGATGTGGGAGAACATCGCCGACGAGATCGCCACGCTCCTGTTCCGCGTCCGGCCGGTGACCCAGCGCGACGAGGCGGCGCTGGAGCAGGTGTGGCAGCCGTCGTCCTACCAGGCGCCGCGCGAGTACGAGGCCAGCTTCCGCAAGCAGGCCGAGCAGACCGACGCCGAGGCGGCGGCCGCGTCGAAGGGGGAGGGCCCGCAGAAGCCGGTCGAGCGCGAGGAGCCCAAGATCGGTCGGAACGACCCCTGCCCCTGCGGCTCGGGGAAGAAGTACAAGAAGTGCCACGGGGCGGGGGCCCCCGCCTGAGGGCGGCCGCCGCCCTGGCGACGCTGGCCCTCGTCGCCGTCGGCCAGGGCTGCAGCTACCCCCGGGTGATCGACGAGGGGCGGGTCGACGAGGCCTACCTCGAGCGCCTGATCGGGCGGACCGCCGCGGCGCGCGGCATCGCGCTCGGCGACGCGCCGCTCCGCTGGGAGCTGCTCACCGACGAGCAGCAGCGCGCGCGCCTGCGCGCGGCGATCGCCGAGGTCGCGAGCGACACCGAGGTCCAGCTCACGACCTGGCGCGCCTTCGGCCTGGTCGAGCCGGGGTTCGACGCCGAGCGGCTGGCCGAGCTCGTCCTGCGCCAGGTGGCGGCCCACTACGACCCGCGCACGAAGACCTTCTACCTCGTCGAGCGGCCGCGGGCCTCGGGGCAGGCGCGGCTGGCCTCGTGGCTGCTCGAGCGCGACCTCGAGCAGGAGTTCGTCGTCTGCCACGAGGTGGTGCACGCCCTGCAGGACCGGCGCCACGACCTGGAGCGCTTCCTCGAGGGCGCGGCCGGCGCCGACGCGGCGCTCGCCCGGCGGGCCGTGGTCGAGGGCGACGCGACCTACTTCGGCCTCGCGGCCATGTTCGCGGGCGTCCCGGGCGTCGACCTCGACGCGCTCGAGGTCGACCCGGCCATGCTCGACGACGACCTCGGCGACCTCGAGGGCGCGCCGCCGGTGGTCGTCGAGGGCCTCCTCTTCCCCTACCTGGGCGGCCTGCGCCTCCTCCAGTCGCTCGGGGCCGCCCGCGAGCAGGTCTGGTCGCGCCCCCCGCGCTCGACCGAGCAGGTGCTCCACCCGGCGAAGTACCGCGCCGACGAGCCGCCGGTCCGCGTGGTCCTCGGCGCGGGCGCGCCGCCGCCCGGCTGGTCGCTCGTCGCCGAGGACACGCTCGGCGAGGCCCTCCTGCGCGTGCTCCTGCGGCAGGCGCCGGCCGTCGACCGCGCCGAGGCCGACCGCGGCGCGGCCGGCTGGGGCGGCGACGCCTACCGCGTCTACCAGGGCCCCGGCGGCGCCCTCGCGCTCGCCTGGGCGCTCCAGTTCGACACGCCCGCCGACGCGCGCGAGTTCGTCGACCTCTACCGCCGCCGCGCCCGCGCCCTCCCCCCGTCGCTCTCCTCGCTGTGCGCCCTCCACGGCCCGCGCGGCGCCGTCGTCGTCGAGGCGCCCTCCGGCGAGGTCCTCGCCGCGATCGCGCCCGTGGCGCTCCTGCACGAGGTGCCCGCCCCGGGCGTCGAGGCGGCTGCTGAGGCGGCCGAGGGCCGGTGACCCGGAGGAGGCGTTGCTCTCCGCGGCCGGTCGTGCTCCGATCCCCCGCGTGAGCGACCCAGCCAGCACCTCGGCCATGGCGTACGACGCCCTGCCCTACCCCAGCCTGCCCCGCGCCGTGACGCAGCCCGACCGCCTGGCGGTCGTCGCGCGCCTGTTCGGCCTGTCGCCCGCGCCGCCGTCGCGCTGCCGGGTGCTGGAGGTCGGCTGCAGCGACGGCGGCAACCTCCTGGCCACGGCGCTGGCCCACCCCGGGGCCGAGGTGGTCGGGATCGACATCTCGCCCGCGCAGGTCGAGGCCGGCCGCGCGGCGGCGCGCGCGCTCGGGGCCACGAACCTGCGCCTCGAGGTCATGGACCTGCGCGAGGCGGCGGCCCTGGGCACGTTCGACTACGTGGTCGCGCACGGCCTCTACGCGTGGGTCCCGCCGCCGCTCCAGGCGGCCCTGCTCGAGGTGATCGCCGCCACGCTCCGGCCGCAGGGCGTCGCCTACCTGGGCGTGTCGGTCCTGCCGGGGAGCTACTCGCTCCTGGCCCTGCGCGAGCTGCTCACGCGGCGCACCGCCGGGGCGCCCGACCCGGCGACCCGCGTGCGCGTGGCGCGGGCCACGGTCGAGGCCCTGGCGGAGGTCGCGCCGCCCGCCACCGCCGAGCAGCTGCGGGCCACGCGCGACCTGGTGCGCCGGAGCTCGGACGCGTGGGTGCGCCACGAGCTCCTGGCCGAGGAGAACCACCCGCAGTGGTTCCACGCGCTGGCGCGGGCCGCCGCGGCGCGGGGGCTGCAGTACCTCGCCGACGCCGACCTGCCGGCGACCTTCCCGTCGAACCACCTCGACCCGGAGCGGCTGAAGCTCTTCGACCGGCTGGCGCGCGACCCGCTCGAGCGCGAGCAGCTCCTCGACGAGCTCGTGGGCCGCGGCTTCCGCCGCGCGCTGTTCGTGCCGGCCGGCGCCGAGGTCGACCGCCAGGTCGGCCCCGAGCGGCTGTCCGGCCTGTCGGTCGTCGCGCGCTACCGCCGCCCCGAGGCCTGGCCCGACCTCCCCGCTGGCGCGCACGAGGCGTTCCGCGCCGAGCCCGACGAGGGCGCGAGCGGCCGCGGCGACGCCCCGCCGGGCGAGCTGCGGACGCGCCACCCGCTGGCCCGCGCCCGCTGCGCCTCCGGCCGAGCGCTGGCCTGCGCCCGAGCTGGACAGACGGGCTTCGGGTCACGCGCGCCCGCGCGCGCGCGGCCGAGGCGGGCTGGCCGGCCGGGGCCCCGACGCCCGAGGACGAGCCGATCGTCGCCGAGCACCTGCTCGTCGCCGCCATGCGCGGCCTGGTCGACCTGTGGCTCGAGCCGCCCGCCTTCGTCGCGGCGCCGGGCGAGCGCCCCGCCGCCACCCCCCTGGCCCGCTGGCGGGCGGCCGGCGGCCACGAGGTCGTCAACGTCCTCCACCAGGCCGTGCCGCTCGAGCCGCACGAGCGCCTGCTGCTCGCCGCGCTCGACGGCTCGCGCGACCGCCCGGCGCTCGTCGCCGAGCTCGCCGCTCGCGCCGCCGCCGGCGACCTCACGCTGGCCGACGGCGACCGCCCGATCGTCGACCCGGCCGAGCGCGACGCGCTCCTCGCCGGCGTCGTAGACCGGACGCTCGCCTGGTTCGGGCGCGCCGCCCTGCTGGTGGGCTGACGCGCCCCGGTCACTTCACGAGGCGCAGGCTGAACGGGTAGCGGTAGGCCTCGCCCCGGTTCGCCGCCAGGCAGGCCATGACGGTGACGATGAGGTCGAACAGCAGCAGGGCCATGAGCAGGAAGATCCCGATGATCACGAAGACCAGGACGATGCAGACCATCGACAGGAGGAGGATCGTGATCTGGAAGTTGAGCGCCTCCTTCGCCTGGTCCGTGACGAAGGGGTGCTCCTTCTTGGCGGTCAGCACCACCAGCGGCCCGACGACGTTCCCGAAGGGGATGACGTAGCCGGCGAACGTGGAGAGATGGGCGACCATCCCCCACGTGCGCGCCTCCTGGTTCATCTCCATGCGACACCTCCCTGCGTGGTGGGCAGCATAGCGCCGGCTGCCGGGCCGCGCTCCGGCGCGCCGGTCCGCCGCACCTTCGACTATGCTCGGACGGCGGTGCCCACGATCGTCGACTTCGCCTACTACGGCGTCCTGCAGCTCGCCTGGCCGTGGATCGCCTGGAAGGTCGCCCCCGCCCGGGGGCGGCGGCACCTGGCCGGGCTCTCCGAGCGGCTCGGGCGCTGCCCGCCGCGCCAGGGGCAGCGCCCGTGCATCTGGATCCACGGCGTCTCGGTGGGCGAGATCCGCGCCGCGGCGCCGCTGATCGACGCGCTCGAGCGCGAGCTCCCCGGCTACGAGGTCGTCCTCTCGACGACCACCGGCACGGGCCAGGAGGTCGCGCGGCGCGGCTACCCCGACCGGCGGGTCTTCTACTACCCCCTCGACCTGTCGTTCTCGGTGCGGCGCTGCTTCGACGCGATCCGCCCCGACCTCGTCGTGCTGGTGGAGCTGGAGATCTGGCCCAACTTCCTGGGCGAGGCCTGGCGCCGCCGCGTGCCGGTGGCCCTCGTCAACGGCCGCATCAGCGAGAAGAGCTACCGCGGCTACCGCCTCGTGCGCCGCTGGCTGTTCGACCCGATCGGCAAGATCGGCCGCTTCTGCGTGCAGGACGAGACCTACGCCGAGCGGTTCCGCCGCCTGGGGATCCCGGCCCGGCAGATCCACATCACCGGGTCCATGAAGTACGACCAGCTCCGCGTCGCCGCCGACGCCGACGGCGCGGCGGTGCGCAGGGACATGGGCGTCGGCGAGGGCGAGGCCGTGATCATCGGCGGCTCGACCCACCCGGGCGAGGAGCGGGCGCTGCTCCTCGCCTACCAGGGGCTGCGCGCGCGCCTGCCGGGGCTGCGCCTCGTGCTCGTGCCGCGGCACACCGAGCGCACCGACGAGGTGCGCCGGCTGATCACGGAGCTGGGCGAGCAGCCGGTGCGCCGGACGGAGCGGCTGCGGGCCGGCGGCGGCGCGCCCCTGCCGCCGGGCGCGGTGCTCCTCGTCGACACGATCGGCGAGCTGGGGCGCCTCTACGCGGCGGCGGACGTCGTGTTCGTCGGCGGGAGCCTCATCCCGCACGGCGGGCAGAACATGCTCGAGCCGGCGCTCCTGGGCAAGCCGACGGCGTTCGGCCCCAGCTACGAGAACTTCATCGAGCCCGTCGAGCGCCTGCTCGTCGCCGGCGGCGCGCGGCTCATCGCGGGCGAGGCCGAGCTCGAGCGCGCCCTGGGCGAGCTCCTCGAGCGCCCCGAGGCCGCCCGCGCCATGGGCGAGCGCGGCCGCCAGGCGCTGCTCGCCGCGCGCGGCGCCACCGCCCGCACGGTGGCGGTGATCCGGCGCCTGCTCGAGGAGCGGCGCCGCCCGCGTCACGGTCACGCCCGGGCGCGGGGGTAGCGCGCCCCGGCCTACCGCCCGCCGCGCCGCTTGGCGTTGGCCCACACCTCGAGGTAGCGCTCGCGGCGCGGCACCTCGCGCCAGCGCTGCAGCCCCTCGAGGCGCTCGCGCAGCGTCTGCACGCGCAGGCGGGCCGCGCGCTTGTCGAGGAGCCGCGCCGTGCGGCTGTTCGTCGGGTCGTAGCCGGCGAGGACCAGCAGGTCCCGCTGGTTCTCGGGGGAGAGCGCGTACTCCACCCAGGCCTGCGCCGCCTCGAAGGCCGGGCCCTTGCAGGCGCGCGAGACCATCCAGCTGTCGATCCACACCGTCGACCCGCTGTCGGGGATCGCCTTGCGCGTGGCGTGGCCGCGGCGATGCAGCTCGCGCTCCACGATCCCCCAGTCGTCGATCAGCCAGGCCTGGCCCGCCTCGACCAGCGCCACCGCCTCGTCGGGCGTGCGCCACAGGCGCACGCCGGCGCGCAGGAGCCGCTCCAGGTGCTCCTCGACCTGCGCGAGCTGCGCGTCGGAGAGGTCGAACAGCGGCTCGAGGCCCAGGTCGAGCGCGGCGAGCGTCACCGCCCACACGGCGTCGTCCCACACGGCGGCGTGGCCGCCGACGTCGTCGGACCACAGGTCGCCCCAGCGCGTGGGCGACACGCGCTCGCGCGTGGAGACGAGCCACATGGGCCCGTAGGCGAAGGGCGCCCCGTAGCTGCGCCCCGCCTTCTGCAGGAACGGCGGGGCGCGGAACGGCGGCAGGAGCTCGGCCTCGCGCCCCTCGAGGCGCAGCGGCTGCACGAGCCCCGAGTCGATGATCGTGCGCGCGTAGTCGCAGCTCGGCGTGACCAGCTCCACCTCGCCCGCCCGCAGGAGCGGCAGGAGCTCGTCGTTCGAGGTGATCGTGACCGTCTGCGTGACGACGACCGCCACGCCCGTGGCCGCGAGGTGCCGCTTCGCGAACGCGTCGGCGAAGTGGTGGTCGGCGTAGCGCGGCCAGCCGGCCACCCGCAGGACGACCGGCGGGCCGGCGGCGGGGGGCGCCGGCGGCCGCGCGGCCGGGCGCGGCACGCCGAGCGGCACGAGGCCCATGCCCGCCCGCGGGGCGTCGGCGGCGCAGCGGAAGCCGGTGTCGCGGAAGCGGTCGGACGGGTGCGCGAACGTGCGGTCGAAGATCCGCCCGCCCTCCTCGGGCTGGTAGTACCACACGCCGCCGCGCAGCACGCGCGCGACCTCGCCGGTGCCGGGGACGCGCTGCTCGTCCTCGCACCACTCGTCGGCGTTGCCGGCCAGCCCGACGACGCCGTAGGGGCTGACGTCGGCCGGGTAGTCGAGCACCGGGCAGATCTCGTCGCGCTGGAAGTTGGCCCGCCCCGCCTCCCAGCGGTCGCCCCAGGGGTAGGTGCGCTGGTCGACGGCGCCCGCCGCCAGCTCCCACTCGGCCTCCGTCGGCAGGCGCTTGCCGCGCCAGCTCGCGTAGGCGCGCGCGTCGAACCAGCTCACGCCGGTCACCGGGCGGGCCTCGGTCGCCGCCGACCCGGCCCGCTCGGGGAAGCCCTGCGGGCGGTGGTCGTCGCCGGCGCAGCCCGGCCCGCAGGCGCCGTGGCCGCGGCGCTCGACGTAGGCGAGGAACTCGCGGTAGTCGGCGATCGTGACCTCGGTCCGGTCCAGCCACAGCGGCCCGGCCTGGACGACGCGCGGCGCCTCGTCGGCGTCGGCGCCGTCGCGGCCCATGACGAACGTGGCGCCCGGGATGAAGACCATCCCCGGGGGCGGCGCGCCGGGGTCGCCGATCGTGAGCTGGTGCTCCTGCCCGCGGCCCAGGGCGACGAGGTAGCGCGGCAGGTCCTCCTCGGCGCGGCCAGGGACGCGGTAGACGCCCACGTAGCTGCCCGCGCGCAGGGCCACCCGCGGGCGGTCGGGGAGCGCCTGCGTGCGCTGCGACGAGTCGATCGCGCCGACGCCGCGGTCCCAGCGGAAGAAGTCCAGCGACTCGCCCTCGCGCAGGCCGGCCACCTCGAGCACGGCCTCGCCCCGCGCGTGGCGCAGGCGCCGCTCGTCGTCGGCGTCGTGCGACGTGCGCCACAGCCGCTCGCGCAGCTCCTCGGCCAGGGGCCAGTTCTCGCGCAGCTCCTCGAAGTCGGCCCGGGCGCGGAGCGTGGCCAGGAAGGCGTTGCGCACGCGCTCGGCGCCGGGGAAGTCGCCGTAGGCCTCCTCGGCCAGCACGTAGGCCTTGTAGTAGCCGCGCGTGGCGTCCTCGAGGTGGCCGAGCCGCTCCGACTCGCGCGCCGCCGACAGCACCTTGAGCGCGTTGTCGGACGTCTCGACGGCCGCGATGCGGTTGAAGTTTCGCCGCACGAGCAGGACGCCGAGGACGACCGTGAGGATGAGCAGGCCGAGCATGGCCGTGGCCGCGCGGTGCGCGCGCACGAAGCGCAGGAGGGCGGCCCCCGGCCCCGGGCGCCGGGCGAGGACCGGCCGGTCCTCGACGTAGCGGCGCAGGTCGTCGGCCATCGCGTCGGCGGTCTGGTAGCGGAAGAACGGCTCGCGCACGAGCGCCTTGAGGCAGATCGTCTCCAGCTCGTAGGGGACGTCCGGGCGCAGGCTCGAGGGGTGCGCCGGGTCCTGGGTGAGGATCTTGTGCAGGACCTCGTTGGCCGTGAGCCCCTCGTAGGGCGGGCGGCCGGTGAGCAGCTCGAAGAGGATCGCGCCCAGGGCGTAGACGTCGACGCGGTGGTCGGCGTGCGTCGCCTCGCCGCGCGCCTGCTCGGGCGACATGTAGCAGGGCGTGCCCAGCACCTCGCCCGAGCGCGTCAGGTCCGGGCCGCGGCCCAGGTCCTTGGCCAGGCCGAAGTCGAGGATCAGCGGGCCGCCGTCGGGGTCGAGGAGGATGTTCGCCGGCTTGAGGTCGCGGTGGACGACGCGCTGCTGGTGCGCGGCGTCGATCGCCACGGCGACCTGCTCGATCAGGCGCGCCGCGCGCTTCGGCGGCAGCGGCCCCTCCTGCTGCAGGACCTCCTTGAGCGAGCGGCCCTCGACCAGGGGCATGGTGTAGAAGGGCCGGCCCTCGACCTCGCCGAAGCTGTAGACGCCGATGATCCGCGGGTGCCGCAGCTTGGAGGCCAGCGTCGCCTCGCGGCGGAAGCGCTCCAGCTCCCGCGCGTCGTCGGAGAGCTCGACCGACAGGACCTTCAGCGCCACCTCGCGCTTGAGGTCCTGGTCGATCGCCCGGTAGACGACGCCCATGCCGCCGCGGCCGATCTCGCCCACGACCTCGAAGCGCCCCAGCCGCTCGCCCGGCTCGAGCCCTGCGCGCCGCGAGCGGCTGCCGCTGCCGCTCGCGGGCGGCGGCGCGCCGGGCGCCGGGGTGACGACCGTGGCCGCGCTGGCGCTGATCGGGTCGAACTCGACCACCGGGAGCGGCACCGCCGGCAGGGGGGCGACGACGCTGGCCGAGTCGTCGAAGGGCGACCGCCGCGGGGGCGGCGACTGCGGCGGGAGGGCGACCGTGTCCGCCGACGGCCCGGCGCCGCCCGGCGGCGCCCCCTCGTCCGGCTGCTGGAGGGCCTCGGCCATGGGGCAGGAGCATACCGCATCGCGTCGGGCCGACGCGCGTCAAAGGCTGATGTCCCACTCCTCGTCGCCGCTCGCCGACGGCGGCTCGACGGGCTCGACGAGCCCGTCCTCGAACAGGCCGGCGATCCAGCTCATGGCGGCGAAGCGCTTGCCGGAGACGCGCGCGATGTCCTCGGGGGACCGCGTGCCGTCGAGCAGGTCGACGAGCTCGCCGTGGGCGCCGGCGCGCCGGCGGCCGGTCTCGCGCGCGTCGTCGCTGGTGAAGCCGACCGTCTTGTCCTTCGGGACGAGCTCGGCCACGAGGCCCCAGCGCTCGCCCGCCTGGGCGAAGGTGTCGAAGAAGGCGTCGGGCTCGAGCCGCTGGGCCTCGCGGGCGGCCTCGTCGGCCAGGCGCGGCGGGAGGGTGCCGACGAGGAGCTCGAAGCGCGCCCCCTGCCAGGAGAAGCACTCGCTCACGTCCTCGGCCGCGTCCTGCGTCGACTCCTGCAGCGGGGTCGTGCCGTTGGCCTCGGGGCCGCCGCGCGGGCGGAAGGGCTGCGTGCGGTAGGGGGCGCCGTCGATGAGCGCCATTTCCTTGCTGCGCCGCCCGTCGGTGAGGCGCAGGACGCCCGTCAGGCCGGCCGAGGCCATGTCCTGCAGCGTGCCCACGAACTGGAGCTGCCCGACGAAGCCGGGCTCGATCACGCCCGACGTCGGCAGGTTCGAGGCGACCAGCGCCCGCTCGTCGGCCGCCTCGCGCTCGGAGAGGTCGACCGCCCTGAGCAGCCCCTCGCGCACGAGCTCGGCGAGCTGCACGAAGGCCTTGAACCGGGCCACGCCCGAGATGCGCACCAGGTCGGCGATCGGGTGGCGCCCGTCGACCAGGAGCAGCAGGTCCTTGGCGCCCGTGCCGCTGATCGCCTTGAGCTTGGCCTCGTTGCTGGGGAAGGCGAGCACGAGGTCGTCCGACGGGATGACCTTGCGCACCTCCTCCCACTCGGTGATGCGCCGCACCGCCTCGAGGAGGAAGCCGTAGGTGTTCAGCCGCACCTTGCGCCGCGAGCTGGCCTGCGTGAACTCGCGCGGCAGGTGGTCGGCGGCGAACTCGAACTCGGCGCCGTCCCAGAGGAAGATGTCGTAGACCTCGTCCTTCATCTGCGCGGCGGCGGCCGACGCGATCTGGTCCTCGGTGAGGTTGCCGCCGACGATCAGCTCGTCGACGAGGTCGTCGTCGGCGAGCTCCTGGTGGTCGCCCGCGAGCAGGTAGACCTCGCCGCGGTCGAAGTAGAGCTGCCGCCAGCGGGTCTCGACCGCCGTCTTCAGCTCGACGCGCAGCGTGCCCGAGCGCTTCGTCATGTAGAAGCTCTGCAGCACCTCCGGCAGCGAGAACGAGGCCAGGTCGCCGCGCAGCGCGTGCCGCGACGTCTGCATGGTGATCTCGGCCGCGATCGCCTGCAGCCCCTTGAGCCGCTCGCGGAAGGGCGTCGGGTCGGGGACCGACTCGATCGCCGCCACGCAGTGCGAGATCGCCTCCGCCCGCTGCCCGCCCCGCGCCGCCTCCTCGATCCGCGCCGAGTAGTCGTCGGGCGCGATCCCCTCGAGGCGTCCGCCCTCGATGCGCTCGTAGACCCAGGCGAAGAACTCCGGCGGCGAGCGGGGCTGCGCCTTGAGGACCTCCTCGAGCGAGCGGTGGCCGTCGAACTGCAGGAGCAGGTCGTCGGGGCCGACGGCCGACTTCTCCCCCTTGGGCGTGAGGCGGAAGATCGACCGCACCGAGGGGATCGTCCCCAGCATGGTCTCCCACTGCCGGATCTCGCGCATGACCTCGGCGTGGAGCCAGGGGAGCATCGGCACCTCGATGTCGAGGCCGTGGCCCTGCTGGCGCTGGTCGCCCGTCTTCACCTCGACGTAGGGGCGCCGGAGGAAGAAGATCCCGAACAGCTCGTCGAGCAGCGCGTCCTTCTGGGCGCGGAACCACGCGTCCATGGTCACGAGGCCGCCGGCGACGAGGAGCGTCTGGATCGGCCGCCCCGTCTCGCGCTGCTGCTCGCGCGCCCGCGCCAGGTCGGCCTCGGGGATCGGGGTCCGCGCCATGAGGTGCTTGAGGATGTTCGGCGGCTGCGCCCCCTCGGGCACGCGCCAGAGGAGCGCCCCCTTGGCCAGCCCGAGCACGTGCGAGCGGGCCTCCTCGCGGGCCGAGTACTCGCAGGTGATCCCCTGGCGGAAGAGCGCCAGGAGCATCTCGAACGCCCGCTTGCCCGTGACCCGCGCGTCGACGTGCAGGCGCTCCACGGCCGAGCGCTCGCGGAACGCCGCGCAGCCGAAGAGCACGCGGTCGAGGAAGCGCCCGCGCGCCTCGAACTCGGGCGACTCGAGGGCGCACTCGTAGAGGGCGATGGCCTGGTCGAGGTCGGCCTCGAGGGCGGTGCGGAAGCGCGACTCGAGCTCGTGGCGCTGCAGCCCCCGCACGTCGCCGCCGCGCAGGAGGCGCGTGGCCAGGGCCAGCGCCTCGAAGCGCGACAGGCCGAGGACGCGCGCCAGGTCGGCCAGCGGCGTGCGTCCGTCGAACACCGTGTCGGGGGTGACGACGCGCGAGCCGGCCGTCACGAGCGACGTCGTCGCGCGCTCCCAGGCGCCCTCGCGCTCGGAGAGGACGAAGAGGCGCTTCTCCGAGGGGAGCGCCTCGCGGATCGCCTGCCACTCGTCGAGGCGCCGGGCGGCCTCCATGAGCAGCGACTGGATGTCGAAGCGGAACTCCTCGGGGTCCGCGAGGCGCTGCTCGAAGTCGGGCGGCAGCTTGTCCTTGGCGAACTCGAAGAACGCGTCCTGCCAGCCGAAGAGCTCGTAGATCTCCTCCTCGACCTGGAAGCGCCGCGCGGCGAGGATCCGCTCCGGGGTGACGAAGGCCAGGCGCACGAGCACCTCGCCCAGGCGCTCCCCGCCCTCGCTCCGCTCCTGCTCGGCGACGGCCCGCGCGAGCTGGTCGTGGGTGAGCTCGGCCCGGCGCACGAGCGCGTCGCCCAGGCGGAAGCTCCAGTTCGAGCGCTCGAAGTACAGCCCGCCCTGATGTAGGTACAGGGTCTTCTGCGCGTCCTCGTGGAAGATCGAGAGCGTGCCCCGGTGTCCGCTGGCGGACAGGAAGTTGAGCAGCTGATCCAGGCTGAACGCCCGGACGCTCCCGCGCAGGCCCATCGAACCCCTCGGCGCGTGGCTGACGCGCCGGTCTTGCCTCGAGGTGGACTCTCAGCGTGGAACAGTAGCAGTGGCAAGGGGATAAAACAAGCCGCGCCGCAGGAAGCCAGCGCCGTGGACCTTGACGATCCGCGCGACGGGGCCGACCAGGCCCGTCCCCGGGCGGTCGGGGGTTAGGATACGCCGCCCGCCGCGCCGCGGGAGGACCCCGGAGGACGAGCGCCATGGACATCTGCGACCCGCACATCCACATGATCTCCCGGGTCACGGACGACTACGAGAAGATGGCCCTCGCCGGCTACCGCGTCGTCGTCGAGCCCTCGTTCTGGCTGGGCGAGCCGCGGACGTCGCCCGGGACCTTCCGCGACTACTTCAACCACATCCTGCGCTTCGAGGGCGACCGGGCCCGGCAGTGGGGGATCGCCCACTACTCGTGCATCGCGCTCAACCCCCGCGAGGCCAACGACCGGCAGCTCGCGAAGGACGTCCTGGCCGAGCTCGAGACCTTCCTCGTGCACGAGCGCTGCGTGGCCGTGGGCGAGATCGGCCTCGACGACATCACCGAGCCCGAGGTCGAGGCGGTCCACGCGCAGATCGAGCTGGCCAAGAAGCACCACCTGCCGCTCATGGTCCACACGCCGCACCGCAACAAGCGCGCGGGCGTGCAGCGGATCATCGACATGGTGCGCGAGCACGACTTCCCGGCCGAGCGCACGCTGATCGACCACAACACCGAGGAGACGATCGGCCTGTGCCGCGACTTCGGCTGCTGGGCCGGCCATACCGTCTACCCGGTGACGAAGCTCTCGCCCGAGCGCGCCGTGAACATCCTCGACGAGCACGGGACCGAGCGCATGATGGTCAACTCGAGCGCCGACTGGGGCCACTCGGACGCGCTCTCGGTCGCGCGCGTCGCGCACGAGATGCGCAAGCGCGGCTACACCCCCGAGCAGGTGCGCAAGGTCGTGTGGGACAACCCCATGGCCTTCTACGCCCAGAGCGGCCGCACGCTCGCGCTCGCCTGATCCTCGCCTTCAGCGCTCGGGCCCCCATGCTTGCTATGCTGGACGGGGAGGCCGACGTGACGATCCTCACGGAGGGCAGGGCCACGGCGCCCTGGCTGCGGCGGCGCCGCTTCACCGTCGACGAGTACGAGCGCATGATCGCGGCGGCGGTCCTGACCGAGGACGAGCGCGTCGAGCTGCTCGACGGGGAGGTGGTCGCGATGCCCCCGATCGGCGAGGAGCACGGCGACTGCGTCGACGCGCTCAACCACCTGCTCGTCCCGGCCGCGGGCGACCGCGCCCGGGTGCGCATCCAGAACCCGGTGCGCCTCCCGCCGGACTCGGAGCCGGAGCCGGACGTGGTCCTCGCGCGCCCGGGGCGCGGCCATCCCGGCCCCGACGACGTGCTCCTGCTGATCGAGGTCGGCGACGCCACCATCGAGAAGGACCGCCGCGTCAAGGTGCCGATCTACGCCCGCGCCGGGGTGGCGGAGGTGTGGATCGTCGACCTCCCCGGCCGCCTCGTCGAGGTGCACCGCGGCCCCGAGCCCGACGGCGGCTACACCCGCGTCACCCGCCACCGCCCCGGGGAGGTGCTCAGCCCTCTCGCGCTGCCGGACGTACGCGTCCCCGTGGAGACGGTGCTCGGCCCCGAGGCGCCCCCGCCGACGTGACCGCGGGGCGCGTCAGTCGCGGACGAGCACCGTGATCCGGTTCGTGTTCGTGCCCTTGACCCGGTTGTCGACCCCCCAGCAGTTCGCCGTCTTGGTGAACGCCTGCTGGTTGATCATCACGAGCAGCGGCCGCAGCCCCGCCTCGCGGGCGCAGGGGATCACCGCCTCCTCGAGGCGCACCTTGCCGCCGCGGACCTCGCCGGTCTCGAAGGCCACGTGGCCGCCCGGGCGCAGGACGCGGCGCAGCTCGCGGAGCACGGCGGTCATCGCCGCCTGCCAGGCGCCCAGGTCGCGCGGGGTCGTCAGGCCGACGCCGGCGACGTCGACGCCGGCGAACCATCCGCGCAGCCAGTTGTCGGTCGCGTAGTCGACGACGTCGAGGAACGGCGGCGACGTGACCACGAGGTCGACGCTCCCGTCGGCCAGCGCCGGCGTGGCGTCGGCCGGGCCGGTGAGCAGGACCGCCTGCTCGGCCGCGAGCGCCAGGCGCGCGCGCGCCGCGTCGTCGAGGTCGCGCAGGAGGGCGCGCGTCTTGTCGACGATCCGCGGGGCCACCTCGCGCCGCGGCGGCGTCTGCCCGCGCCGCGCGTTGATCACCCGCTGCGCCTGCGCCGTGACCGCCTGGTTGGGCGGCAGCGTGTAGACGGAGAAGAAGCCGCTCGAGTGGCCGGTTAGCCGGTTGAGCGCCACCATGCGCAGCCAGCGGTCGACCCGGTCGAGCGCGCCCGCGCGCTCGCGCGCCTGCAGGTGCGCGCGCAGGGCCGCGAGCTCGGCCAGCGTCTCGGGGTGGAAGAACGTCCGCAGGTCGTCGTCGTCGGGCGCCGCGCCCCGGAGGTCGAGCTGGCCCAGGCGCGCCTCGACCTCCTCGACGGTGGGCGGGTCGAGGCGCGGGGCCACGAGCTGCGCGCAGAGCGGGTTCTTGTCGTTGCCCAGCGGCGCGCGCCCGCGCAGCGCCGCCTCGAGCGGCGTCGTCCCGCGGCCCATGAACGGGTCGTACACGCGGTCGCCGGGCCGCGTCAGCCGGTCGATGAAGAAGGCCGGGAGCTGCGGCTTGAAGCAGGCCCGGTAGGAGACCTCGTGCAGCCCGTCGGCCTGGCGCTGCCGCGCCGTCCAGAACTCGTTGGTGAACGTCGGCACGCCGAGCGTCTCGCCGCGCAGGCTCCGCGCCCCGAAGCGGTCGAAGTCGCGCACCTCGACGAAGAAGCCGGTCGAGGCGTCGTCGTCGCCCCACAGCCGGGCCTGCGGGTCCTCGGCCGCGGGCGTCGTCGAAGGCGTCGTCGAAGGCGCCCGGCGGCGCGCGGGGCGGGCGGCGGCGCGCGGGCGGCGCGCGGGGGCGTCGGGGGTCATGGCGGCATTGTGGCCGGGGGCACCGACAACCCGCCCGTCAGCCCAGCCGGCGCAGCTTCTCGAACGTGTAGATCCCGGTCGAGTGCCCGTCGCTCCAGTGAAAGCGGAGCCCGTAGGCGCCGACCTCCTGGCAGTCGTGCACGCCCACGTCCTCGGCCACGCTGGCCGGGTCGAGCAGCCGCTCGCCCGAGAGCTCGTCGACGCACAGGGCGCACTCGCAGGCCTGCCGCAGCCGCCGGTAGGGGATCCGGGTCTCGCCGCCGTCGGACCAGCCGATCACGAACAGCCCCTGCGAGTCCTTGAGGTCGACGTAGGTCGGCTCCGCGCTCATGGCGCCATCATACGTCGCCGAGCCGTGGTGAAATCCCCCCGGAGGTCGCCCATGCGCGCCGTCGCTCCCGCGCTCACCCTGGCCGTCGCCGCCCTGGCCGCCGTCCGGGCCGACGAGGGCCCGCGCTACGTCGACGTGACCCTCGACCGCGGCCTCGAGCCGGGCGACGCGCACCGCAGCGTCTTCGCCGACCTCGACGGCGACGGCTGGCCCGACCTCGTCATCCACAAGCACCGCGTCCACCGCAACGTCGCCGACCCGCGCGGCGGCCGACGCTTCGTGCGGCTCGAGGGCGGCCTGGCCGGCCCCGCGCCCGAGGACCGCCCCGACCTGCTCGCCCTGGCGGACCTCGACGACGACGGCCACCAGGACGCGCTCGTCGCCTGGCGCCTCGACCCGACCGCGCCCGACTGGAAGGACCCCGGCCGGCGCTCGCACGTGCGCCTGCTCCGCCACGGGACCACGGGCGCGGCCGTCGCGTCGTCGAAGGTCACCTTCGAGCTCCCGCCCGAGCCGCTCACCTGCGCCGCGTTCCTCGACTTCGACCTCGACGGCGTCCTCGACCTCGTCACGGCCGGCGACTACGTGGCCGGCGGCCTGCCGCTCGAGGCCACCGCCGTGCGCCTCTACCGCGGCCTGGGCGGCGGGCGCTTCGAGGAGGTCACCGACCGCGCCGGGCTGACGCTCCGCCGCGAACCCGGCCACGAGGACAGCCGCCGGCCGGTCTACGGCCTGACGACGGCCGACGTCGACGGCGACGGCTGGCCGGACATCCTCGTGTGCGCCTACGGGAGGCAGCGCAACCTGCTCTACATGAACCGCGGCGACGGGACGTTCGTCGAGGCCGGGCTGGCGAGCGGCTTCGCCGGCGACGAGGACACGAGCGGCCTCTACCCCGAGGAGACCAAGCGCTGGTGGAAGGAGCGCTTCGGCCAGCCGCGCGAGGACGAGCGCCCCTTCCGCGCCAACGGCAACACGTTCGACGCCGCCGTGATCGACGTCGACAACGACGGGCGCCTCGACGTGTTCCTGGCCGAGATCACCCACGCGTGGGCGGGGCCCTCGTCCGACCGCTCGGCGCTCCTCGTCAACCTCGGCGGCGCGCGCGGGGCGGTGCGCTTCCGCCGCCTGCCCGACGCCATGCCGCGCCGCCACGAGGTCCCCAACTGGAACCAGGGCGACCTCTACGCCGGCTGGACCGACGCCGACCTCGACGGCTGGCCCGACCTGCTCCTGGCCTCGGGCGACTACCCCGACGAGCAGCGCCTGCGCCTGTTCCGCCAGACGCTGCCGCTCGAGTTCGCCGACGTCACGGCCGCGGCCGGGATCGACGTCCTCAACGCCGCGCAGCTCTCGCTGGCCGACTACGACCGCGACGGCGACGAGGACGTGGTCACCGGGCTGACGAACATGCGCCTGCCCGCCGAGCAGGCCGCGGCGCGCACGCTGCGCCCCGTGCTCCTCGAGAACCGCACCCCGCGCGCCGGGCGGCGCTCGCTCGGGCTGCGCCTCGTGGGCCGCGGCGCGGCCGAGGGCGGCGCCAACCGCGACGCGATCGGCGCGCGCGTCTCGGTCGAGGCCGGCGGCCTGCGCCAGACGCGCGAGATCCTCGGCGGGCAGGGCCACGCCGGCCACCAGGACGCGCGCCCCCTCGTCTTCGGCCTCGGCCGCGCCGCGGCCGTCGACCGCGTCGTGATCCGCTGGCCCTCGCGCACGGGCACCACCGTCGTCGAGGGCCTCCAGCCCGATCACGCCTACGAGGTCCGCGAGCCGGTGCCCGGCGCGGCCCCGGAGGTCGTCGACCTGGGTCCGTTCTAGCCTGGACGACTCACGAGAACCGCCAGGACGCATGTGGCTGGCGCGCGAACTGCTGCGTCGTCCCGTTCCCGTTCCCGGTTGTTGGGCCACCCGTTCCCGTTCCCGTTCCCGTTCCCGGTTGTCGGGGCCACATGAACTTCGACCACGACGAGCGCGGGTCTAAACCTCTTGCTCCGTGTGGTCTCCATGCTCACTCGCATGATCAGCAACCTCGGAGGTGCGGGAACGGGAACGGGAACGGGAACGGGAACGGGAACGGGAACGGGAACGGGAACGGGAACGGAAGACTCGACCGAGGTCCTTCTTGGCGGTGAGCGCGGCCTCCCCCGGTGGCTTCCCGCCCCCGGATCGGTCATCCTCGCGCCATGCGCCCCGGGCAGCGGATCGGTCCGTACGTGGTCCGCGAGCTCCTCGGCCGGGGCGCCATGGGGTTCGTCCTGCGCGTCGAGCACCCGGAGCTCGGCCACGAGTACGCCCTCAAGCTCGTGCGCCCCGACATGCTCGGCGACCAGGACGCCGTCGGCCGCTTCCGCCGCGAGATGGAGGCCCTGGCGCAGGTCGACGACCACCCCGGGATCGTCCGCGTGCACAGCGCCGGCGAGACGGAGGAGGGCGCCCCCTACTACGCCATGGAGCTCGTGCGCGGGCGCTCGCTCGCCGAGGCCCTGCAGAAGCAGCTCCTCGGGCTCGACGCGGCCCTCGACGTCATCGCGCAGGTCGCCGCGGCGCTCGGTCACCTTCACGCGCGCGGGATCGTCCACCGCGACGTGAAGCCCGAGAACGTCCTCGTCGACGAGGCCGGGCAGGCGCGCCTGACCGACTTCGGCCTGGCGCGCTCGCTCGGCCTGCGCGCCGACCGCCTCACGCGCTCGGGCGACCTCGTGGGCACACCCACGCACATGGCCCCCGAGCAGGCCATGGGCCGGCTGGGCGAGGTCGGGCCCTGGACCGACGTCTACGCCCTGGGCGTCGTCCTCTACGAGGTGCTCGCCGGCCGGACGCCGCACCAGGGCGCGACGGCGCTCGAGGTCTTCACCAAGGTCGCCGAGGGCGCCCCGTTCCCCCCGCCCTCGCGCCTCGCCGAGGGCGTCGCGCCGGCGCTCGAGGCGGTGTGCCTGCGCGCGCTGGCCCGGCGGCCGATCGATCGCTACCCCGACGTCGCCTCGTTCGTGCGCGACCTGGCCGCCGCCCGCGGCGACCAGGCCCCGGCGCGCGGG
>JAHBXY010000093.1 GCA_019636275.1 Planctomycetota bacterium | reverse complement strand
CGCCGCGGAGGAAGGCGTCGAGGTCGGCCGCCAGGGCGCCGGCGTCGGGGTAGCGCTCGCCGGGCTCCCGCGCCAGCGCCCGCAGGACGACGGCCTCGAGGTCGGGGGCCAGCGCCGGGTCGAGCGCGCGCGGGGGCGTCGGGTCGGCGGCGCAGAGGCGCGCCACGAGCTCCTGCAGCGTCTCGCCGTCGAAGGGCAGCCGGTCGACGAGCGCCTCGTAGAGCATGACCCCCAGCGCCCACACGTCGGCCGGCGGGCCGACGTCGCGCGCCCCGGCGGCCTGCTCGGGCGCCATGTAGTGCGGGGTGCCGACCATGGCGCCGGTGCGCGTCAGGCGGTCCTGCGAGTCGCCGGTGAGGCGCGCCATGCCGAAGTCGGCCACGCGCGCGCGCGGGACGTCGCCCGACGCGCGGTCGATGAGCACGTTGCTCGGCTTGAGGTCCCGGTGGACGACGCCGCGCGCGTGCGCGTGGCCGACGGCGGCGGCCGCGTCGCGCAGGAGGCGCAGGCGCGTGGACCGGTCGAGCGTCGCCAGGGCGTCGGCGAGCGTCTCGCCGCCGGGCACGAGCTCGTAGGCCAGGAACGGGCGCCCGCCGAGCACGCCCGAGGCGTGGACGCGGACGATCCCCGGGTGGTCGAGCGCCGCCGTGACCTCGCCCTCGCGGGCGAAGCGGGCCAGCCGCGTGGGGTCGGGTCGCTCGAGGAGGACCTTGAGCGCCACCTCGCGCCCGCTCTCCGCCTCGACGGCCCGGTAGACCGCGCCGACGGCGCCGCGGCCGAGCTCCGCGACGATCCGGAAGCGCGCGCCCGCGGGGTCAGGCGTCGGTCCGAGCATGCCGGAGCGTACGCCCCGCGCTCCCCCGCGAGCAAGCGCGCGGGCGGCGGCGAGGTACGATCGGGCCATGGGACTCGAGCACCCCCGCCCGATCGACCGCGAGCGCCCACCGGCGCCGGCCGAGCACGACGACGCCGACCACGCCGACGCCGGCCCGCGCGTGCAGGTGAAGGCCGAGGCGACCTGCCCCCTGTGCCTCGAGGCGCTCACGTCCCTCCCCCGCCTGGAGGTCTGCCCCGGCTGCCGCACGATCCACCACGCCGGCTGCGTCGACGAGTTCCGCCGCTGCGGCACGCCCGGCTGCCGCGGGCTCTCGGCCCCGCGCGCCGAGGCCGTCGTCGGCGGACCGGGAGACCCGCCGGGCGACCCCGAGGAGGCGAGCGAGCGCTCCGTCGCCGCCGTGGCGCACCTGGCCAACGTCCTGGGCGTCGGCGTCCTCCTGCCGCTGGTGATCTACTGGCTCACGCGCGAGCGGCAGGCCTTCGCCTCCCACCACGCCTGGCGCGCGCTCGTCTTCTCGCTCTGGTCGATCCCGCTCACGATCGTCACGGTCGGCCTGTGGGTGCCGGTGATGATGGTGCTCAACATCCGCGCCGCCGTCCGGGCCTGGCGCGGCGAGTGGGTGCCCTACGCGCGGCGGCAGCCGCGGGTCGTGAAGCCCGGGGCGACGTAGCGCTCAGCCGGGCGGCAGGCCGCGCGTCGCCTCCCGTAAGCCCTCGAGCGCCTCGCGCGCGCTCGACGGCCTCCCCGCCGGGTCGGGCCGGAGGAGCGCGCCGACGTAGCGGTGGAAGCGCACCGGCAGCGTCCGCGCCTCCGGGCGCACCTCGACCAGCGTGCGCGGCCGCCCGTCGATGCGGGCGGTCAGCTCGGCCAGGGGGCCGTCGCCCTCGAAGGGCGGCGCCCCGGCGATCAGCTCGAACAGGAGCACCCCGGCCGCGTAGAGGTCGGCGCGCTCGTCGACCTTCGCGCCCTGGGCCTGCTCGGGCGCCATGTAGCGCGGGGTCCCCAGGAGCGGCCGCCCCGCGGTGAGGAAGTCGCCCTCGGCGACCGCCTCCTCGGGGTCACCGGCGCGCTTCCCGGTGCCGAAGTCGATCAGGCGCACCTCGTCGGTGCGTGCGTCGAGGAGGACGTTCTCCGGCTTGATGTCGCGGTGAATGACGCCCGCCGCGTGCACGGCGTCGAGCGCCTCGAGCAGCCTGGCGAAGATCGCCGTCGCGCGGCGCGGCGCCATGGGCGGGGCCGCCGAGGGCTCGACCCCGAGGGGGCGCCCCGGGAAGAAGTCGAACACGAGGTAGGGCCGCCCGTCCTCCTCGCCCCGGTCGATCACCGGCGGGACCAGCGGGTGCTTGATCCGGGCCAGCAGCCGCGCCTCCCGCTCGAGGCGCTGGCGCGCCTCGCGCGGCTGCCCGGCCCGCAGGAGCTTGAGGACGACCGGTCGGTCGCGCCGCTTCAGGTGGTAGCCGAGCAGGACCGAGGCGCGGCGGCTGACCCCGACGCGCGCCAGCAGGCGGTAGTCGTCCACGACCAGCGGCTCTCGCCCGGCGATCGCCGTGTCCACCCAGTCGGGCAAGCCGAAGCCAGGAGGGCCGCCCGGGAGGTCGGAGCTCTCGAGCGCCCCCTGCCCCGACGACACGATCTCCGCCACCTCCTCCGGCGGCGGGGCGGGGAGCGGGGCGTCGAGGCGGAACACCGCGCTCTGGATCGTGGGGAGCTGCGCCTGCGCGGCGAAGCGCCCGGTGTCCATGGGGCCGCGCGGCCGCTCCGCCGGCTCGCCGACCGCCGCGCGGGCGGCGCGGTGCTCGTCGACCTGCCGGGCCAGGTCGGCGTCGAACAGGACCCGCGCCTGGAAGCGCGCGGTGGCCTCCGCCTCGGCCGCGAGCAGGCCGCGGCGGAGGACGCGCTCGCTCAGCGCCGGGACGCTCACCTGCTGGCCGAGCGCCGTCACGTGGTCGGCGAGCGCCTGGCGGTCGCAGCCGGCCTGGACGAGGAGGTCCTGGTAGATGCTCAGGGCGCGCCCGCGCTTGTAGCGCGCCACGCCCACCTCGACCGAGGCCAGGTCCTCCGGGCTCAGGATCCCGCGCTCCCGCAGGGCCCCGAGCACGCCCCGGGGCAGGAGGCCGTCGCGGCAGTCGTCGAGGAGGAGCAGGAGCGCGCCGCGCAGCGACGGCAGGAGCCGCGCCGCGAGGCGGGTCACGATCAAGTCGTCGATGGTCACCGGTGCCTCGGTCTCGGGGCGCTCCCTGGTAGCACGGCGAGCAAGGGCCAGAGAAGCAGGCTCGGCGACGAGGGCGCCCTCGGCCTGGGTGTGGCGGAAAGGGGCGGCCCGACTGACCTCGACGCGCACGTCGGCGGCGCTCGGGGACTGCGGGGGCCCCGGAGGCTGCTCCGGGGCCAGCCACTCCCTACGCCGACGGCCGCCTGGCGCGGTAGCATCGAGCCACCCGGAGGTCGCCGCGTGACCCGACCCGACCTGGGCTTGACCCACGTCGCCCTGACCGCCCGTGACGTCGACGCCAGCGCGGCCTTCTACGGGCGCTACGCCGCCATGAAGGTGGTCCACGCCCGCGGCGAGGCGCCGGGGCGGCGCGTCGTGTGGCTGAGCGACGCCACGCGGCCGTTCGTGATCGTGCTGATCGAGTCCCACGACGTCACGGCGCGGCTCGACGGGATCGCGCACCTCGGCGTCGGCTGCGCCAGCCGCGAGGAGGTCGACCGCCTGGCCGAGCAGGCCCGGGCCGAGGGGCGGCTGCGCCTGGGCCCGCTCGACGAGGGGCCGCCGGTGGGCTACTACGCCCTGATCGCGGACCCCGACGGCCACAACCTGGAGGTGTCGTTTGGCCAGGAGGTCGGGCTCACCGTCGAGAACGCCTGAGGCGCTCGAGCAGGCCCTGCGCGACCGCGTCCTCGAGGCGCTGCCCGACGTCAGCGAGGCGCCCTCGCGCTTCGGCGGCGGCCTGGCCTTCCGCCGCGGCGCGCGCGAGTTCGCCCACTTCCACCCGGGCGGCGAGGTCGACATCCGGCTGCCGCGCGCCGCGCAGCGCGCCCTGCGCGGCGACCCGCGCGCCGTGCCGCGCCCCCGGGCGTCCGACTGGATCGCCTACCGCCTCGACGGGCCCGACGCGGTGGAGGCCGCGCTCGCGCTGCTCCGCGCCGCCTGGGCGGCGGCCGTCTAGCGGGCGCGCTCGTCGAGGCGGCGGCTGGCCTCGAGCAGGAGCTCGGTGAGCGAGGCGCGGATCGTCTGCGGGCCCGGCTCGGCCGCGGAGAGGACCCGGAACTGGCCGGCGCGCAGGAGGGCCAGGGCGAGGACCGCCTCGTCGTCGACGAGGTCGCCCATGCGGGCGTGCACGGGTCGGCCGTCGAGGATCGTCAGGACGCCCTCCACGCCCTCGGGCGTGATGACGTGGAGCGTGCCGGTCTTGGCGTGGAACTCGAAGCCCTGGAGGACCTCGAACGCCGGCACCCGCTCGAGGCTGCCCGCCATGGCGGTCGCCTCGGGGTCGACGAGCGGCACCTTCATCTGGCGCGTGCCCTCGGCCGAGCCCTCGTCGGACTGGGCCGCGACGACGCGCAGCTCGTAGGGGCCGATCGCGATGCGGTCGCCTGGCCGCAGCTCGCAGGTGCCCGCGCGCTGGCCGTTGATGAACGTGCCGAAGGTGGAGCGGTCCTCGAGCAGGATCGAGCGGCCCAGGACGCGCACGATCGCGTGCTCGCGCGAGACGCCGGTGTGCGGGAGGACCAGGCCGCACTCGCGCCCCCGGCCGATCGAGAGCGTGGGCACCGCCCCGAGGGGGATCGGGTCGAAGGGGTCGCACATGAGCCAGGCCACGGTACGCCGGCGGAGCGTGTCGGTGAGCTGGTCGGACGCCGCCCCCCGCTCGGGCGCGGGCGGCCGGACCCCCGGGAGCCCGCGCGGCATGAGCAGCCGCTCCGTGGCCCCGTCCTCGGTCAGGGCGCCGGGCAGCGGCGCCTTGCAGGTGAGGCACACGAGGGAGCCCGGAAGGTTCGGGAACCGGCAGCCGGGGCAGAGGACGTGCTTCGGCGACGTGCTCAACGAGGGTCCCGTGCTTCCCCGCCCGCAGACCGGGGCCTGTCTTCAAGGCGCCGGCTCACCCGCGCGCGCCCCCCCTCGACCGGCGTCCGCGGCCGCAGCCGTCGGTCACACTAGGCGTGTGGCGCGCCGGACACAAGCCCGGCACCCGTGGGAACGCGCCAGCAAGCCCGGTGCCCGACCCCTGGACAGGCGGCGGAGATCAGGTATCCTGACGCGCTTCGTGGGGATGCCCGTGTCGGCATCCCCACGCCCATTCGGTCGCGCCCCGCCCCGGGGCGCACGTACCGCACTCACCCCGATCCGGAGAGGCCGCGCCGTGGACCTTCAGCGTTGGGATCGCGCCAAGGAACTCGTCGGGAACACGTTCGAGCTCACGGTGCTGATCCAGAAGCGGTGCCGCGAGCTCGTCAAGGGCAAGCAGCGCAAGCTCGTCGACCTCGAGTCGCGCAACCCGATCCAGATCGCGCTCGAGGAGGTCCTCCAGCGCAAGATCCACCTCGCGCCGCCCCCGCCGCCCGAGGTCCTGGCCCAGGAGATGGCCACGCACCAGGTCGAGGCCGTGGGGCAGGCGAGCCCGCCCGCCGAGACGCCCATCGAAGTCAAGATCGACTAGGTGCGATCGACGGCTGCGGCCGCGGATGCCGTGCGATGGGGTGCGCGCGCGGGTCGTAGGATCAGGGCGTCTGATACGACCCGCGCGCGCACCCCCTCGCCTCGGCCTCCGCGCCCTCGCCTCGCCTGTGGGTCCATTCCACCCGTGGGATCGAGCCCTCGCGTGATCGACGGTCCGCGGCTGCCGGGCCCTGCGGGCCGTAGGACCCGGCGATCGATATGACCCGCGCGCGCGCCGCAGGGCCTCGGCCTCCACGCCCTCCCCACGCCTGTGGGTCCATTCCACCCGTGGAATCGCGCACGCGCGTGGTCGACGGCTGGCGGATGTCGCCCGGCCTGCTGCCCCCGCGGGCGGAGCCGCGCGGGTCCCTGGGAGGCTGGGCGGCGGCTCCGTGTCGCGGTACGCTCGACGTGCGATGACCTCCGCCCTCCTCAACCTCAAGGACCTCGACCGCGAAGGGCTGCGCGCCGCGCTGGCGGCGCGCGGGCACCCGCCCTACCGCGGCGACCAGGTGTTCCGCTGGGTGTGGCGGCGCCTCGCCGAGTCGGTCGACGTGATGACCGACCTCCCGGCGGCCATGCGCGAGGACTTGCGCGCCGGCGCGCGCCTGCCGCGGCTCGAGGCGACCGACGCCCGGGCGGCCGCCGACGGGACGATCAAGATGCTCCTCGCGCTCGAGGACGGGCGCGACGTCGAGTGCGTGATCATCCCCGAGGGCGAGCGGCGGACGCTGTGCGTGTCGACGCAGGTCGGCTGCGCCATGGGCTGCAGCTTCTGCCGCACGGCCACCATGGGCCTCGTGCGCGACCTGGCCGCCTGGGAGATCACCGAGCAGGTGCTGGCCGCCGAGCGCGTGCTCGTCGCGCGCGGCGACGCGCGCGTGCTGAAGATGGGCCGCGGCCAGGGCGGCGAGGTGCACCGGCGGCTGACGAACCTCGTGTTCATGGGCATGGGCGAGCCCCTGCACAACATCGAGGCCACCGTCACCGCCCTGCGGGTGCTCACGGACGACGCCGGCCTGGCCTTCCCGCCGCGGCGCATCACGGTGTCCACCGTCGGGCTCGTCGACCGGATCCCCGAGTTCCTCGAGCGCACCGGCGTCAACCTGGCGATCTCGCTCCACGCGCCCGACGACGAGGTGCGCGGGCGCCTCATGCCCGTGAACCGGCGCCACGACGTGGGCGAGGTCTTCGCCCTGCTGAAGACGCTGCCCTTGCCGCGCCGCCGCCGGGTGACGTTCGAGTACGTGCTCCTGGCCGGCGTGAACGACGAGCCCGCGCACGCGCGGACGCTCGCGCGCCGCTGCCGCGAGGTCCTCGACCGGGTGAAGGTGAACCTGATCCCGTTCAACCCGCACGAGGGCGCGCCCTACGCCCGGCCGTCGCCCGAGCGGGTGGCCGCCTTCCAGGCGGCGCTGCAGCACGGGGGCGTGGAGAACGTCACCGTCCGCCGCGCCCGCGGCGACGACATCCTCGCCGCCTGCGGGCAGCTCGCGCTGGAGAAGCTGGCCGGGCGCCGCCGACTGCCCGCTGCCCGTCCGTAGCGGCGCGGGGCGCGGGCGAGCCTGACGCCCGGGTAGGGGCGAGGCCTACGTCCCCTGACGCCTGCGGATGAGGTTCAGCGCCGAGCCGGCCTTGAACCACTCGATCTGCTCGGCCGTGAACGTGTGCTTCACGGGCACCCGGTCCTCGCTGCCGTCGTCGTGCTTCAGGAGGAGCGTGAGCGGCTTGCCGGGCGTGAAGGTGGTCAGGCCCAGGATCGAGACGCGGTCCTTCGCGCGGACCTTGCCGTAGTCGGCGGGGTCGACGAACGTCAGCGGCAGGACGCCCTGCTTCTTGAGGTTCGTCTCGTGGATGCGCGCGAAGCTGCGCACGACGACCGCCCGGCAGCCGAGGAAGCGCGGGCTCATGGCCGCGTGCTCGCGCGACGAGCCCTCGCCGTAGTTCGAGTCGCCGACCACGATCCAGCCCTGCCCGGCCTGCTTGTAGCGCTTGGCCAGGTCCGGGAACTTCTTGCCCGTCGAGCCGTCGAGCGCGTCGACGCCGGTGCTCTCGCCCGTGAAGTCGTTCACCGCCGTGAGCAGGGTGTTGTCGCTGATGTTCTGCAGGTGCCCGCGGTACTTCAGCCAGGGGCCGGCCGCCGAGATGTGGTCTGTCGTGCACTTCCCGCGCGCCTTGAGCAGGACGACGAGCCCCTCGAGGTCCTTGCCCTCCCAGGGCGTGAACGGCTCGAGGAGCTGCAGGCGGTCGCTCGTCGGGGCGACCTTCACCTGCGTGCTCTTGCCGGCCGGGTCGGGCGGGACGTAGCCCGCGTCGCCGGCGGCGAAGCCGTTGGACGGCAGCTCGTCGCCCTTCGGCGCCTCGAGCTTGACCTCGGCGCCGGGCAGCGCGTCGGTCATCGGGTTCCAGTCGAACGTCCCCGAGAAGGCGTAGGCCGTGACCACCTCGGGGCTGGCGATGAACGCGTGCGTGCCGGGGTTGGCGTCGTTGCGGCTCTTGAAGTTGCGGTTGAAGCTCGTGAGGATCGAGTTCTTCTCGCCCTGCTGGATGTCCTCGCGCTTCCACTGGCCGATGCACGGGCCGCAGGCGTTGGCGAGGACCGTCGCGCCGACGTCGAGCAGGTCCTTGAGCTGGCCGTCGCGCTCGATCGTCGCGCGGATCTGCTCCGAGCCCGGGCTCACCAGCAGCGGCACCTTGGCCTTGAGGCCCTTGGCGCGCGCCTGGCGGGCCAGGCTGGCCGCCCGCGAGATGTCCTCGTAGGACGAGTTCGTGCACGAGCCGATGAGCGCGGCCTTGAGCTCGACCGGCCAGCCGTTCTTCTTGGCGTCCTCGCCCAGGCGCGACACCGGCCGGGCCAGGTCGGGCGTGTAGGGGCCGACGACGTGCGGCTCGAGCGTCGAGAGGTCGAGCTCGATCACCTGGTCGTAGAAGCGGCCCGGGTCCTGCTCGACCTCGGCGTCCGCGACGAGGAGCGCGCGGTGCGCCTCGGCCAGCGCGGCCACGTCGGCGCGCCCGGTGGCGCGCAGGTAGGTCGCCGTGCGCTCGTCGAAGGGGAAGACCGACGTCGTCGCGCCGACCTCGGCGCCCATGTTGGTGATCGTCGCCCGGCCGGTGAGGCTGATCGAGCGCACGCCGGGGCCGAAGTACTCGATGATCTTGTTCGTGCCGCCCTCGACCGTGAGGATCTCGGCCATCTTCAGGATCACGTCCTTGGGCGAGGTCCAGCCGGAGAGCTGGCCGGTGAGCTTCACGCCGATCAGGCGCGGGCAGAGCACCTCCCAGGGCAGGCCGACCATGGCGTCGACCGCGTCGGAGCCGCCCACGCCGACCGCCAGCATGCCCATGCCGCCGGCGTTGGGCGTGTGCGAGTCGGTGCCGATCATGAGGCCGCCCGGGAAGGCGTAGTTCTCGAGGACGACCTGGTGGATGATCCCCGAGCCCGGCTTCCAGAAGCCGATCCCGTAGCGGCGCGAGACCGACTCGAGGAAGTCGTAGACCTCGCGGTTGGTCGTGTTGGCCTCGCTCAGGTCCTTGGCCGCGCCGACGCGCGCCTGGATCAGGTGGTCGCAGTGGACCGTCGTGGGCACGGCGGCCTCGTCCTTGCCGGCGAGCATGAACTGCAGGAGCGCCATCTGCGCGGTCGCGTCCTGCATGGCCACGCGGTCCGGGTTCAGCTCGAGGAACGACGCCCCGCGCTCGGGCAGCGGCCCGTCGACGTCGCGCAGGTGCGCCCAGAGGACCTTCTCGGCCAGGGTCAGGGGGCGCCCCAGCCGCTCGCGCGCGCGCGCGTGACGGGCGGCCGACGACTGGTAGAGGGCCTCGATCCGGGCGGTGTCCTGGCTCACGTGGGGTGTCCTCCTCGCTCGCGCGCCCGGGGGAGGGAGAGCGGGGCGCTCGAGAAGGCGTGAGTCTAACAGGGGCGCGGACGGGCTGAAGGCGGAGGGGGCACGGCGTGGCCGGCGGCCTCCGGCGAGGCGCCTACGAGCGCTTCTTCTTGGTCGTCACGCGGCACTGGATCTTGGCGTCCTTGAACAAGGCCTCCGCCGCGTCGACCTCCGCCTTGGTCCCCTTCTTGATCACGGGCACGACCGGCGAGCGGCACAGGTCGCGGGCCTCGCCCTCGCTCATGCCGCGGACCTGCATGATGATCTGCACGGCGGCGTCGCGCTTCGAGGGCAAGCTCAGGCCCGAGACGACCAGGCCGTACTCCTCGTCGGCCTGCTGCTTCTTGCCGCGCGCGCCGCCGGCCTTGGTCGCGCCGGTCTTGGCCGCCGGGGCCTTGGCGGCCGGGGCCTTGGCCGCGGGCGGCGGCTTGGGCGCCTCGACCTCCTCCGAGAGCCAGAGCCCGCCGGCGGAGACGTTGCGGTCGAACCCCTGCGCGGCGGCGAACGGGTCGCCCTGCGCGGCGGCGAACGGGTCCATGCCGGCCGGCGGCGCGGCGAACGGGTCGGCCTGCGCTGCGGCGAACGGGTCCACGCCGGCCGGCGGCGCGGCGAACGGGCCGGCGGCGCCGGGCGGCAGCGCGAACGGGTCGGCGGCGCCGGGCGGCAGCGCGAACGGGTCGGCGGCCGTCTGCGCGAATGGCTGCCGGCGGCGCCTCCGAACGGGTTGCCAGCGGCGCGGCGAACGGGTCGGCCGGCGCGGCGAACGGGTCGGCCGGCGCCGCGAACGGCCCTCGGGTGGGCGGCGCGCTGGGGCGCCCCGGTCCGGCGGCAGCCCTCCCCTGCGGCGGCGGCGCCTTCTTCGGCGCGGCGGGCTTCTTCGGCGCGCTGCTGGTCCCCATCAGGTTCTCGAGCAGCGCCAGCGCCTCGGACGGGTCGAGCGGCTCCTCCTCGTCCTCCTCCGCCGCAGGAGCGCCGAAGGGGTCAGGCGCGAACCCTGCGGGCATGGCGAACGGGTCGCCGCCAACAGGCGCGCCGAACGGGTCGCCCAGGGGCGCGCCGAACGGGTCGGCGGCAGGCGCGCCGAACGGGTCGCCCAGGGGCGCACCGAACGGGTCGGCGGCAGGCGCGCCGAACGGGTCGCCCAGGGGGGCGCCGAACGGGTCGGCGCCAGGCGCGCCGAACGGGTCGCCCAGGGGGGCGCCGAACGGGTCGGCGGCGGGGGCGCCGAACGGGTCGGCGGCGGGGGCGCCGAACGGATCGCCGCCCAGGGGGGCGCCGAACGGGTCGGCGGCGGGGGCGCCGAACGGATCGCCGCCCAGGGGGGCGCCGAACGGGTCGGCGGCAGGGGCGCCGAACGGATCGGCGGCGGGGGCGCCGAACGGGTCAGCAGCGGCAGGGGCGCCGAACGGGTCGGCGGCGGCAGGGGCGCCGAACGGGTCGGCGGCAGGGGCGCCGAACGCAGGGGCGCCGAACGGGTCCGCGGCAGGGGCGCCGAACGCAGGGGCGCCGAACGGGTCGGCGGCAGGGGCGCCGAACGGATCGGCGGCGGGGGCTGCAGCGCCCTGCGCGTAGGCGGGCGGGGAGGCGAAGGGGTCGTCGAACGGGTCCGCCTGGCGCGCGGCGCGGCCGCCGGCGGGGCGGCGGTGGCGAGGCGGCGCGGCGGCCGGGCGCGACGCGGCGGTCGGCGCGCGCCGAGGGGTCGGCGCTGAGGCGCCGGCTCGTCGGGCAGCGCCTGCGCGTCCTCGAGGAGGCGCCGCGCCTCCTCGGCCGACGGCCTGCGCGCCGGGTCCTTGTCCAGGCAGCGCATGACCGCGTCGCGCAGCGACGTCGGCAGCACGCCCGGGTCGGCCGGCCGCGGCGGCGCGCCCGTCGCGAGCTTGTAGAGCACCGCGCCCAGCGAGTAGACGTCGGCGGCCGGGCTCGAGGCCTCCTTGCCGCCGCGCACGACCTCGGGCGCCGTGTAGGTGGCGAAGGCCTCGGCGATCACCCGCCCGGCGCGCGACCAGGCGAGCAGGCGGCGCACGCCCTGCACGCGCCCCGGCGCCGCCATGAGGACGTTGGGGATGCACGGGTCGAGGAGCGTGACCGATAGCCCCTCCTCGCCCGCGCCGACGCGCACGTTGCCCGGCTTCACGTTGTCGTGGACCAGCCCGGCCGCGTGCAGGTCGCGCAGGGTGGCAGCGACCCGCTCGCCGATCATCGCCACGACCGAGCCCGGCGTATCGCCGCCGCGCATCTCGCGGAAGCGGTCGAGGTCGTCGCCCTCGACGTTGGCCGTGACGACGTAGGGGAACTCCTTGAGGTGCACGCCCAGGTGCAGGAGCCGCGGGAACCCGCCCACGCCCGCGCGGGCCAGCTCGGCCAGCGGCTTGAGGCCCGGCCGCGGGTCGACGACGCGCACGGCGTCCCACAGGCACTTGACCACCGCCTCCTCGCCCGGCTCGCCCTCCGGGCGGTCGACGAGGAACACCGGGCCGCCGCCGCCCGCGCCCAGGATCGCCCTGGGCGGGTAGCGCGTCATGTCGAACGGCGCGAAGCGCTCGGGGCTCAGCGCCGCGGCGACCTTCAGGTGCTCGAGCGCCGCGGGGAAGTCCTGCGAGAAGAGCTCGACGAGGAACAGGCCGTACTCGGCGGTCGCGCGGTCGGCGCCGAACGCCGCCGCCTCGCGGTAGTAGCGCTCCGCCGCGCGCGGGCCGACGAGCGGCAGGAGCGCGCCCGCGAGCTGCAGCGCCGCGTCGCCGTAGTCGGGCCCCTGCCAGTGGCTGCGGCGGAAGTCGCGCCGCGCGCGGCGCAGGACGTCGACCGCGCCCGGCGCCGGCTGCGCCATGGCGTCGGACAGGCGGCCCACCGGCGTCGTCCCCAGCCGGTCGTGGATCTTGGCCACGGCGGCGGCCACGATCTTCGGCAGGTCGTGCCCGGAGATCGGCTTGCCCTTGAGCAGGTCGCTCTCGACCGCCTCCTCGACCTCCTCGAGGCGGTCGGCGACGTCGAACAGCCACTCGCGGTTGGGCAGGACCTCGCCGGTGCGCTCCTGGTAGAGCGCGCGCCGCGCGCCGAGGTCGCGCAGGAGCGTCACCCGCTCGCGCCCCTCGTCGTCGCGCGAGGCGATCGCCCGCCCCTCGACGCGGTCGAGGCGCTCGGGGTCGGTCGCGTCGAGGTAGCGCGACCAGCTCGGGTGGCCGCGCACGACGTCCGTGAAGTGCCAGTGGAGCCCGTCGGCGAGCAGGTCCTGCCAGCAGCCGAAGCGGATGATCGGGTGCTCCTCCTCGAGCTGCGCGTGCTCGATCAGCCCGCGCTGGATCGCCTCCGTGGCGCGCGCGGCCAGCTCGTGCGCGGGCACGACGCCGCCCGCGTCGAGGAGCTGCCCGAAGAGCTGCGCGCCGTCCATGTCGGGCAGGCCGAGGAGCGCCGGGCCGGCCTCGCGCGCCGTGTCGTAGTCGAGGAAGAAGCCGTCGAGGAAGTCGATGAACAGCCGGCCCTCGAGGCCGGACTCGGCCGCGAAGGGGCCCCGCAGGTGCTCGCCGAAGGCCTCGCACAGGTCGCGCCCGTCGGCCGTCTCCACGGACCCGACGAGCCACGCCTGCTTGAGGCCGATCACCAGCGTCTGCAGGCTGCGCTCGAAGGCCTCCTCGAGCGCGCCCTTGAGCTCGTCGGGCCCGCCGAAGATGTGCGAGAGGTCCTCGAGCATCTCCTCGCGCGGGGTGTCCTGGAGCGCGTCGCCGTGCAGCGCGCGCACCCCGGCGGCGAGCGTCGCCAGGGTGAACCGCAGCGCGTCGGAGCCGACGTCGGCGATCCCCGAGGCGCCGCGCGCGCCGCCAGCCGCTGTGAAGTCGTGGGGCATGGGGACCTTCAGGCAACGCACGAGCTTAGCCCCTCGGGCCGCGCCGGGCAAACGGCGCGGCGGCGGACGTCGCGATGGCCCATGTCGCCCTCCCGCGTGGTTTGACACGGCTCGGGGCGAAAGGTACGACCTCAAGTCGTAGACGCCGGGGGGAGCATGCCGAGGAAGGTCGTCGCCGCCATCGAGCAGGTCCACGACTGCCCGATCTTCAAGGTCGGCGACCGCATGACCCTCTCCCTCCCCGAGGTCGTCACCGACGAGTGCGACGCCGTGTGCGCGATCGCCCTGGCCGACCTGCTCCCCTGGACGATCAAGCTCACCGCGGGCGCGGGCGCCGCCGACGGCGTGCTGCTCTGCCGCGGCTGCCGCGGCGGGCGGGCGCAGGCGGGCTTCCAGCTCGAGAGCCTGGGCGACGTCCAGCGCGACCCGCAGAAGACGCGGCGCCTCGTGTCGCTGCGCTCGATCCCGCTCTTCGCCTCGCTGCCCGACCGGCAGCTGGACAAGATCAGCCCGATGATCCGCGACACCGAGCACGCGCCCGGCGAGCGGATCATCACCTACGGCGAGCCGGGGCGCGCGCTGTCGATCATCGTCAAGGGCCAGGTCGAGGTGCTCAAGCCGGGCGACGACGGGCAGGAGAAGCTGCTCGGGATCCTCTCCACCGGCGAGTGCTTCGGCGAGATGTCGCTCCTCACGGGCGACCCGTGCAGCGCCACGATCCGCGCGCGCGACCAGGTCAAGACGCTCACCGTGCTCAAGGCCGACTTCGACGCGCTCCTGGCGCGAAACCCGGTGCTCAACCGCTACTTCTCCAAGCTGCTGGCCCTGCGCCTGAACAAGCTCTCGAAGCAGTTCAGCGACGAGACCGGCAAGGCCGTCACGGGCAACCTGACGATGATCGGCCCGACGGAGCTGATCCAGGCGATCACCGTGACCTCGCGCACCGGCGCGCTCAAGATCACCGAGGGCGAGCGCACGCTCGAGGTGTTCTTCCACGAGGGGCAGATCTGGAGCCTCGGCGCCACCTGGGGCGCGCCCGAGGACGCGTTCTACGAGTTCCTCACCTGGACCGCCGGCCAGTTCGGCTTCCAGCCGGCCGAGCGGCCCGAGGGCGAGCGGTCGTTCTTCAAGGACACGACCTCGCTCCTGCTCGAGGGCATGCGGCGCCTCGACGACATCCAGTCGGGGCGGCTCCCCGTCCAGAAGGCGTAGCCCCGCCCACCAGGTGTGCGCTGTCCGAACTCCTTGTCCGGAAGTGGACCGGACCGGATGAGGACGCCGGTTCCCGGATTTGGTAAACCCTCCGCCTCGACTTCGTTGCGGCAGCCGCAACTTGCGTCGGCTCAGAGGTTGCGGTCGACGCGACCTCACCGGAGGGCCCATGCGCCAGCGCCTCGCCATCACCGTCGCCCTGACCCTGACGACGACCGCCTGCGGCGGCGGCGGCTCGAGCGGCGGCGGGGCCGCCGGAAGCGCGGCCGCCCCGGTGACGAGCGCCGCGCCCGGCGCCGTGACCCCGCCGCCGGCGCCGGCGGCGCGCGTGGCGATCACGCCGCGCGGGCTGTCGATCGACGGGCAGACGGCGCTCCTCTACGGCGGCGAGGTGCAGTACTACCGCATCCGCGACCCGCAGGGCGACGTCGCCCGCACGCACCGCCTGTGGGAGGAGACGCTCGACCTGCTCGCGTCGGCCGACATGAACCTGGTCACGACCTACGTGCCCTGGGACGTGCACGAGCCGCAGGAGGGCCGCTTCGACTTCTCGGGCGTGAACGACCTCGAGGCCTTCCTGGCCATGTGCCACCGGCGCGGCATGAAGGTGATCTTCAAGCCGGGGCCGTTCATCAACTCGGAGTGGCCGTACGGCCTGGGCTCCTTCGGCGCCGTGCCCGAGTGGTTCAAGCAGAAGCACCCGGGGTCGCTGGCCAGGAAGCCCGACGGCAGCCCGTTCACGACCGACCTCCTGGGCGGCGCGCAGGGGCGGCAGCCGAGCCTGTTCGCGCCGGAGCTCCTGCAGGCGACCGAGGCCTTCTTCGCCCGCCTGGCGCCGATCGTGCAGCGCTTCGTGCACCAGGAGCCGTGCATCTTCTCCGTGCAGCTCGACAACGAGACGAACTTCTACTTCGCCGACCGCTACGCGGTCGACTACTCGACGCACGCCCTGGCGCAGTACCGCGGCTGGCTGCGCGCCCGCTACGGGACGATCGCCGCCCTGAACGCCGCCTACGGCACGAGCCACGCCGACTTCGACCAGGTCGACCCGCCCCGGCGCGCGCCGGACCGGAGCGACCCCGCGGCGCACAACGTGCGTCACCAGGACTGGTTCGACGCCGGCCAGGCCGGGATCGTCGACTTCCACCTGGCCCTGCGCGCGATCTGGGAGCGGCTGGGCGTGCGCGAGCCGGACGTGCTCTTCTGCACCAACGACTCGCCCCACACCATGTACCACGTCGGGCGCAACATCTCGCTCTGGCACGGCGGGGCCAAGAACGCGGCCGGCCTGGCCATGCTCGACGCCTACCCCAAGCAGCTCCCGACGTCGGGCGACCGGCCGCTGGACATGCCGTTCCTCACGGCCTTCTTCTCCGACCGCTTCGCCACCAGCAACGACGCCTACGCCTTCGCCGGCGGGCCGCCGGTCGTCGCCGGCAAGTGCTACTCGGCCGAGCTCGAGGGCGGGCTGTTCTCGATCCCGCTCCTGAACGTGCCGCTGCCCGTGCCGGCCTCGTCGACCGACCACATCCTGCTCCAGCACGTCGGCCGCGGCAGCGTGCTCGCCGCCGTCTACGTGCTGCGCGCCGGGCTGAACCGCGACAACTCGCCCTACTTCGCCAACGCGGCGCTCGACGTCGACGGCCGCCCGCAGCCGCGCTGGCAGGTCCTGCGCCGCTGGGGCCGCGCGATCCGCGCGCACGGCGACGCGCTCCTCGACAGCCAGCCGGTCGCCCGCGACGTGGCGGTCGTCTTCGACTCGCGCTTCGACGCGCCGGCCGGCGGCGTGGCCGGGCCGCCCGGGCGGGCGCAGGTCGACGAGGCGGCGGCCGTGTTCGGCCTGCTCCTCGACTCGGGCCACGACCCGGTCGCCGTCGACCTGCGCGACGTGGCCCCGGGCGACCTCGACCGCTTCGCCTGGGTCGTGTTCCCGAACCCCGACGTCGTCCACCAGGAGGCCGCGCGCGCGCTCGACGCCTACGTGCGCGGCGGCGGCACGCTGGTGAACCTCATGCACCTCGGCCGCCACGACGAGTCGTGGCGCCGCGGCACGGCGACCGAGTCGCTCCTCGCCGGCGGCCTGTTCTCCGACGGCGTGTCGGTCGGCCTGTGGGAGAACACCTGGGTCGCCGAGGCGAACGTCAACCTGCGCGTCCCGGGCGGCCCGGCGGGCTCCCTGCCGGTGGGGCCGTTCATCGGCCAGTACCGCCTCGGCCCCGGCGCGACCGCCCTGGCCTGGGACCGGACCTTCCCCCTCGGGCACGACGGCGAGGTCACGGCGTGGACCTCGCGGCGCGGCGCGGGCGAGGTGGTGGCGATCGCCACGAACCCCGCCGGCCGCTACACGAGCGCGGCCTACTACGACACGACGACGGCCGACCTGCTCGTGGCGCGCGGCCTCGTCCGCTGGGTCGCCGCCCGCGCCGGCGGCAAGGGCCCGGTCGTGTCGGTCTCGGGCGTCGGCGGCACCGCCTGGGCGCGCGTCGTGCCCGGGCGCGGGGCGATCGTGTTCCTGCAGAGCCGGCTCTCGCGCGCCGCGACGCTCACGGTCGACCTGCACGACCTCGCCGCGCTCGGCCTCTCGCCGGGCGGCGCCTACGACGTCGAGGAGGCGCTCACGGGCGCCGCGCTCGCCCAGGGCCGCAGCGGGGCCGACCTCGCCGGCCAGGGGCTCGCCGTGCCGGTCGACGCCTTCGGGACGGCCGTCCTCGTGATCGAGTAGCCCGGCGCCAACCTCCACCTCGCGAGAGGCTTGCACGAGGTGCCCTTGACCCCCCCGCCCCGGCGGACCACGCTGGGCGAGGGCACGCCGCGGTCGCGGCGAGGGGGTCTCATGCGGCACTCGTGGTGGCTCGGCCTGGTCGTCGGCGCGCTCGCCGGCTGCGGCTCGAACGGCGGCTGGGCCGCGTCGTCCTACCACGACCGCGGCCCCGTCTACGACGACTGGGCCTGGCGCCGGCACGGGCAGGTCGAGCCGCGCCGCGACGCGCCGCCCGACCACCGCCTGAGCGACGCCGAGGTCGAGCGGGCGCTCGCCGCCGCGCCCGCGCCGGCGGCGCCGGCGGAGGTCGAGCCCGCGCTCGCCGAGGCGCCGGTGCCCGCGGCCGCGGCCGAGGTCGCGGCCGCTTTCCGCCGCGGCGACCGCGAGCGCGCGCGCGCCCTCGTCGCCGCGCACCCGCGCCTCGTCGACTGGAGCGACCCGCTCGTCGTCGTCAGCGCCCGCTTCGTCGGCGGCGAGCACGGGGTCGAGCTCACGTGCATCCGCACCGACACGGCCGCGGGCTCGCCGCGCGAGGCGCTCGGCGTCGTCTTCGAGCCGGGGACGTACGGCATCCCGGTCGGCGACCTCGCCGACGACGGGCGCTGGACGTCGCCCGAGACGGAGCGCCGCTTCGGGCACTGGCCGACGCCGCAGGACCTGGCCATGCTCCGCGCGCCCGTCGTCGTGATCCCGCGCGGGGAGGCCCTGGCGGTCGCCTACGTGCCCGTGGCGTGCGCCAGCTTCCACCGCGGCGCGCCGGACCCGGGGACGCCCTACGCGCTGGCGCGCTTCCCCGCGGGCTCGACGATCGACCGGCTCATGGTCGCCCTGTGCCAGGGGGACGCGGTCCCCGACGAGGCCGAGGCGCAGCTCGCGACCTGGCTGGCCCGCGACGACGTGACCTGGGCCGACTTCGTGGCGCAGGGCGGCGACCGGGGTCGACTGGTGACGTTCGGGCGCGCGCGGTCGGTGCGCGCGGGGCACGCCGAGGGTGCGGCCCGCCTCCTCCTGCGGGCGGGCGTCGACCCGCGTCCCCTGCGCTTCTTCGACCCGACCGGCGCGCGCGGGGCGCCCGCGGCGCCGCCTGCGCCGGCCCCGGAGGAAACCCGGACGCCCGCGCCGGCGCCCCCGCCGGCCGCTCCGAGGCCGACCGAACCTGCCCAGCCTGCGAGCCAGCTCAGCTAGTGTGATCGACGGCTGCGGCCGCGGATGCCGGGCGACGGGGGGCGCGCGCGGGTCGTCGGTGTGGCCCGCCTTCGCGAGCTCCGCCCCGCGGCTGCGGTGCTGCAGCCCAAGCAGACCCTACCGCTCGCGGCCGTCCGCAGCCGCGGGCCTCCCGCTCGCTCCGGCGGCCCACCGGGGATCCGGCGATCGATACGACCCGCGCGCGCTCCCCCCTCGCCTCGGCCTCCGTCCGCGCCCTCGCCTCGCGTGTGGTTCCATTCCACTCGTGGGTCCGAGCCTGTCGATCACACGCTTCCGCGCTTGAAGACAGGCCCTACCCTGGCCGGAGAGCGCCCGGCGAACGGCTCCGAGCGTCAACCCCGGGAGACGTTGCGCACGCAGGGGTTGGCACCGGGTGACGCCGGCCCGTGGCCGGGGCGCGACCCGAGGGTGCGCACAACGATTGTGTGATGTGTCACTGGACTTTGTTAACTTGCTCCTTCATGCCAAGGTAGGTTCGGGGCCTGGAGGAGAATCGATGGCAAAGAAGAAGGTCGGAGGGCGTCGGACGGCGGGGCAGGACGGCGGCGGCACGGCCGTGGCCGAGGCGGCGGCGAAGCGGCGCCGGGGCGGGCGCAAGCCCGGCGAGTGGAAGCTCATCACCCCCGAGCAGCTCAGGGACTACCGCTCGGAGCACAAGATCTCTCGCGCGCGGCTGGCGCAGATGCTCGGGGTCAGCTCCACGTCCGTGCAGAACTGGGAGACCGGCACCGTCGCTTCGATGCGCATCCAGCAGCGGCTCTCGGAGCTGATCGCGGCCGGGCCGTCGGCGATCCTGCCGCCGCGCAAGCCGGCGTCGCTCTGGGACATGGCGTCCAAGCAGCAGACCGACCCGGCGATCACGACGACCGGGACGATCGTGGCTGGCTACCTTCAGGCCCGGCAGGACAAGCTGTCGACCGAGGACCTGATCGGCCTGATCCGCAGCGTCCGCCAGGCGCTCAGCTAACCGGACCCGACCCTGCCAGCGCCGGTCTCGAGGACCTCGCCCCGAGGTCCCGGCCCCGGCGTGTCGACACGAACCCTCCAGGCTCACGCGTGAGCTCCCGGGCGGAGCCGGTATCATGTCCGCCGATGCAGCAGGTTGCGCTCGTCCGCGGCGGCGGCGACCTCGGGACCGGGATCGCCCACGCCCTGCACCAGGGCGGCTGGCGCGTGGTCGTCGTCGACCGACCGCTCCCCTCGGCGCTCCGACTGACGGTCGCGTTCGCGGCGGCCGCGGTCGCCCCCGACGGCCGCGTCATCGTGCAGGGCGTCGAGGCCACGCGCTGCGACGCGCCGGCCGACGTGCGCGCCGCGTGGGGTCGGCGCGAGGTGGCCCTGTGGACCGGGGCCGAGGCCGACCTGCGCCTTCGCCCCGACCTCCTCGTCGACGCGCGCATGCGCGCGCTCACCGAGCCGTCGACGCGGCTGGACGAGGCGCCGCGGGTGGTTGGCATCGGGCCCGGGTTCCGGGCGGGCGTCGACGCGCACGCGGTGATCGAGTCGAACCGCGGGCCGCGGCTGGGCCGCGTGATCACCGAGGGCGCCGCGGAGCCGCACACGGGCGTGCCCGGCGCGGTCGCTGGCTACCGGCGCGAGCGGCTCATCGTCGCGCCGTGCGCCGGGACGTTCCGTCGGTCGCGCGACCTCGGCGACCCGGTCGAGGCGGGCGACGTCGTCGGTCAGGTCCAGGGCGAGGCCGGGGAGCAGCCCGTCCGGGCGGGCCTGTCCGGTATGATCCGTGGCCTCAAGCTCAGCGGCGTGTGGGTGGGCGCCGGGCACAAGGTGGGCGACGTGGACCCGCGGCGGGACCCGGCGCTCCTCCTGGAGATGACCGACAAGGCGCGCGCCGTGGGACGAGGGGTCCTGGAGGCCGTGGCGCTGCTCGCCCCGGACGAGAGGAGGGCGCGGTGTACCTAGCGCTCGAGCGTTACAGCCGACCGGCGTCGATCGAGGAGTGCCTGGCGCTCCTGGCCGAGGCCCACGACGAGCCGACGGCGCTGCTGGCCGGAGGGACGGAGCTCAACGTGCGCGGGCACGAGGAGCTCGTCCACGTGATCGACCTGCAGGCGCTGCCCCTGCGCGACGTGCGCGTCGAGGGCGACCTCCTGCGCGTCGGCGCCCTCGTGACCCTGGCGCGCCTGCGCCGCGACGCGGCCTTCGCCCTGCCGCTCCTCGAGGGCCTGCGCGAGGCGGCGGCCGGGTTCGCGGTCGTGGCCCTGCAGAACCGGAGCACGGTCGGCGGGCGCGTGTGCACCGACCGCGGCGACCAGGACCTGCCGCCCGTGCTGGCGGCCCTGGGCGCGAAGCTGCGCCTCCTGCGCCCCGGACGGGCCGGCGCCGTCGACGAGCAGGTGATCGACTACCCGCTCGGCGCGGCCGCCCGCAGGGCGCTGCGCGGCGCGCTCGTGGCCGAGGTGCTGCTCCCGCTCGGCGAGGGCCAGGGCGCCTACCGGCGCTTCTCGCGCACGGCCGTCGACGCGCCCCTGTGCAACGCGGCCGTCGTGCGGCGGCCGTCGGGGGTGCGGATCGCCGTGAACCTGCAGGGCCCGCGCGCGGCGCACCTCAAGCGCCTCGGCGACACCGAGTCGCTGATCGCCTCGTGGCACGCGCCGGGCGCCGCGTTCCCGCAGGGCTGGCGGGAGGCCGTGCGCCTGTCGCTCATGACGGAGCTGGAGCCCTGGGGCGACGCGTGGGTCTCGGGCGAGTACCGGCAGGACGTGACGGCGACGCTCGTCGTGCGGGCGCTGGCCCGTGTGCTGGGCGAGGAGGAGGTCCTTTGAAGGTCCGCCTGACCCTGAACGGCGAGCCGGCGACGCTCACCTGCGCGCCGTGGGAGTTCCTCACCGAGGCGCTCAGGCGCCACGGGCTGATCGGCACCAAGCGCGGCTGCGAGACGGGCGACTGCGGCGCCTGCTCGGTGCTGCTCGACGGCGAGGAGGTGGCGAGCTGCATCCTGCTGGCCGCGCAGGCCGACGGGCACGCCGTCACGACCGTCGAGGGCCTCGGCGGCTTCGAGCGGCCGCACCCGATCCAGGAGGCGTTCGTCGACGCGACGGCCGTCCAGTGCGGCTACTGCACGCCCGGCATGGTGATCGCCACGCAGGCGCTCCTGGCGCAGAACCCGGCGCCGACCGAGCGGGACGCGCGCGAGTGCCTCGCCGGGCACCTGTGCCGGTGCACGGGCTACGTGAAGCCGATCGCCGCGGTCCTGCAGGCGGCCGAGCGCTGCCGGGCCGGCGACGTGGCGAAGACGGGAGGTCGCTCGTGAGCGCGCAGCAGCAGGGCAACGGCGCCGACCAGGCCTGGGACACCGGCGCCGGCTCCATGGGCCACTACGACCGCTTCAAGGTCGTGAACAAGAACGAGCGCCGCGTCGACGCGCTCAAGCTGGCGCTCGGCAAGGGCACCTACACCGACGACATCACGCTCCCCGGCATGCTCCACGTGAAGATGCTCTGGAGCCCGCACGCCCACGCGCGGATCAAGGCGATCGACACGTCCGAGGCCGAGCGAGTGCCCGGGGTCGTGGCGATCTATCACTGCTTCAACGTCAAGCCGATCCGCTACACGACCGCCGGGCAGGGCCACCCCGAGCCCTCGCCCTACGACGCCATGATCTTCGACCCGAAGGTCCGCTTCGTCGGCGACCGCGTGGCCTGCGTGGCGGCCGAGGACGAGCGCGCGGCGGCGATCGCCGTGAAGAAGATCAAGGTCGACTACGAGGTCCTGCCGGCCGTCTTCGACACGCGCGAGGCGATCGCGCCCGGCGCGCCGGTGATCCACGACGAGCCCGACTGCACGGGGATCGCCGGCTTCGACCCCAAGCGGAACATCGCGGCCGCCATGGAGGTGGGCCACGGCGACACCGACGCCGCGTTCGCCAAGGCCGACCTCGTGCTCGAGCACTGGTACTCGGTCCCCTACCAGCAGCACTGCGCCCTCGAGCCGCACGTGGCGATCGCCTGGCTCGACGAGGACGACCGCCTGGTGCTCCGCTGCGCCACGCAGGTGCCCTTCCACAGCCGGCGGATCCTGGCGCGGATCCTCGAGATCCCCGTGCAGCGCATCCGCGTGATCAAGCCGCGGATCGGCGGCGGCTTCGGCGGCAAGCAGGAGGTGCTCCTCGACGACATCCCGGCGCTCGTGACCCTGCGCACGCGCCGGCCGGCGCGGTTCTGCTACACGCGCCAGGAGGAGTTCAGCTCCGCGCGCACGCGCCACCCGCAGCGCCTCAGGTGGAAGACCGGCGTGAAGAAGGACGGCACGCTCGTGGCGCAGGAGCTCGAGGTCCTCGCCAACACGGGCGCCTACGGCGCGCACGCGCTCACCGTGCAGGGCTGCACGGCGGGCAAGACGCTGCCGCTCTACCGGGCCGACGCCTACAAGTTCATCATGACCACCGCCTACACGAACCTCCCGGTGGGCGGCGCGTTCCGCGGCTACGGCGGGCCGCAGGGCTTCTTCGCCATGGAGGCCCACATGGACGAGGTCGCCGACCTCCTGGGGCTCGACCCGGCGGAGTTCAGGAGCAAGAACATCCTCCGGCCGGGCGACGAGAACCCGCTGGCCAAGGCGCTGGGCGAGGGCAAGGAGGGGCCGCCGCAGAAGATCCGCAGCTGCGGGGTGCAGGAGTGCATCGACCGCGGCGCGAAGGCGATCGGCTGGGAGCGGCGGCTGAGCTTCAAGAACGACGGGCCGATCAAGCGCGGCATGGGCATGACCTGCCTCATGCACGGCTCGGGGATCCCGGGCGTCGACATGGCGGCGGCGTTCCTGAAGCTCAACGACGACGGCTCGTTCAACCTGCTCGTCGGCGCGACGGACATCGGCACCGGCTCCGACACGATCCTGGCGCAGATCGCGGCCGAGCAGCTCTCGGTGCCGCTGTCGAAGATCCAGATCTACTCGTCGGACACCGACATCACGCCCTTCGACAAGGGCGCCTACGCCTCGAGCACGACGTACATCTCCGGCACGGCCGTGCAGAAGGCGGCGGCCGGGGTGTGCGAGCAGCTCAAGCGCGCGGCGGCCGAGATGTGGCGCCACGCGGGCGACCCGACCGGCTGCGAGCTCGACCAGCTCTCCTGCGAGGACCAGCACGTCGTGCGGCCCGACGGCAAGAAGCTCTCCTACTCCGAGATCTGCCTGTCGACCTTCTACGAGCACGACCAGCACCAGATCATGCACTACGGCTCGCACATGAGCTTCGAGTGCCCGCCGCCCTTCTCGGCCCACTTCGCCGAGGTGGAGGTCGACACGGAGACTGGCGGGGTCAAGCTCCTGCGCTACGTGGCGGCGGTCGACTGCGGCGTGGCGATCCACCCCGAGAGCTGCGAGGGGCAGACCGAGGGCGGCGCGACGACGATGATGGGCTACGCGCTGACCGAGGACTACATCTTCGACGGCAACGGCCGGCTGCTCAACGACACCTTCCGCGACTACAAGCAGTTCACGTCGCTCGACGTGCCCGACTTCCAGACGATCCTCGTGCGCACCTACGAGCCGTCCGGTCCCTTCGGCGCCAAGTCGGTCTCCGAGATCCCGACCGACGGCCCCGGGCCCACGATCGCCAACGCGATCGCCCAGGCGCTCGGGATCCGCTTCCGCAAGCTCCCGATCACGCCCGAGGAGATCCGCAAGGCGTGGCTGGAGAAGGCGGCGCGGACGAGCCGCCAGCCGGCCGAGGCGCGGGTGTAGTCGTCGCGGTCGTCGCTACCGCGACGCGCGGCGCAGGCGCTCGACCCCGACCCGCTGGTCGCTCTGCGCGCACCAGCGCCCCTCGAGGGCGTCGCCGCCGGCGAGGTCGTAGACGATCACGCCGAAGTTGCCCGTCCCGAAGCCCACGGCCAGCGTGTCGGCGTCGAGGGCGATCCCGACCCCCGTGAACTGCCGCTCGCCGACGGTCCAGGCGAGGTGGTGCACGTCGCCGCGCCGCTCGACGGTGACGCGCCCGGCGTAGCGCCCGCCGGCCGGGTTGGTGCCCGACACGTCGCGCGCGCCCTCGAGCGCGGCGCCCGGCCAGGCCTCGGTCCCCGAGCGGCCGCCCGCCGCGTCGGGCGTCGTCCACTCGCCGGTCCAGCCGTCGCCCTGGCGCCGGGCGAGCAGGACGCCGGCCACGCCGCGCCCCCAGCCGACGACCAGGCGGCCGCCGCGCGCGATCCCGATCCCCTCGTAGGTCGAGCGCCCGGTGTCCCAGCGCAGGCCGTAGCGCCCCTCCCCGGCGGCGGCCGTGATGCTCAGCGTCCCGCCGCCGTCGATCGCCCAGGAGCCGGCCGGGTCGGCCGCGCGGCGGCGGATGCGCTCGACGCCGATCCGCTGGTTGTTCTCCGCGCACCAGCGCCCCTCGACCGCGTCGCCCCCGGCGAGGTCGTAGACCATGACGCCGAAGTTGCCCACCCCGAACCCGACCGCCAGCGTGTCGGCGTCGAGCGGGATCCCCACGCCCGCGTACTCGCGCTCGCCGACCTTCCACGCGAGGTGCACGACGTCGCCGCGCCGGGCCGCCGTCATGCGCCCGCGGTAGGCGTCGCCCCGCAGGTTCGTGCCCGTGACCTCCCGCTCGCCCTCGAGCGCCGCGCCGGGCCACACCTCGGTCGCTCCGCGCTCGTCGGGGGCGTTCAACGTGGTCCACTCGCCGGTCCAGCGGGCGCCGTCGCGCTTCATGAGGGCGACCCCGACGTCCGCGGCGCGCCCCCAGCCGACGACGAGGCGCCCGCCGCGGAGGAGGCCGACGCCGGCGTAGGTGGCCTTGCCCGTGTCCCACTGCAGGCGGTGGCGCCCGGGGGTCCGGGGCGAGGGCGTGACCTCGAGCGTCCCGCCGGTCTCCACCGTCCACACGCCGCGGGGGTCCTGCGCGCCGGCGGCTCCGCCGAGCGCCAGGCCGACGGCCAGGGCGGTCACGGCGGGGCGGGGGTCGAAGGGCGTCGACATGGTGAGCTCGCTCCTGGCTACTTCGCGATGTTCTCGGGCAGGATCCGCTGGCCTTCGAGGCGCAGGTGGCAGTACCAGCGGCCCTCCGGCTTCATGCCGGACGCCCGGTGCACGAACTTGAGCACGTAGGTGACGATCCGGTGGTGCTCGCCGACCCTCTCGGCGGCCGCCACGTAGAACTCCTCCCACTCCTCGGTCCACGTGCGCGTGTAGAGGTAGTCGCCCTCCACCCACGAGTCGCTCCGGCGCTCCGTCTTGCGCTCGGGGAGGCTGGTGATGACGAGGCGCTCGGGGGCGCCCGCCATGCAGTCCCGCGCCACCTGGAGCAGGCGCGGGTCGCTCGTCGCCGCGCCGGGCAGGCGCACACGGGCGAGCGCGCGCTGTGCGCGGTCCTCGGCGCGCGCGGCCGCGGCGCGCAGGTCGGCGGCCTGCTGGCCGAGGGCGGGGTCGTCCTTGCCGAACAGCTCGCGGGCCACGGCGCGCAGGCCGTCGGCCGCGGCCGCGCCCTCGCGGAGGTCCGTGAGGAGCTGCGTGACCCAGGCGTCGTCCGCCAGCAGGTCGTCCGTGAGCGCCTGCCCGCGGGCCGTCTGGCCGCGCGCGACCAGGTCGCCCAGCCGCCCCGGCGCCGTCCGGCGCGCGCCGTCGGCGGCCCAGCCGGTGGCCTCGAGCAGCGCGTGGTCGACCTGGCCCGGGAGCCAGTGCTGGAAGCGCCGGTGCATGTCCGCGACCGCCGGGTCGCGGGCGTACTGCGGATGGCGCGTCCGGAGCCGCTCCATCTCGGCCTGGCCGCTGGCCGCGACCTGCCGCAGGCGCTTCAGGTCGGCGGCCCACGCCTGGACGCGCTCGGGGGTGTACGGCGGCTCGAGGCCGCAGCGCAGCGTCGTCGGGTCGAAGGCCTCGCTGAGCTCGCGCAGGCGGCCGTTGACGTCCTCGGCGGCCGCGGCGGCCGCCCGCCGCCGCTGCTCCTGCAGCGCCACGCCCTCGCGGATCCTCGCCTCGAGCGCCTCGTTCAGCGCGTGGAGGCGCTGCCGGCACCAGCGCACGTCGGGGTGGCCCTGCTCCTGGACGGCCTGCACGGCCGCGAGCATGCGCCGGATCCCGGCCCGCAGCCCCTCGGCGAAGCGCGCCAGGCCGAGGTCGGCCGCTGGGAGGCGCTCGAGCTGGCCCGCGACGTCGTCCCACGCCGGGTAGAAGTCCCGCCGCAGGGTCCAGCCGTCGCTCGCGCTCAGCGGCTTCGGGGCCGCCGGCGGGCGCTCGCCGGGGCGCGGCGCCCCCTGCGGCGCCGCGCCGGCCGCCTCGGCCGCCCGGGCGCGGACGCGGCGGTCGAGGTCGCGGACGCGCGGGAAGAAGTCGATCCAGGCGTCGCTGGCACGCGCGGGGGAGCCGATGGCCAGCGGCTTGGCCTCCTCGAGCTTCGTGAGGAGCGCGTTCGCCGCCGGCACGTCGCCCGGGTTCAGGGCCGCCAGGCCCCGCTCCACCTCGTCTAGGAGGCCCGTCGCGCGGCGCAGCGCGTCGTCGGGCGCGGCGGCGGCCTTGGGCTGGCCCGTGCACACCTCCTGGATCCGCCGGTCGAGCGCCTCGCAGCGGCGCAGCTGCTCGGCCCAGGCGGCGTCGGCCTTGCCCACGGCGGCCCAGAGCGCCTGGCGCACCTGGTGGCAGCGCTGCAGGAGCGCGTTGCCGGGCTGCAGGTCACCCTGCTTCAAGGCGCGCGCCTCCACCTCCACCCGGTCCAGCGCGTCGCGCGCCTGCGCGGCCTCCGCCTGCGCGCGCGCGGGCGCGGCCGAGCAGGTCAGGCCCAGGACGAGGACGAGGACGACGGCTCCCGGACGTGACATGGCCACACTCGCGCTCGAAGGGGCGCGGACTCTACGAAACCGTGCGGCCGCGCCGCCCCCCCGGTCCGAGGGGGCCGGGGTGACTCAACGTCGCCCTGGGTGGGCTGCGTCTGGCCCTCACGGGGGGCGAGGATCGCGCCGACGCCCGCTCAGCGCGGGTCGCGGCGCAGGCGCTCGACCCCGACGGCCCCGTCGTCCAGCGTGCACCAGCGGCCCTCGACCCGGTCGCCGGTGCGCAGGTCATAGACGATCAGGCCGAAGCCCTCGACGCCGAAGGCCACGGCGAGCGTGTCGGCGTCGAGCAGCAGGCCGACGCCGTGGTGCTGCCGGTCGCCCACCGTCCAGCGCAGGCGCAGCACGTCGCCCTGCCGGGTGACCTCGACCTGGCCCACGTAGGCCGTCCCGGACGGGTTCCTGCCCTCGACCGCGTGCGACCCCACGAGCGTCGCGGCCGGCCAGCGCTCGAGGCCGCTGCGCCCCTCCGCCACCTTCGGGTCGGTCCACTCGCCGACCCACACGCCCCGCTGGCGCCGCACGAGCATCGCGCCGGCCGGCGCGCGGCCCCAGCCGACGACGAGGCGCCCGCCGCGCAGGAGGCCGAGCCCCTCGTAGGGGCCGGTCGGCGTCTCCCAGCGCAGGTCGAAGCGGCCGTCGCCCTCGGCCGGGGTCACGGTCACCGTCCCCTCGGGCTCGAGCGCCCAGCGCCCCGCCGGATCCCGGGAGAGGCGCCGCAGGCGCTCGATTCCGACCGCGTCGGCGCCGTGCGCGCAGTAACGGCCCTCGACGCCCTCGACGCCGCCGAGGTCGTAGACGGCCACGCCGAACGCCCCCTCGCCGAAGGCGATCGTGACCGTGCTGGCGTCGACGGGCAGGCCGACGCCGACGTGCCGCTCGCCCGCGCCGATCGTCCAGCGCACGTCGTACGCCTCGCCGGCCCGCGCGACCGTGACGCGCCCGGCGTAGGGCCGGCCGTCGAGGCGCGCGCCCGTGACGTCGCGCTCGCCCTCGAGCGCCGCGCCCGGCCACGCCTCCCGCCCGAGGACGCCGCCGGTCGCCTCTCCCGCTGCGAGCGTCGTCCACTCCCCCACCCAGCCGTCGCCCTGACGCCGCGTGAGCATGAGGCCGACCGCGCCCGGGCCCCAGGCCGCGACCAGGCGCCGCCCCTGCTGCAGGCCGATCCCCTCGTAGCCTCCGCCCGGCGTCTCCCAGCGCAGGTGGTAGCGCCCCTCGCCCCGGGCGGCGGTCACCTCGAGCGTCCCGCCCCCCTCCACCTCCCACAGACCCTTCGGGTCGGGGTCGACGGCGCGCGCGGCGGCGCACAGGGTCGTCGTGAGCGTCAGAGCGAGCGTCAGGGCGAGGCGGGGCATGGGCGGCTCCTGCGGCGGCGCGCCCCAGGATGGTGACCGCCTGCGCCGCGGTCGCAACCGCCCGGCGCTGGCGGCGCGGCGCGGGCCCGCCGGCTACCATCCCCACGGTGTCCGACGCGGCGCAGGTCAGGTTCCAGGGGGCGGCGCCCACGCGCTGCCCGTTCTGCCACGACGCGGTCGACCGCGCGGCCGGCGGCTGGGTCGCCTGCGAGGGCTGCCTCGCCCGCCACCACGCCGGGTGCTGGGCCGAGCACGGCGCCTGCGGGGCGTGCGGTGAGGCGGCGTTCGTCGGCCCGCCGGGCGCGGGCGTCGAGGCCGCGCCTCCGCGCCCCCGCGCGTCCGCCCGGCTCCGCGTCGTCGAGGACGGGGTCGCCGTCTACGACATGGCGCTGCAGGGAGAGCAGGCCACCTGGCTCACGGCCGAGCCCGGGCTGGGGGTGCTCGCCGAGCGTGGCGGCGACGAGGTCCGCTTCGCCCTCCGCGTGCACAACGGCACCGACCGGCCCCGCCGCGTGCGCCTCCACGACCCGCCGGACTGGCTCGAGCCCCCGAAGCCGCCCGAGCTCGAGGTCGCGCCGGGCGAGACGGCGGTGCTGCCGCTCGCGTGCCGGCTGTCGGTCACGCCGCAGCTCCACGACTGCTCCCTGCCGCCCGACGTCATGGGCCACGGGCAGCCATACGGCGGCGTCCTACGCGTCGGCTGCGACGAGGCCATGCGCGAGGTGAAGCTGGAGGTGGTCCGGCCGTTCAGCGACCGGGCGCTGCGCGTCTGGTCGGTCGTGTTCGCCCTGCTGTGCCTCGCGCCGATCCTCTACCAGGTCGTCCGCCGGCGCGCCGTCCCCCCGGCCCGCGTCCCGGGCGAGAGCGACGCGATCTGGCTGCTGCGCGCGCGCGCGGCCGCCGAGGCGGCCCACCAGGTGCGCTTCATGCGCGAGGCCACGATCGGCTGGGCGGTCGGGGTCGCCCTGGCCCTGCTGCTCGCCGCGGCGGTCGCGTGACGCGGCCGCGCCTGCGCGTCCGGCCCGTGACGCTCCCGACGAGCGAGGGTCGAACGCACCCGGGAGGCTGCGTCTTGCGCGCCGGGACCGGGGCTCGCCTGGAGCTGCGCCTCACGCCCACCCTGGTGCGCGTGTCCGAGCGCGCCTCGGCGACGACCTGCGCCTACTGCCACGACCCGCTCGACCCGGTCCGCCACGACTGCGGCTGCGGCGCCGCCTACCACCGCGACTGCTGGGCCGAGCTGGGCGCGTGCGGCACGCTCGGCTGCGCCGCGCTCGCCGACGTGGACGATCGGCGGCGCGGCGGCCGCTGCCCCGCCTGTCACCTGTCGGTCGCCAGCGCCTTCGCCTGGGAGCGCCTCGCCTGCGCCGCCTGCGGGGCGCTCTACCACCTCGGCTGCCGCGCGCGCCGCGCCCGCTGCGCCACGCGCGGCTGCCCGAGCGGCGAGCACGACGGCTGGGGCGCGCCCCGCCCGCCGGCCCGCCCCCCGCGCCTCACGGCCGACCAGCGCGCGGTCGCCGCCCGCTCGCTCGCGTCGCTCGGCGTCTCGGGCGCCGTGACCTCGAGCCTGCTCCTGCTCACCGGCGAACCCGTCGTCGCGCTGGGTCTGGGCGTCGTCGCCGCCCTCGCCTGGTTCGTCGGCTCCGCCGCGCTGCCGCCGCTGCCCCGGCGCGCCCGGCGGGCGGCACGGGGCCGGGTCGAGTTGCTTGGCCGGGGTGAGCGTCAGGGATAGGATCGGGCCCGGCCACGGCCAAAGGAGCCCACCTTGAGCTGGTTCGCCCGCGCCCGCCTGCTCCTGCCCCTCTCCGACCGCCTCGGGCGCACGACCCGGATCGAGGACGGCTACGCCCTGTGGGAGGGCGACGAGCTGCTCGAGGTCGGGGCCTACAGCGAGGACGTCGGCCGGCGCCTCCTCGCCGAGCGGCCGGTGCTCTCGGTGCTCGGCGGGGTCGCCGCGGCGCGCACGCTCGCCGACCTCGTGCAGCACGACGGCGTGCTCCTGCCCGGCTTCGTCAAGGCGCACGGCCACGACCACGAGTCGCCGATCATCGGCATGGTCAAGGACGTGCCGCTCACCGCCTGGCTCGACGGCGCCGTGAACGTGTTCACGAAGTTCCTCGACGAGGAGGAGGTCGGCCTCACCGAGCACCTCGGCGAGTCGCCGCACCTCGTCACCTACCTCAAGGCCAAGGTCGACGACCTCTACTACGGGATCACGACGGCGCTCACGCACCACTGCAACTACAGCAAGTACCACGTCGACGAGCTCGCCGAGGCCAACGCGCGCGCCGGCACGCGCATGATCGTCGCCGTCGGCGGCCAGGACCGGCACTACTTCGAGGGGCTGCTCGACATCCCCCACACGCAGGCCATCGACCGGCTCGACCGCGCCGCCGCGCGCCACGCGGGCGACGCGCGCCTGCAGGTGATCCCGGGCCCCGACCAGCTGTTCAGCAACGGGCCGGAGATGCTCAAGGCGCTCAAGGCCTGGTCGCGCGAGCGCGGGACGCTGTTCCACACGCACAGCTCCGAGGAGCACGGCACGACGGAGTGGTTCAAGCGCGAGTACGGGACCACCGAGGTGCGCTACGCCCTCGACCTGGGGATCCTCGACGACAAGACGCTCCTCGCGCACCAGGTGCAGACGACGCCCGACGACCTGAAGATCCTGCGCGACACGGGCACGCGGATCGTCCACAACCCGCTGGCCAACACGATCCTCGGCTCCGGCATGCCGCCGATCATGGACATGCTCGAGCTCGGGATCCCGGTGGCGATCTCGACCGACGGCTCGGGCAGCGCCGACAGCCAGAACATCCTCGCCGCCGCGCGGCTGGCGTCGCAGTACCAGAAGGCCCTGCACAAGCGGGCCGAGAACCTCCCCGCGCAGCAGGTCCTCGAGATGATCACCGTCGACGCGGCGAACATCCTCGGCGTGAACGCGGGCTCCCTCGAGCCCGGCAAGGCCGCCGACCTGGTGCTGATCGACCTGCGGCGCCCCAACATGATCCCGACGAAGGTGACCAACGTCGTCGAGAACCTGATCTGGGCCAGCGACGGCAGCGAGGCGCGCTGGGTCGTCGCCGGCGGGCGGGTGGTCAAGGACGATCACCGGCTCACGTCCCTCGACGCGGAGCGGATCGGCCGGCAGGTCCAGTGGCTCTCCGAGCGCCTCGACGACTACAAGGCGCGCACCGGCGCGCTCAAGGGGACCGGGGCGAACCGGTGACCGACCTGCCGGGGTTCGACGGGCCGGCCGAGCCCGCGGCGCCGGGCCGCGACGCCGACGACGACCGCCCACGCCGCCGCGTCCGCTGGGGCCGGCTCCTCCTGGTGTTCGGGCCGCTCCTCGCGCTCGGGCTCTACCTGGCGCGCGCCCCGCTCCTCGGGCGGATCCCGCCGCTCCTCGAGGCCCGTGACGAGCCGCGCGAGGCCGACGCGCTGGTCGTCCTCGGCGGCGACCACCGCGGCGGGCGCATCGCCCACGCGGTCGCTCTGTGGGAGCGCGGCCTCGTCCCGCGCGGGCCGTTCGTCACCGCGGGCGGGCAGCTCTACGACGAGCTCACCTGGGGCAAGGTCATGAAGGCGCACGCCGTGCGCCTCGGCGTGCCCGCGGAGCGGGTCGTGGCCCAGACCGAGTCGGCGACCACCGACGAGGACGCCCGGCTGACCCTGCCGCTGCTGGTCGAGCGCGGCTGCAAGACCGTGCTCCTCGTCACGGACGCCTGGCACTCGGGGCGCGCCGCCGCGGCGTTCCGCCGCGAGGCGGCGGCGCACGGGGTCGAGGTGCTCTCCTGCCCGGCGCCGGCGCCGGCGGTCGAGCGCTGGTGGGAGGAGCCCGAGGCGGCGCGCTACGTCGCGAGCGAGCTCCTGAAGCGCGTCTACTGACGCGCTAGACTCTCCGGGTGCAGCGCGTCGGTCCCTATCTCGTCGAGCGCGAGCTCGCCCGCGGCGGGCAGGGCGTCGTCCTCCTGGCGCGCGACGGGCGCACGGGGCGGGAGGTCGCGCTCAAGCTGCTCCTCGAGCCGCACGACCCGGCCGCGGTCGCCCGCTTCCAGCGCGAGGCCCGCGCCCTGCAGGCCCTCCCGCCGCACCCGGCGCTCGTGCGCGCGCTGGACCACGGCGTCGACCGCGGCCGTCCCTACCTGGTCATGGAGCGAGTCGACGGCGACGACCTGGGCACCTGGCTCTCGCGCCGCGGCGTCCCGGCGCCGGCCTGGGCGGCGTGGGTCCTGGCCCCGGTCGCCCGGGCGCTGGCCCTGTGCCACGCGCAGGGGGTCGTCCACCGCGACGTCAAGCCGCAGAACGTCCTGATCGAGCGCGGGACCGAGCGCCCCGTGCTCGTCGACTTCGGCCTCGTCGGCCGCGACCCGGGGCGGGCCTCGATCGGCGCGGGCGCGACGCGCCTGACCGTCACCGGCGAGGTCATGGGCACGCCCTCGTTCATGCCGCCCGAGCAGGCGGACCCCGGCGGCGCGTTCGGGCCGGTCGGCCCGCCCGCCGACGTCCATGCCCTCGGCGCGACCCTGTTCACGCTCCTCACGGGCCGCCCGCCGTTCGTCGGGACGTCGGCGCTCGCCGTGTTCGCGCAGGTGCTCGAGCAGCCGCCGCCGCAGGTGAGCGCGCTGACGCCCGGCACGCCGGCGGCGCTGGACGACCTGTGCGCCCGGGCCCTCGCCAAGCGGCCCGAGGAGCGGCCCACGGCCGCGGCCTTCGCCGACGCGCTCGAGGCCGCCCTCCGTCCCGCGGCGCGCGCCTCGCGCCGTGGCGCCGCCCAGCACGCGCCGGTGGCCGGCCTGGTCCTGGCCGCGGCGGGGGCCGCCGCGGTCGGGCTAAGCCGTCCGGCCGGAGGGCGCCGCCGCCGACGCTCAGCGGCGGCGCCTGCCATCTCCAGGCCGCGGAGCCGCGCCTGGCCGGACGGTCGCGCGTCCGGCTGGCGCGTCACCTGGCGCCAGGGGGAGGGCGCGCCGGCGGTCCCCGAGGCGCCTGCGCTCTGGGCCGCCCCGACACGGCGGCGCCGCTCGAGGCGGTCCTGCGCGGCGATCCGGCCGCGCTCGCGGCGGCGTTCCGGGGCGAGGCCGCGCTCCGCCCGGGCGGCCGCGTGGTGGTCCGCCCGGACCCGGCCGCGCTCCAGGCGCTGTCGACGCCCTCGCGCATGCTCTCGGGCCCGGCCAGCGGCTTCTCGGTCGTCCGACCGGCGCCGGACGGGACGGTCCGCCTCCTCGCGCCCGACGACGCCGGGCCCTTCGCGCTCCTCCTCGGCGACGGGCGCTGGGGAGCCCCGGCGCTCCGCGTCGAGGTGCGCGAGCCGACGACGATCGACTACCGTCACCTCGCGCTGGCGTTCTGGCAGGGCGCTGGCGAGGGACACCTCGACCTCGTGGTCTTCGGACGCGGTGGGACCGTCTCCCTCGCGGGCGCCGCGCGCGGAGGGCCGCTGCCGTTCGCGCTCGGGGCCGCCGTCCAGTCGCTGGAGCTCGCCCCCTGGGCCGGGCCCGGCGCGCGGGTGCGCCTGGACGACGCGCCGTGCGAGCCCCTCGACCGCCTCGAGGGCTGGGAGGCGACCGACTGGGACGCGGGCTGCAACCTCGCCCTGGTCGAGGTCGAGCTCGAGCTCCACCGGCTCGAGCTCGAGGGCGCCCCGCGCCGGCTCGACGCGCCCGCGCTGGCGCGCCTACCCGGCGACGACGAGGAGGTCGGGGCGCTCGCGGTCGCGGCCGCGTTCGAGCGCGCGCCGGCGAGGGCGGCGGGCCCCATGCTCGCCTTGGGCGACGCGACCCTCGAGCTGGCAGGCCGGCGGCTGGTCCTGCGCGGCGGCGACGACCAGCTCGCGACGGCGGAGCTCGACGCCGCGCTGGACGCCCCCGGCTGGCTCCTGCTCGAGCGCCGCGCTGGCGTCCTCCGCGGGGAGGCGGTCGTCGGCGGGGCGCGCGCGTCGCTCGTGGCGGCGGCGCCGCTCGTCGGCGGGGGCCGCGCCGGCTTCGGCTCCTCGGGGCCGCGGGTCCGCTTCACGGCCGTCGAGCGGCGGCGGCGCGACGACGCCCCGCGGGGCGTCGACGCGTGGGCGCTGGCCGCCAGGACCTGGCGCGCCTGACGTGCCCTCGGCGCGCCGACCCCGGCCTCGCCGGCCGGACGCCGGACGCCGCCGTCGCGCGCGCCGCATCTCGCGGCCCGCGCCGCCGAGCGGCTGGAGGGCGCGATCGCCGGCGCCGGGGGGACGTCGCCCGCGCGGACGCCCTCGCCCGGGCGCTCCTGGGCCGCGCGCTGGCCGGAGACGCGGCGGCGGCCGGGATCGACGCGCAGCGCCTGCGCGAGCTCGTGGGCGACCGCGCGCCGGCGGTCGTCGACCACCTCGTCCAGGACATCCGGGGACGGCCGCAGGTCCGCGGCTGGCTGGCCATGGGCTGGTACCCGGCCGACCGCTTCGACCGCGCCGCGCGGGCCGCCGCGCTGGAGGTGGCCTGGGAGCTCTGGCCAGAAGGCCGCAAGGGGGTGGCGGTCGAGCTCCTGACGGACGCCGCGCGCGAGCGGCGCTTCGAGGACGGCCTCCGCTGGGCGGCCCGCGCCGAGAAGGAGGGTGCGACGCGGTCGGAGTTCATCGAGGGGCGCGCCCAGTGCCTGCACGGCCTCGGGCGCCTCGCGGAGGCCCTGCCGCTATGGGACGAGGCGGTGCAGCTGCGCCCGACCTACTTCTGGCCGTGGCAGCAGCGCGCCCTGACGCTCGCCGCCCTGCGCCGGCTGCCCGAGGCCGTCGAGTCGCAGCTCGGCGCGCTGGCCACGGCGCGCGACATGCCCTCGGTCCGTCGCGTCCTGGCGGAGCTGCTCGACGCGTGCCCCCCCGGGGCCATGGCGCTCCTCGGGCGGGCCCTCCTCGACGGGCATTCGGACCCGAGCGCGCGGATCATGAACGCGGCCGCGGGCCTGCGCGCCGCGGCCCCCGACCCGCGCGACCAGGACCTCTTCGCCTACCTGCTAAAAGACGCGCCGCCGCCCGGCGACCGCCCGACGCGCCTCCTCGCCCTGGCGCGCCTCGGCGACGCGGCCGCCCGCCAGGCGCTCCAGACGGCGACGGACCCGCTGGTCCGCCACGTGACGCTCCTGGATCCCTCCTTGCGGTGACGAGCCCCGAGCCGGTGACCGGTCCCGTCGGCGCAACAGGCTGCGCCGCGACGAGCCCACGAGCCGCGAGGAGCGCAGACCCCGCGACGGGGTGGGGCCCGTGAGCCCCGGTCCGGGCGGCGCCCGGCGTGATCGTCGTCGACGACGAGGCCGAAACCGGGCTGGGTCGTGTGAGCACCGGCCCGGGCGGCGCCCGGCGTGATCGTCGTCGACGACGAGGCCGAAACCGGGCTGGGTCGTTCGTGTGAGCACCGGCCCGGGCGGCGCCCGGCGTGATCGTCGTCGACGACGAGGCCGACGACGGGCTGGGTCGTGTGAGCCCCGCCCGGGGGAGTTGTCCGGCGTGATCGTCGTCGACGACGAGGCCGCCGACGGGCTGGGTCCGTGAGCCCCGGCCCGGGCGTCGCCCGGCGTGATCGTCGTCGACGACGAAGCAATCGAAGGGCTGGGTCGTGTGAGCACCGGCCGGGGGAGTTGCCCGGCGTGATCGTCGTCGACGACGAGGCCGTCGACGGGCTGGGTCCTGAGAGCGTCGACCCGCGCGTCGCGGCGGGTGATCGTCGTCGACGAGGAGGCCCGTCGACGGGCTGGCTCCTGTGAGCGTCGGCCCGCGCGTCGCGGGGCGTGATCGTCGTCGACGAGGAGGCCGTCGACGGGCTGGCTCCTGTGAGCGTCGGCCCGCGCGTCGCGGCGGGTGATCGTCGTCGACGAGTGAGGCCGTCGACGGGCTGGGCCCCTGAGTACCGGTCGCCGCGTCGCCGGCGCAGCTCGTTGATGACGCCGATTCACGTTCTGGATCCGACCGTGGCCGGCGACCCTCCCTAAGCCGACCGAGCGCCCGGGTCGACCTGCTCGACCCCGCGCCCGATGAGGCCGTCGCCGACGATCCGCAGCGCCTCCGCCGTCAGCGCCTCGACCGAGCGACCCTCGCCTCGATCAGCGAGCCGCTCGCCGGCCCGGCGCACGAGCTCGCGGGCCTCGGTCTTCGTGCACTTCAGGCCCACGAGCGCCAGCACGGCGATCCGCGCCGGCTCGTCCTCCTCCTGCGCCGCGCTCCGCCGCGCGCCCGACTCGGCCGGCGCGA
>JAHBXY010000092.1 GCA_019636275.1 Planctomycetota bacterium | reverse complement strand
ACCCGCGCTGCGCCCGGGCCCACGGGTGTCGCGGCGACGCGCGCCGCGCGCTCGGCGCGCTGCGCGAGGCGCTCGACGACTACGCCGCGGCGATCGCCGCCGACCCCGACTTCCTGCCCGCCTACACCTGCCAGGCGCTCACGCTGCTCCTCCTGGGCGAGCCCGGGGCCGCGGCCGACGTGTGCCGACGCGCGCTCGCGCGCGACCCCGGCTGCGTGCCGGCCCGCTACCACCTGGGGCGCGCGCTCGAGGCCATGGGCGACCTGGCGGGGGCGGCGCAGGCCTTCGGCCTCGTCGTCGAGGCCGACGCGCCGCGGGTCACGGCCGCGCCGGCCGGCGCGGCGCCGATCGTGAGCCTCGGCCTGGCGGCGCTCGTCGAGCGCGCCGCCGCGCGCGTCACGCTCGGCGACCTCGCCGGCGCCGCGGACGACGCCGACCGCGCCCTGGCCGTCCTCCCCCGCCAGCACCGCGCCCTGCTCATCCGGGCCAAGGCGAGGGCCGACGCCGGCGACCTCGCCCGGGCGCGGGCCGACCTCGAGGCGGCGCTGGCGCTCGACCCGAGCTCCGTCGAGGCGCACCTCAACCTCGGCGTGGTCCTGCACCTCGGCGGGCAGCTCGACGCGGCGATCGCGAGCTACACCCGAGTCCTCGACCTGCAGCCGGGGCGGCCGCAGGCGCACACGTTCCGCGCGCGGGCCCGGCAGGCGCAGGGCGACGTGCGGCACGCGCTCGAGGACTACGACGCCGCGCTGCGCGCCGGCCCCGACGCCGACGTCCTCTCCGACCGCGGGGGCGCCTACCGGCTCCTCGGCGACCACCGCGCGGCCCTGGCCGACTGCACGCGCGCGCTGTCGCTGCGCCCCGGGCACGCGCTCGCGCTCGCCAACCGGGCGGAGTCGCTGGCGGCGCTCGGGCGGCACGCCGAGGCCGTCGACGACTGCACGCGATCGCTCGAGGCCGACGCGTCGCGTGCCGACCCCTGGATCGCGCGGGCGTTCTCGCGCGTCTTCCTCGGCCAGCACGAGGCGGCCATCGAGGACTGCGACCGCGCCCTGGCCATCGACCCGCGCAACGGGCGCGCGCTGTTCAACCGCGGCCGCGCGCGCGCGGGCCTGGGCGACCACCGGCGGGCCGTCGAGGACTACGGGCAGGCCCTCGCGGTCGAGCGCACCTCGCAGGCGCTGCTCCTGCGCGGCGTGTCCCGGGAGGCGCTGGGCGACCTGCCGGGGGCGATCGACGACTTCGAGCAGGCCGTCGCCCTGATGGCCCCCGAAGACGGCAACCGCGAGCCCGCCCGGCAGCACCTCGACCAGCTCCGCCGCCGGTGAAAGGATCCTGAAAGGCACGGTCCGTTCCACTTCCGCACACCCGCCTGGAACGACGGGTGTCAACGAGCCGGTCGCGTCACACCGCGTCACAGCCCTGTCCGGCGCTTGCGGCGTCGAGGGTTGCGAGGCCGGATGGCCGCGAAATCGGCCTGCACGAAACATCGGCGGTCCCGGCTATAGAGGGCAGGGAGAGCGAGTCCGTGGGCTGTCCAGACCCCGAGACGATCAGCCGCCACGTCGCCGCGCGCCTCGACTTCGAGGCGGGTGACGATGGCCGCCATGGCGAGCGCCTCCTGCCGTCGGAGCAGGAAGCGCGGGTCGCCGGGCACCTCGTCGCCTGCGACGCGTGCCGCGGCCTGGCGGACGCCGAGGAGGACCTCGTGCGCGCGCTCGGCGACGGGCGCACGTGGCTGGGCCCCTCGCGCTGCATCACCCCGGGCGACCTCGTCGTGGCCCTGTCGGGCCGCGGCGACCCGCTCCTGCACGTGCAGCAGCACGTCGCGCGCTGCGCCGCCTGCCAGGGCGAGCTGACCGGCCTGTCGGACGCGCTGCTCCTGCACGAGCGCGGGGCGACGGAGCGCGTGGCGCCCTCGCTCAAGTCGCGCCTGAAGCGCCTCGGCGCGGGCCGCCACGCCTTCGGGTCGACCACCGGGTCGACGATCGAGGAGCAGCAGGCCTGGTCGCCGGCCCCGGCCGCGAGCAGCCGGCGCACGTCGCGCCGCCTGAGCGCGCGCACGTCGGGCGTCGCCGCCCGGACCTCGGGCACGGCCCGCGTCTCGGGCACGGCGCGCGTCTCGGGCTCCGGCCGGGCGTCGGGCTCGACGCGGCGGCGCGCGAGCGTGAAGCTCGTCGCGGCCGGCGCGCGCAGCCCGTCGGCCTTCGGGCCGCCGTGGGCGTGGGCCACCATGGCCGCGGCCGCGATGATCCTCGTGGCGCTGGCGCTGGTGCTCACGCCGTCGCAGCCGCGCGGCGACCTGGCGCGCGGGCCGGAGCTCCAGCCGCGCCGCCCGGAGACCCGCGGCCCGCTCGTGTCGGACGCGCGCGCGCGTGGCCAGGCGCGCCCGGCCGACGAGGCGCGCCGCGCCGACGACGAGCCGGTCGCCGAGCCGGCGCCTCTCCCTGAGCCCATCGACCCGAGAGCTACCCCGCTGCCGACGGCCCTGCGCGACGCGCTGCCGCCGGCGGAGACCAGGCCGAGCGCGAGGCGGCGGCGCCGCGCGCCCGGCGCCGACCACCGGCAGGACGGTCACGCGCCCGCTGCCAGCGTGGGCGCCTCGCCCGAGGACGCGCCGCCGGTCGCGCCGGCGCCGTCGGGCCCGGCGCGCGAGCCGGCCCCGATCGTCGACGACGGCGGCCAGGTGCAGCTCGCGCTCACCCGCCTCAAGGGCAACGTGAGCCTCGTGCGCGGCCAGACGGCCGGCGAGGGGCTCGTGCGCGGGCAGGGCGTCGTCACGCTGCGTCCCGGCGACCGCCTGCGCACGCGAGCCGGCAGCGGCGGCGGGGCCTTCCTGTCGCTGGACGAGGGCACCTACGAGCTGTGCCTGGACCAGGGCACGGAGGTCGTCGTGCGCGGCGCCGCCGGCGGGCCGGTGATCGGGCTCGAGCGCGGGCGCCTCGTCGCCGAGGTGAGCACGCTGCCGGCCGACAAGCGCTTCGCCGTGGCCACGGCGCAGGGGACCTTCTCGGTCCTGGGCACGGTGTTCGCCGTCGAGACCGACGCGGCGGGCTCGCGGCTGACCGTGGCCGAGGGCATGGTCGAGGCCCACACGCAGCACGGCAGCGCCACCGTCCCGGCGGGTGCCGCGGTGTCGGTCGCCACGGGCCAGGGGCCCGGCGACCTCGTCCGCGCCGAGTCGGGGCGGCTGGCCTGGGCGCGCGCCTGGTCGCCGCGCCGCGACGTCCTCTACGTGGCGCACCTCGACGACGCGCGGAGCATGAACGGCTTCCAGGGCGAGCTGACGAGCGACACGACCTGGCTCGCGTCGCCCGGCGCGCTCCTCTTCTCGTCGGCGGGCGACAACCGCTACTGGGGGCTCGTGGCCCGCGCGCCCGCGCATCGCCTGCGCGCCTTCCGCGCCGCGCCCGACCTCTACGTGCAGTTCTCGGTCTGGTCGGAGAAGCAGACGCAGCTCCTGTTCGAGTCCCTGAACGGGACCCAGAACAAGGAGTTCAAGCGCAACCTCCCCGACGCGCCGGCCGGCCGCTGGAAGACCTACACGATCCCGGTCATGGAGCTCACGACCTACTTCGACCCGGGCAAGCACCCGCTGCGCGAGGGCGACCTCCTGCTCGACCTCGAGGTCTACGCCGGCGACCCGGGCGAGTCGTTCAAGGTCGTCCTCGACGAGGTCGTGGTCTTCCGCAAGATCTACGACTAGCGGTCAGCGCCCGTAGTAGGACCGCGCGCGCGCCTCGCGCCAGGTCTCGCGGGCGAAGGGCGTCGAGCGGGTCAGGCGCGCGCCGTCCTCGGACGCCACGGCCCACACGAGCTCGAACCCGACGAGGTCGCCGAGCGTCAGGTCCTCCGGCAGCACGAAGACGAGCTCGCTGCGGCTGGTGCGCTGCGGCGCGAACACCTGATCGCCGAGGAACGCCTCGATCTCCGCGACGACGAGCAGGCGCCCGTCCTCGGTGCGCAGCTCGAGCTCGGTGTCCTCGAGGTCGAGGCGCAAGGGCGAGCTCCCCTCGTTGCGCAGGCGGATCCCCAGCCGCACGCGGCGCGAGTCGGGGTCGGGCTCGGCGAGCCACACCTGCGCCGCGCCGAAGTTGCGGTCCTGCTCGGTCAGGCTGTAGTCCGCCGTGGCGAGCTCCGACCGCGTGGCCCAGCTCGCCTCGAGCGGCCGGAAGGTGGGCGTGCAGCCCGCGGCGAGCAGGAGCAGCGTGGCGATTCCCCCGGTGCGCAGGTCCGTCACGTCCGCCTCCCGTCCGCGCGCCCCCACCGCACGCGCGGAGCACGTGCCGCGCCCCTTCACAGGCCGCGTCGTCACCGGCCCGGCGGGGCGCCGGTGACCCACCGCCCTCCGGCCGCGGGTCACCCGCGCCCGACCGAGGGGCGTCCCACGACCTGGAGCCGAACGAAGCGCGAACACGTCTCTTGACGGCGCGGCGAGGCGGCGGATTCTTGGGCTGTCCTCCACGCGTGGAGGGCGAGGGGGGGTGAGGCCGCGCGGGCCTCGAGGGGGAGTCCCCGCCCATGCCGACGCCGACCCCGGTCTCCAGGCCCCGCTCGTCGACGCCGCAAGAGGCCCGGAGGCGGCGGCGCGGCCGCGCCGCCGGGCTCGACCTCGCCGAGGCGCTCGAGGCCGTCCTGCGCGGCGACTTCAGCGCGCGCGCCGCCGTGCCGCGCCGGGGCCCGGGCGCCCGGGTGGCGCGGCTCCTCAACGAGGTGATCGCCTGCAACGAGGCCCTGGCCGACGACCTCGTCGGCGCGGCCGCGCGGGTACGCGAGGAGGGCGGCGTGGCCGCGCGCGCGCGCCGCGAGGGCGCGGCGGGCGCCTGGGCGGCGACCCGCGCGGCGTTCGACGACATGGTCGACGCCCTGGTCGAGCCGACGACCGAGGTCGCGCGGGTGATCGCCGCCGTGGCCGCCGGCGACCTGTCGCAGAAGGTCGCGCTCGACGGCGAGGCCCCCCTGCGCGCGGACGCGCGCCGCATGGCCGAGAGCGTCAACGCCCTCGTCGACCGCCTGCAGGCCGTCACCTCCGAGGTCGAGCGCGTGGCCAAGGAGGTGGGCCTCGAGGGCAAGCTGGGCGGCCAGGCGAACGTCCCGGAGGTCGGCGGGAGCTGGCGCGAGCTGACGTCGCACGTGAACCTGCTCGCCGGCAAGCTCACGGCGCAGGTGCGCAACATCGCGCTCGTGACCACCGCCGTGGCCCGCGGCGACCTCAGCCAGAAGATGACCGTGCAGGCCACGGGCGAGGTCCTCGAGCTCAAGAACACGATCAACACCATGGTCGATCAGCTGCGCGCCTTCGCCGCCGAGGTGACGCGCGTGGCCAAGGAGGTCGGCACCGAGGGCAAGCTGGGCGGCCAGGCGCAGGTGCCCGGCGTCGCCGGCACGTGGAAGGACCTGACCGACAACGTCAACGTCATGGCCGGCAACCTCACCTCGCAGGTGCGCGGCATCGTCAAGGTCGTCACGGCGGTGGCCGACGGCGACCTGAGCCAGAAGTTCGTGGCCGAGGCCAAGGGCGAGATCGCGGCGCTGGCCGACACGATCAACGGCATGACCGACACGCTGCGCGTGTTCGCCGAGCAGGTGACGACGGTCGCCCGCGAGGTGGCGATCGAGGGCAAGCTGGGCGGCCAGGCGCGCGTGCCGGGCGCCGCCGGCACGTGGCGCGACCTGACCGACAACGTCAACATGCTCGCCGGCAACCTGACCTCGCAGGTGCGCAACATCGCGCTCGTGACCACGGCCGTGGCGCGCGGCGACCTGAGCCAGAAGATCACCGTCGACGCCAAGGGCGAGGTCCTCGAGCTCAAGGACACGATCAACACCATGGTCGACCAGCTGCGCGCGTTCGCCGCCGAGGTGACGCGCGTGGCCAAGGAGGTCGGCACCGAGGGCAAGCTGGGCGGCCAGGCGCAGGTGCCCGGCGTCGCCGGCACGTGGAAGGACCTGACCGACAACGTCAACGTCATGGCCAGCAACCTGACCTCGCAGGTGCGCGGCATCGTCAAGGTCGTCACGGCGGTGGCCGGCGGCGACCTGAGCCAGAAGTTCGTGGCCGAGGCCAAGGGCGAGATCGCGGCGCTCGCCGACACGATCAACGCCATGACCGACACGCTGCGGGTGTTCGCCGAGCAGGTGACGACCGTGGCCCGCGAGGTGGGGATCGAGGGCAACCTCGGCGGCCAGGCGAGCGTCCCGGGCGCCGCCGGCACGTGGAAGGACCTGACCGACAACGTCAACATGCTGGCCGGCAACCTGACGGCGCAGGTGCGCAACATCGCGCTCGTGACCACCGCGGTCGCCGGCGGCGACCTGAGCCAGAAGATCACGGTCGACGCGCGCGGCGAGGTGCGCGAGCTCAAGCAGACGATCAACACCATGGTCGACCAGCTGCGCGCGTTCGCCGCCGAGGTGACGCGCGTGGCCAAGGAGGTCGGCACCGAGGGCAAGCTGGGCGGGCAGGCGCAGGTGCCCGGCGTCGGCGGCACGTGGAAGGACCTGACCGACAACGTCAACATGCTCGCCGGCAACCTGACGGCGCAGGTGCGGAACATCGCGCTCGTGACCACCGCCGTGGCCGGCGGCGACCTGAGCCAGAAGATCACCGTCGACGCGCGCGGCGAGGTGCTCGAGCTCAAGCAGACGATCAACACCATGGTCGACCAGCTGCGCGCGTTCGCCGCCGAGGTGACGCGCGTCGCCCGCGAGGTCGGCACCGAGGGCAAGCTGGGCGGCCAGGCGCAGGTGCCCGGCGTCGGCGGCACGTGGAAGGACCTGACCGACAACGTCAACATGCTCGCCGGCAACCTGACCGCGCAGGTGCGCAACATCGCGCTCGTGACGACGGCCGTCGCGCGCGGCGACCTGAGCCAGAAGATCACGGTCGACGCGCGCGGCGAGGTCCTCGAGCTCAAGCAGACGATCAACACCATGGTCGACCAGCTGCGCGCGTTCGCCGCCGAGGTGACGCGCGTCGCCCGCGAGGTCGGCACCGAGGGCGAGCTGGGCGGGCAGGCGCAGGTGTCGGGCGTCGCCGGCACGTGGAAGGACCTGACCGACAACGTCAACGTCATGGCCCGAAACCTCACCGGGCAGGTGCGCGGCATCGTCAAGGTCGTCACGGCGGTGGCCAACGGCGACCTGGGGCAGAAGTTCGTCGTCGAGGCCAAGGGCGAGATCGCGGCGCTCGCCGACACGATCAACGGCATGACCGACACGCTGCGCGTGTTCGCCGAGCAGGTGACGACGGTCGCCCGCGAGGTCGGGATCGAGGGCAAGCTGGGCGGTCAGGCCCGCGTGCCCGGCGCGGCCGGCACGTGGCGCGACCTCACGGACAACGTCAACCAGCTCGCCGGGAACCTGACCACGCAGGTGCGCGCGATCTCCGAGGTGGCCACGGCGGTGACCAAGGGCGACCTGACGCGCGCGATCGCGGTCGAGGCCCAGGGCGAGGTGCTCGCGCTCAAGGACAACATCAACAAGATGATCTCGAACCTGCGCGACACCACGCAGACGAACAAGGAGCAGGACTGGCTGAAGACCAACCTGGCCAAGTTCTCCAGCATGATGCAGGGGCAGCGCAGCCTCGAGGCCGTGTCGCGCCTGATCATGTCGGAGCTGACGCCCCTGGTCTCGGCGCAGCACGGCGCCTTCTACGTGACGGAGCACGACGACGACCAGGAGGCGCCGGCGCTGAAGCTCATCAGCACCTACGCCTACACGCGCCGCAAGGGCATGCGCTCGAGCTTCCAGCTCGGCGAGGGGCTCGTCGGCCAGTGCGCGCTGGAGAAGCAGACGATCCTCGTCACCGACGCGCCCGACGACTACGTCCAGATCAGCTCGGGGCTGGGCGAGGCGGCGCCGCGCAACATCCTCGTCCTGCCGATCCTCTTCGAGGGGCACATCCGCGGCGTGATCGAGCTGGCGAGCTTCCAGCAGTTCGCGCCCATCCACCTGACGTTCCTCGAGCAGCTCATGCAGAGCATCGGCGTCGTGTTCAACATGATCAGCGCCAGCATGCGGACCGAGGAGCTCCTGGCCGAGCTGCAGCGCAGCAACACGGAGCTGGAGGCGCGCACCGACGAGCTGGAGGAGAAGGCCTCGCTGCTGGAGGAGAAGAACCGCGAGGTGCAGCGGGCCTCGAGCTCGCTCGAGGAGAAGGCGCGGCAGCTGGCGCTGATCTCCAAGTACAAGTCGGAGTTCCTGGCCAACATGTCGCACGAGCTGCGCACGCCGCTCAACAGCCTGCTCATCCTGGCCCGCATGCTGGCCGAGGACGAGAGCGGCGCGCTCGACGAGAAGCAGGTCGAGTACGCGCGCACGATCTACTCGTCGGGCACGGACCTGCTGGCCCTGATCAACGAGATCCTCGACCTGTCGAAGATCGAGGCCGGCAAGATGACCGTCGAGGCCCGCCCCGTCCCGCTGACCGAGCTGCGGAGCTACGTGGAGCGCAACTTCGGGGAGCTGGCCGAGGCGAAGGGGCTCGGGCTGTCGGTGAGCGTGGACCCGGGCGCGCCGGCGACGATCACGACCGACCCGCAGCGGCTGCAGCAGATCCTCAAGAACCTGCTCTCCAACGCGGTGAAGTTCACGGCCCGCGGGCGCGTGTCGCTCGCGATCGGACGGGTGCGCCGCGGGCACCGCTTCGCGAACCCGGCCCTCGAGGAGGCGCCGGGGGTGCTGGCCTTCGACGTGTCGGACACGGGGATCGGGATCCCGGCGGAGAAGCAGGCGCTGATCTTCGAGGCGTTCCAGCAGGCGGACGCGTCGACGAGCCGCACCTACGGCGGCACGGGCCTGGGCCTGACGATCAGCCGCGAGATCGCGCGCCTCCTCGGCGGCGAGCTGGCCGTCGAGAGCGCGCAGGGCGCCGGGAGCACGTTCACCGTCTACCTGCCGCTCCAGCCGGGCGACCTGCAGGAGGGGCCGCCCGCCCCGTCCGGCGACGGCGCGGCGGCCACGGCGGGCGAGGGCGAGCGGTCGGACGCCGTCACGCCCGGGGCCGACGACGGCGGCGACCGGCGGCTCGAGGGGCGGGTCCTGCTCGTCGACGACGACGCGCGGAACCTCTTCGCCGTGACGAGCCTGCTCGAGCGGCACGGGCTCGAGGTGATCACGGCCGAGACGGCGCGCGACGCCCTGGCGGTCCTCGACCGCGACCGCGTCGACCTCGTGCTCATGGACATCATGCTGCCCGGCATGGACGGCTACCAGGCCACGCGCGAGATCCGCCGGCGGCCGGCGCTCGCCGACCTGCCGGTCGTGGCCCTCACGGCCAAGGCCATGCCCGAGGACCGGGAGCGCTGCTTCGACGCGGGCTGCACCGACTTCCTGGCCAAGCCGGTGGACGTGCACCGGCTCCTCGACGTCCTCGCCGCCCGCCTGGACCACGTGGACGGGTGACCGCCATGCGCAGCGACGGCGACGAGCGCGACACGGTCCTGGTCGTCGACGACGACCCCGGCAGCCTGCTGGCGATCGGCGCCGCCCTGGAGGCGGTCGGCTTCCGCGTGGTCGCGGCCTCGAGCGGCGAGGACGCCCTCAAGGCCGTCCTCAAGGAGGCGCCCGCGCTCGTCGTCCTCGACGTGGTCATGCCCGGCATGAGCGGGCTCGAGGTGGCGGAGCTGCTCAAGGGCCGCGAGCGCTCGCGCCGCGTGCCGATCGTGTTCCTCACCGGCGCGGCGCCCGACGCCGGGGAGCAGCAGGCGCGGCGGGCCTACTCGGTCGGCGCCGTGGACTACCTGCAGAAGCCCGTCGAGCCCGACGTGCTGCGGGCGAAGGCCCGCAGCCTGACCGCGCTCTACCGCCGCGGCGAGGAGGAGCGCCGCCGGGCCGAGGGCGAGCGCCGGGCGCGCGAGGACCTGCGCACGACGAGCGAGCGCCGCTACAGGAACCTCGCCGAGGCGATCCCGACGATCGTGTGGACGGCCGAGCCGGGCGGGCGGCTCTCCTACGCCAACCAGCGCCTGCGGGAGTCGATCGGCCACGAGGTCGACCTGACGCAGGGCTGGCTCGAGCTCCTGCACCCCGACGACCGCGACCGCTTCGCGCGCGCCTGGGAGGGCGCCCTCGTCGAGCGCCGCCCGTTCGCGGCCGAGGCGCGCCTGCGCCGCGCCGGCGGCGGCTGGCGCTGGCACCTGTGGCGCGCGGTCCCCGAGGCGACCGAGCAGCCCGGCGTCGTGGCCTGGCTGGGCACGGCCACGGACATCGACGACCAGAAGCGCACCCACGCCGAGCTGGCGGCGGCCCGCGCGCGCGCCGAGGGGCTCTACGAGCAGGCGCGCCGGGCGGTCGAGGTGCGCGACGAGTTCGTCTCGGTCGCCGGCCACGAGCTGCGCACCCCGCTGGCGGCGCTCCAGCTCCAGGTCCAGGTGCTCGGCCGGCGGATCGCGGCGCAGGCCGACGGCGCCGACGTGGCCGCCCGCGCCGCGCGCCTCGAGCAGCTCGTGCAGCGGCTGGCGCGCCTCGTCGAGCAGCTCCTGGACGTGAACCGCCTGGCGGACCAGCGCCTGCACCTCGAGCCGGAGGAGGTCGACCTCGCGGCGCTCGCCCGCGACGTGGCCGGGCGCATGGAGGAGGAGGCGGCGCGCGCCGGCGCCCGCCTCGTCGTCGACGCGCCGGCGCCCGTGATCGGCCGCTGGGACCCGCTGCGGCTCGAGCAGGTGCTGGCGAACCTGCTCTCGAACGCCGTGAAGTACGGCGCGGGCCGCCCGGTGACCGTGACCGTCGCCGAGCGCGACGGCCAGGCGGCGCTGACCGTCCGCGACGAGGGGCTGGGGATCTCGGCCGACGACCAGCGGCGGATCTTCGAGCGCTTCGAGCGGGCCGTCCCCGTCAAGCAGTACGGCGGGCTGGGGCTGGGGCTGTGGATCACGCGCGAGATCGTGCGCGCCCACGGGGGCGACGTGCACGTGGACAGCAGTCCGGGCGCCGGGGCGACCTTCACCGTGGCCCTGCCGACGGCGGCCGCGCTGCTGACCGGTCGCGGGACCTGAGCGGGGAGGGGTCGTGTCCCGGGAGCTGCCCGACGAGGTCGCGGCCTTCCTGACCGCGCACGTCGACTCCGTGGAGCAGCTCGAGGCGCTGCTGCTCCTCCACCGCACGCGCCCCCGCCGCTGGACCGCCCTCCAGGTGAGCGAGGAGCTGCGCACGAACGTCGACTCGACGCGCGAGCGCCTCGACGAGCTCGTGTGGCGGCGCCAGGTCGTCGGCCGCGAGCAGCCCGGCGGGCGCACCTACCACGTCGACGGCGCCGACCCGGCGGTCGAGGCCCTGAGCGAAGCGTACGAGACCCGTCGGGTGAGCGTGATCACGTTCATCGTCAGCAAGCCGCTGGAGCGGATCCGCAGCCTCGCGGACGCGTTCAGGATCCGGAGGAGCCACGATGGCTGAGGCCGTGTACCTCCTGGGGAGCATCCTCAGCGCGCTGTGCGCGGTGATGCTCCTGCGCGGCTACGCGCGGACCGGGCACCGACTGCTCCTGTGGACGTGCCTGTGCTTCCTCGGGCTGACGCTCAACAACGCAATCCTGTTCGTCGACATGGTCCTCGTGCCGGCGACCAACCTGTCGATCGTGCGCCTCGTCCCCGCGCTCGTCGGCCTGACGCTGCTCCTCTACGGCCTGATCTGGGAGGCGGAGTGAGACCCTTCCTCAACGGCGCGATCATGATGGCCAGCTTCGTGGCCGGCCTGTTCTTCCTCCGCTTCTGGCGGCGCGCGGGCGACCGGTTCTTCGCCATCTTCGCCCTGGCGTTCTGGATGATGGCCGCCGAGCGCTTCATGCTCGGCTTCCTCGAGCCGATCGAGGAGACGCGCACCTTCGTGCACCTGCTGCGGCTCGTGGCCTTCGCGCTGATCGCGCTGGCGGTGCTCGACAAGAACCGCGCGCCCGACCCGGCGCCTCAGACCCCGTAGAGGGTGTACTCCTTCCACACCTCGCCCGTGAGCCCCTGGCCGCGGCGGTCGGCCTGCGTGTAGCGCAGGAGCTCCTGCCACTTCTCCATGAGGGCGTAGATGCCGTAGCGGTAGCCGCGCGCGCGGGCCGCCTCGATGTGCAGGTGGCACAGCGCCCAGCCGAGCCCGCCGGGCGCCTCCGGCAGGGCGCCGATCGTCTTGAGGACCGTCGTCTCGGGGCGGCCCGTCGGGTCGCCTCGGCGCGCGGGCTCGAGCAGGTCGGGGTAGGCGAAGAGGAAGCCCAGCGGGGCCCCCGCGGCGTCGCGCGCGATCCACGACAGCCCCGGCTCGAGGAGCGCCGCCGCGCCGCGGTAGAGCGCCTGGAACTCGGCGAACGAGACCTCGCTGTAGGCCGTCTTGCCGGCGAAGATCCGCCGCGACAGGTCGTAGAACAGCGGCAGCGCGGCGTCGCCCTGCGCGAGGTCGAGCGGCTCGAAGACGACGCCCTGGCGGGCGCAGCGCGCGTGCGAGGCCTGGAGCAGGGCCACGGGCGTGTGGCTCACGCGCAGCGACGCGTAGGGGCGGAAGGGCGTGAAGCCCGCCGCCTCGAACAGCCGCCCGTACCAGGGCGGGTTGTAGGGCTCGAGGAGGAAGGGCCCGCGCTCGTGGCCGCCCGTGACGAAGCGGTAGCGGTACCAGGTGGAGAAGTTCATGGGGCCGAGGACGCGCGCGACGCCGCGCTCGGCCAGCCAGGCGCGCGCGGCGGCGAGGAGCGCGCGGGCGACCTCGGCGTCGTCGACGCACTCGAAGAAGCCGACGAGGCCGAGCGGCTGGCCGTCGTCGGCGAGGAGCCGCGGCCCGCGCATGGCGACGACGCGGCCGACGGGCGCGCCACCGTCGAGCGCCACGAAGGCGCGGTGCTCGCCGCCCTGGGCGAAGAAGGGGTTGTGCGGCGAGAGCTGCGTCCGGACGTCGGGCTGCGGCAGGCGCGACCAGAGGGGGTCCGCGGCGTAGACGCGGCGGTCGACCTCGAGGAAGGGCTCGAGGAGGTCGTCGTCGAAGCCGAAGGCGCGGACGGCGATGGAGGTGCTCACGGGGCTCACCTTAGCGGATCGAATTCGGCCGCGCCGCCGCCGGTCGAGGGCGCGCAGGAGGACACGATGAGACGAGCGTTGATGGGTGTCTGTGCGGCGCTGGCAGCGACGGCGGCGGGGTGCATGTGGGCGAGCGCGCCTGCCGAGCGGGGGTGGGCGGGGGACCAGGCCTTGCCGCCGGGCGCGCTGGCCGCGGGGCCGGCCCAGCCGCCCGTGCCGGCGGAGCCGGGGTTCCTGAGCGCGCCGCCGCCGCCCGAGAACGCGTTCCGCGAGGCGACCGCCGAGGACCAGGTGTCGACCTTCGCCGTCGACGTGGACACGGCGTCCTACGCGCTCGTGAAGCGCTTCTTGCGCCGCCAGCAGCTCCCGCCGGCGGACGTCGTGCGGCTGGAGGAGATGATCAACGCCTTCGACCTCGACGACCCGCCGCCGCCCGGCGCCGACCACGAGGCACCGTTCTCGACGCGCGTCGAGGTGGCCGGCTGCCCCTGGCGGGCGGGGAGCCGGCTCGTGCGCGTCTCGTTGCGCGGGCGCGAGGTCGCGGCCGAGGCGCGGCCGGCGAGCAACCTCGTGTTCCTGATCGACGTGTCGGGCTCGATGAACACGCCCGAGCGGCTGCCGCTGGTCAAGCAGTCCCTGCGGCTGCTCGTCGAGCAGCTCCGCGAGCAGGACCGGGTGGCGATCGTGGTCTACGCCGGCGCGTCGGGCCTCGTCCTGCCGCCGACGAGCGGCGGCGACCGCGGGCGGATCCTGGACGCGATCGAGCGGCTGCAGGCCGGCGGGTCGACCAACGGCGGCGCCGGGATCCAGCTCGCCTACCGCACGGCGGTCGAGGCGTTCGTGCCGGGGGGCGTCAACCGCGTGATCCTGTGCACCGACGGCGACTTCAACGTCGGCGCGCGGTCGCCCGCGGAGCTCGAGCGGCTGATCGAGGAGAAGCGTCGATCGGGCGTGTTCCTCACCTGCCTCGGCTTCGGGCTGTGGGGCGGCGACCGGACGATGGAGACGCTGGCGAACAAGGGCAACGGCCACTACGCCGTGATCGACGACCTGCGGCAGGCGCGGCGGGCGCTCGTCGAAGAGCTCACGGGCACGCTGGTGACGATCGCCAAGGACGTGAAGGTGCAGGTGGCCTGGAACCCGGCGAAGGTGCGCCGCTACCGGCTGCTGGGCTACGAGAACCGGCTCCTCGCGGCCGAGGACTTCGTCGACGACCGCAAGGACGGCGGCGAGATCGGCGCCGGGCACCGCGTGACGGCGCTCTACGAGGTCGAGCCCGTCGACGGCGCCGACCCCACGGCCGACCTGCTGACCCTGCGCCTGCGCTGGAAGGCGCCCGACGGCGAGGCGAGCGTGGGGGTCGAGCAGGCGGCGCGCGACACGGGGACGACCTTCGACGACGCGAGCACGGACCTCAAGTTCCTCGCGTCGGTGGCCGCCGGCGGCATGCTCCTGCGTCGCTCGCCGCACGCGGGCGAGGCCACGATCGCCCGGGCGCTGCGCTGGGCCGAGGCGGGCCTCGGCCGCGACGCGCGCGGCGACCGCTCCGAGTGGCTGGAGCTGCTGCGGCGCGCCGCCCGGGTGCTGGGCGAGGACACGGACCACGCGGCGCTGCCGGCGCGGAGCGGTCGTGGCTGAGCCGCGCCCGCGGATGCGCTGCACCTATTGCCACGACGGCCTCGACGGCCCGGCGGCGCACTGCGCCTCGTGCCTGGCCGCGCACCACCAGGACTGCCACGCCGCGCACGCGCTGCGCGGCGCGCCGGGTGCGGCGACCCGCGCGCGCCAGCCCGACCCCGCCGGGCGGCCCGGCGCCGGTGGCGGCGCCGCACGAAGCCGGGCGGCGTGGTGTGGCGGCGCGTCGCGTTCGCCGGGGGCGCCCTGCTCGCGGTGGGCTGGGCGGTGTGGCCTGGAGATCCGTCGCCGCCGCCCGCGCCGGCGCGTTTGGCGGTCGTCGGGGTCGAGCCGTTCGTCGTCGTCGAGCCGGTCGTCGAGCCGGAGCCGGTCGTCGAGCGCGTCGCGCGCGACGTGGCCCTCGTGGCGCGCGACTTCCGCCTGCCGGTCCTCCTCGCCGCGGGCGAGCGCCTGATCGTCGAGGCGCAGGGCGACGGCTACACGCACGTCGTCCTCGAGCCGGGCGCGGGCGCCGCGCCCGAGGCCCGGTTCGTGGCCGAGCCAGGCGACCCGATCGAGGTGCTGGCCGGGCCGGGCGAGCGCCTCCGGGCCGGCCCGGGCGAGGCGATCGTGCTCGAGCCGGCCGGGCAGGACGAGCGGGCGGTTCGCGTTCGCGTCCGGCGCGTGGGGGCGGGTCGGCGCGACGGCCCGTTCTGACCGTCAGCGTTGCTTCCGGGTGACGCCCGGGTTTAAACCATCGCTCGATGAGCGACGCGACCCTTCGCCACCTCGAGCGCCGCTGGCTGCAGACCGGGTCTGCGGACGACGAGGCCGCCTTCCTCCTGCGCCGGGTCCGCTCGGGCGCCCTGAGCCCCGAGCGGCTGGCCCTCGCTGCCTACTGCGGCCACGGGACCTGCACCGGCGAGCCGAGCGGGCCGACGACGGCCGAGGCGTTCGTCGTGGGGCTCGTGCGCTGGGGCCGGGTCGCCAGCGTGCGCGCCGCGGTCGCCGCGTTCCGCGCCGTGCCGCCCGCCGACCGCGAGGCCGCCAAGCACGCCGGTCGCTGCGTGGCGGCCGTGAGCGACTGGGTCGACTGCCCCTGCGACGCGCACGTCAAGGCGGTCCAGAGCGCGCACGCCGACCTGCGCGGCGAGGGCGCCGAGGCGGCCGCCGCCGCCTGCCTCGTGTGGGCCGTCGTGAGCGAGGCCCCCGCGCGCAGCGCGTCGACGGCCGCCCTGGCCATGCGGCCGCTGACCACGGTCGCGACCGAGACCGACCTCGTGGCGGCCATGCGCGCCGAGCTGGCCCGCTGGGCGCTGACGGGCTGACAAACCCGGTGACGTGACGGGGCTCCCGAGAGGCCGACGCCCGCGAGCGCGGGGGCGGCGCGCGCCCGTGCGAACACGTCGACTCATTGGCAGCTGGCGCGCGCCCCTGTGAGCAGCGGGTCGCCGGTTGGCCGGGGTGGCGTTCGACGACGACGCGGTCGGGGGAGCGAGATCCCGGGAGAGCAGCCTCCCCGCGTCGTCGTTCGGCTCGCGACGCCGACGAGGCGGTCGGGGAGCCGGATCCCGTGAGCAGCCCTCCCGCGTCGTCGGTCGGCCCGCGACCGCCGACGACGCGGTCGAGGAGCGGGATCCCGTGAGCGGCCTCTCCGCGGCGTCGGTCGGTCCGCGATCGCCGACGAGGCGGTCGAGGAGCGGGATCCCGTGAGCGGCCTCTCCGCGGCGTCGGTCGGTCCGCGATCGCCGACGAGGCGGTCGAGGAGCGGGATCCCGTGAGCAGCCCCCCGCGTCGTCGGTCGGCCCGCGACCGCCGACGACGCGATCGAGGCGCGGATGCCCTGAGCGGCCACTCCGCGGCGTCGGTCGGCCCGTGTTCGTCGACGAGGTGGTCGGGGAGCGGGATCCCGTCAGCAGCCTGCCCGCGTCGTCGGTCGGCCCGCGACCGCCGACGAGGCGGTCGAGGAGCGGGACGCCCTGAGCGGCCTCCCCGCGTCGTCGGTCGGCCCGCGATCACCGACGAGGCGGTCGGGGAGCGGATGCCCTGAGCGGCCACTCCGCGGCGTCGGTCGGCCCATGTTCGTCGACGAGGTGGTCGGGGAGCCGGATCCCGTGAGCAGCCTCCCCGCGTCGTCGGTCGGCCCGCGACCGCCGACGAGGCGATCGGGGAGCGGGATCCCGTGAGCAGCCCTCCCGCGTCGTCGGTCGGCCCGCGACCGCCGACGATGCGGTCGGGGAGTGGGATGCCCTGAGCGGCCTCCCCGTGTCGTCGGTCGACCCGTGATCGTCGACGGCGCGGTCAGCGGGATGCCCTGAGCGTCCTCCCCGCGCCGTCGGTCGGCTCGCGATCGTCGACGAGGTGGTCGGGGAGCGGGATCCCGTGAGCAGCCTTCCCGCGTCGTCGGTCGGCCCGCGCCCGCCGACGAGAAGGTCGAGGAGCGGGATCCCGTGAGCAGCCCCCCGCGTCGTCGGTCGGCCCCCGATCGCCGACCAGGCGGTCGGGGAGCGGCGTCCCGTTGAGCAGCCCTGCCGCGTCGTCGGTCGGCCCGTGATCGCCGACGAGGCGGTCGAGGAGCGAGATCCCGTGAGCAGCCTCCCCGTGTCGTCGGTCGGCCCGCGACCGCCGACGAGGCGGTCGAGGAGCGAGATCCCGTGAGCAGCCTCCCCGCGTCGTCGGTCGGCCCGCGACCGCCGACGAGGCGGTCGAGGAGCGAGATCCCGTGAGCAGCCTCCCCGCGTCGTCGGTCGGCCCGTGATCGCCGACGAGGCGGTCGCGGAGCGGGATCCCGTGAGCAGCCTCCCGCGTCGTCGGTCGGCCCGCGACCGCCGACGAGGCGGTCGCGGAGCGGGATCCCGTGAGCAGCCTCCCGCGTCGTCGGTCGGCCCGCGACCGCCGACGACGCGGTCGGGGAGCGGGATGCCTGAGCGGCCTCCCCGTGTCGTTGGTCGGCCCGTGATCGTCGACGAGGCGGTCGCGGAGCGGGATCTGGTGAGCAGCCTCCCGCGTCGTCGGTCGGCCCGCGACCGCCGACGACGAGGTCGGGGAGCGGGATCTCGTGAGCAGCCCTCCCGCGTCGTCGGTCGGTCCGTGATCGTCGACGACGCGGTCGGGGAGCGGGATCCCGTGAGCAGCCTCCCCGCGTCGTCGGTCGGCCCGCGACCGTCGACGAGGAGGTCAACGAGCGGCAGCCCGGTGAGCAGTGGCCCGCCGGTCGGCCAGGGGGGCGGCTTCGTCGACGAGGAGGTCGCCGAGCGGGGAGCCCGTGAGCAACGGCTCGCCGGTCGGCCAGGGGCGGCATTCGTCGACGAAGCGGTCGGGTTCGTGATCCCGTGAGCCACGTTCGGCGGCCGGGGCAGCGTTCGTCGACGCGGAGATCGACGAGCGGGATCCCACGAGCAGCGGCTCGGCGGTTGGCGTGGGGGGGCGTTCGTTGACGAGGCGGTCGGGTTCGTGATCCCGTGAGCCACCTTCGGCGGCCGGGGGCGGCGTTCGTCGACGAGGAGATCGACCAGCGGGTTCCCGTGAGCAGCGGGCCCGCCGGTCGACCGGGGCGGCGTTCGTCGACGAAGCGGTCGGGTTCGTGATCCCCGTGAGCTACGCTCGTCGCCCAAGCCTGCGGGCGTCGGCGAAGGTCTTGAGGGCAGGCTTCACGCGTTCGCGAAGGGGACGTCGTCGACGCGCGCCGGGGGGCTCCGCGCCCGACCTCTCGTGACCTCGCTACGCCGAGCGAGCGCCCGGCTGGACCTGCTCGACCCCGCGCCCGACCAGGCCGTCGCCGACGATCCGCAGCGCCTCGGCCGTGAGCGCCTCGACCGTGCGCTCCTCGCCGCGCGCGGCGAGCCGCTCGCTGGCGCGGCGCACGAGCTCGCGCGCCTCGGTCTTCGAGCACTTCAGGCCCACGAGCGCCAGCGCGGCGATCCGCGACGGCTCGTCGTCCTGCGCGGGCGGCGTGCTCACGCGGGCCGCGACCGGCGCCGGCCCGCCCGTGAGCTCCGTCCCGTCGACGAGGAAGAAGCGGAAGCCGACGCGCGCGTCGCCGCGGATCTCGAGAAACCCGACGTGGCGTGCGGGGTGGTGGGAATCACACAGGAGGCACATGCGATCCGGATCGTGGCCGGTGACCGCGCGGCCGGGCTCGTGGTGCACGTGGAGGCTCCCCTGCTGGCCGCAGCCCGGGACCTTGCACGTGCCGCCGTCGCGGTCGTAGACCAGGCGCCGCACCGGCTCCGGGATCGCCTTCGTCACCGCGCCTGTGCCCGTGCGCAGGTCGTGCACCTCGGCCTTGCCCATGGCCGCCGCCTCGGCGGCCGGCGACAGTTCGACCTGCCCGTCGCGCCCCCGGAGCGTCGCCAGCGCGCCGCACTCGCACTTGTGGAGCACGATCCTGTAGGCCGGCCCCGCGCCGCCGCCTCGGCTGGCGACGGCCTCGGCGTAGCCCCGGCACACGACCTCGAGCGCCTCCTCGTCGGTGAGCGGCCGGTCGCTGTTCTGACGCGCCAGGCGCAAGGCCTCCTCCAGCCAGGCGGCCTGCTCCTTCGTCTGCTTGACCGTCCGCCGCACGGACGCCGCCTCGCCTTTGGCCTCGGCCACGAGCACCTCGAGCTGGCGGCTCGTGCGCGTCTGCGCCCGCTCGAGCCAGCCGTCCTCGGTCTCCGGCGTGGCCACCCGCGCCACCGTCCGCGCCTTCGTCCAGGCGACCTCGCCCTCGCGGAACGCCACGCGCAGCCGCGGAAGGCGCTCGAGCTGTCGGACGAGGTCGATCAGCTCGCGGCACTTGCGGTCCGAGCTGACGAAGCCGCGGGCGACCGCGTACTGCCCGATCCGCGCGTGGCCGAGCGCCCGGTGCACCTCCTGCCGCTCGGCGTGCGAGAGCAGGTAGGCCAGCTCGGCCGTGGCCTTCCGCTCGCGTCGGGCGACGTCGGCGAGCTGGGCGTCGATCCGCCGCGCTTGGTCGAGCCGCGACTCGAGCTCGGCTCTGGGGAACGGCTGGGACGAGGCAGAGCCTCGGCGCGAGGTCGTCTTCACGGTGGCCTCCTGTGGGCGAGTTGGTAGTTGGAAGTGGCGACGGCTCCGGGCCGGGCGGCCTGATGCGCCACGCCAACCGACAAGACTACTGGATCCTGCGCGCCGCTGCGAGTTTCAAATGTGTGCAATATGTGGCTCGCTGCGGTGGGTCTCGCGTCACGTGGCCCGGGCGGTTCGCGCGACGAGCCCGAGCCGCCGTCGACGAGGACGGTGTCCGAGGTGGTGGTGGGTGTCGCCACTCCGATGGGCCGCAGGCTGCATCGCTGCGTCCGACGTGGTGGATCGGTATCGACGTCCACCGCGAGTCCGTGCTCACGGGCCCGCCGGCGGCGGCGTCCACCGCGAGGCCGTGCTCACGGGCACCCGCTCGCCCTCGCTCTCTCGTTCGACGAACCCGCCGGCGACGCTTGCCTTCGACGTGCTCACGGGCAGCTGACTGCCCGTCCTCGTGACGGCCGACAGCGGCGTCCACCGCGAGGCCGTCCTCTCGTCGACGCGACGTGCTCACGGGCGCCTTCCGTCGCCCCACCCCTTGTTCGTCAGCCCGCGACGACCTCGCAGCCGCGCGCCGCCAGGGCGGCGCGAGCCGCCCGGTCCTTCGCGACGAGCGCCGTCGCCCGCACCTGCCTCGAGGCCGGGGCCGCCGCCAGGCGTTGCAGGCCCGCCGCCGTGACGGGCGAGCAGCCTGTCACGTCCAGCGGCTCCAGGGCGGGCAGGCCAGCGAGCGCGTCGAGACCTCCTCGGCGAACAGGGACGCGGCGTCGTCGACCGTCGCGACCCGCGAGAGGCTCAGGCGTCTCAGGGCGCGCGGCAGGTGCGCCGGGCGCCACGGGTGAGCCCCTCCGCGCCCTCGAGGTCCAGCTCGGTCAGGCGCTCCGGGCGAGCCAGCGGCGCCAGGTCGCGAGGCGTGCGACGCCGACGCCGCTCAGCCCGTCGTCAGGCGAGCTGCGCCCGCAGCGCCGCGCGCTCGACCTTCGCGTTGTGCCGCGGGTCGAGGGGGATCGCGTCGACGACCACGATCCGGTCGACGCCGAGGCCCACCTCGTCGAGCGCGGCGAGCACGCGCGCGCGGGCGACCTCGGCCGCGGCGCCCGCCTCGAGGACGAGGGCCAGCACCGCCTGGCCGCGCACCTCGACCAGGCCGGCCAGGCGCACGCCCTCGACCGAGAGGGCGCGCCCCTCGACCTGGATCGGGTAGAGCGTCCGCCCGCGCCAGGGGACGGCGTCGTTGGCGCGGCCGACGAGCCACAGCCGCCCGCGGTCGTCGCGCCAGGCGAGGTCGCCCATGCGGTGCCACACGCGGCCGTCGGGCCCGGTGAGCTTGTTCTCGCGCACGGCGGCGGCGTTGCGGTAGTAGTCGCGCTGGACGTGGTCGCCCGTGACGAGCACCTCGCCCACCTCGCCGGGCGCGACCTCGAGGTCGGCCCAGCCGCGCGGGCCGAGCGCGAGCGGGCCCTGGCGGGCGTGGACGAGCTTGACCTCGACGTCGGGCACCGGGACGCCGACGCAGTTGCCGCGCCCGCGCTCCGTGGCGGCCGCCGTCTCGCCCAGGACCTCGTCGGCCTCGATCCGCGCCACCGGCTCGGCCTCCGTCGAGCCGTAGAGGACCTCGATGTTGCCGCGCGCGTTCGGGCAGCAGCGCTGCAGCAGCGCCAGGAGGCGCGGCGGCACGGGCGCGCCGCCGGCCACGACGCCGCGCACGCGGTCGAGCACGACGCCCTGCTCGACGCACCAGCGGGCGATCGGCAGCAGGTAGGCCGGCGAGCCGCCGAGCGTCGTCACCCGCCAGTCGCGCACCTCCTGCACGATCGTCGCCGGGTCGACCTCGGCGATCTTCATGAAGTTCACCAGCGGCAGGACCGACGGCACGCCGGCGCCGAGGTTGTTCAGGACGAAGATCGGCAGGGCCGGCATGTCGACGTCGTCCTCGACGCGCCGCAGGTGGTGGTCGAGCGCCACGCCCTGCGCGTTGAGGAACCGCTGCGTCCGGCTGGCGCCTTTGGGCGCGCCGGTGCTGCCGGTCGTGAACGTGATCAGCGCCGGGTCGTCGAGCCCGCAGGTGGCGGCCGGGAACGCGGTCGGCCCGCGCCGCAGCAGGTCGTCGAGGCGCCGCCCGAGCAGCCGCTGCCAGCCCGCCGTCGGCAGCGCCACGAGCTTGAGCGGGATCCGCCGCACGGGCGCGTCGCGCAGCCGCAGCAGGTGCGCCAGCGGGACGCCGACGAACGCCTTCGGGCGCACGAGGTCGGCCGCGCGGCCGAGCTGCTTGACCGCCCAGGGGTCGACGAACACGGCGCAGGCGCCGAGCTTCATCAGCGCGACCAGCAGCGCGTAGAGCGGTCGCGACATGGGGACCATGACCAGCACGCGGTCGCCGCGCCGCACCCCCAGGCGCGCGAGGCCGTGCGCCAGCCGGCCCGAGTCGCGGTCGAGCGCGCGGAAGGTCACGACGTCGTAGACCAGCCGGCCGTCGGGCGCGCGCGAGGGGAAGACGATCGCCGGCCGGTCGGGCGCGCGCTCGACCCAGTGGAGGAAGAAGTTGACGACGTTGCGCTCGGGGCCGATCGTCTCGGGCGGGGGGCGGCCGATCCTCCGATCATCCGCCACGCTAGCCGCCCCCCTCCCCCTCCTCGTGCACCGTGACCACGCCCTGCCCGGCGTCCATGGTCACCGTCATGCCGTCCTTCAGCCGCGCGATCAGCTCGGGGATGTTCACGATCGTCGGCAGCCCCAGCTCGCGCGCCACGATCGAGCTGTGCGAGAGGAGCGAGCCGCGCTCGATCAACAGGCCGCTCGCCGACGGGTAGAGCGGCACCCAGCCGGGGTCGGTCCGCGCGGCGACGAGGATCTCGCCGTCGAGCGTCATGTCGTCCTTGGGCGAGCGGATCACGCGCACCTTGCCCGTGACCACGCCCGGGCAGCAGGGCGTGCCGCGCAGCGTCTTGCCGTCGCCCACGAGCGCCGGCGCGGGCTTCGTGAGGACGTTGCCCGCGTGCACGGCGCCGAGCGTGACGATCCGGTCGTCGGGCTCGGGCAGGGCGCGGAAGCGCTCGAACTCGGCCTTGCGCACGGCCGCCAGCCCGCGCAGGTCGGTGCAGGCCGTCGTGCCGTCGATGTAGCCGAAGACCTCGTCGAGCACGAGGTAGTAGACGTCGTGCCAGTGGTCGAGGACGCCGCGCTGCTCGAGCTTGCGCCCGATCGCGTTGAGGAGCTCGCGCACGAGGCCGTAGCTGCGCGTGCGCGCGAAGCGCATGTTCTCGCGGTTCTTCACGTGCCGCCGCGTCTCGCGCATGACGAAGCGGTAGAACGGCCGCCGGGCGAACGACAGCCGCTCGTCGACCACCCGCTCGGCCGCCGCGCGCTTCTCCTTCTCGCGCCGCTCCATGGCCTCGACGTCGAGGTCGGCCTGCCGCAGGTAGTTCTTGATCATCGTGAACAGGAACGCCGGCCGGTCGCGGAGGGTCGGCTCCTCGAGCTTGAGCTCGTTCATGCAGCGGAAGCCCCACCGCCGCAGGTACTGCCGCACCTCGCCCAGGAACCCGGCGTGCTCGGCCCGCGCCTCGAGCATGGCCAGGCAGGCGTCGTCGGGCGTGTCGAGCAGGGCGCCCCTCAGGGCCGGGTCCTTCCGCACCGCCTCGGCCATGCGCAGGAGGTTGCGCGTGGGCTCGGTCGACTCGATCCCGCCCTCGCCGCAGAGCAGGTCGTTCTGCAGCCCGCCGCTCGGGTCGACCCCCCAGCGCACGGTCAGCTCCTTGAGCGTGCCCGAGAAGACCATGGCGCAGAAGTCCGTCACCAGCGGCGCCTGCCAGCGCCAGAGGAACCGCCGCACCATGTCCCAGTAGGCGTCCTGGAGCTCGTGCAGCTCCATGGCGTCCCAGTCGCGCCCGTCGTAGATGGCGTAGCTCTCCTGGAAGTCCGCCTGGAAGCGCGCCACGAGCCGGCCGACCGTGGCGTAGTTGCGGACCATGCACCAGAGCATGTAGAGCCGCTGGCGCCGCGACCAGCGCGGGCGCGCGGCGGCGATCTTCGCCGACTCGCGCACGCCGAGCATCTGCTCCATGTGGGCCGCGTTCTTCTCGAACCCGGGGAAGAGCGACAGGAGCCGGTACCAGGAGAACAGGTTGTAGTAGACGCACCCCTGGAGCAGGCCGAGCATGCTCTTGTAGGTGCGCTCCTGCGCCTTGACCTCGGCCGCCGGCACGCCCGCCAGCTCGCAGCTCTGCGTGTAGGCCACCGAGTAGGCCCAGCGGATGTAGGAGAACGTCAGCGGCGTCGTGACGCCCGAGTAGGACTCGATGATGTTCGAGTTGTCCCACAGGAGGTCCGGCCCCGAGGGCGGCGGCGGCGGGAGGCTCGTGATCGGGCGCGTCTGCAGCAGCCACGCCTCGCCGCCGGCGCGCGTCCACTCGACGTCCTGCGGGGCGCCCTTGTAGAGCCGCTCGACGGCGCGCCCGAGCCGGACGAGGTCGGCGACCTCGTCCGGGGTCAGGCAGGGCGCCTCCTGCCGCTCGGCCGGGACCGGCGCCTCGGTCGTGCCGCGGCCCTTGGCCGTGTCCCACACGACCTGCCGCTCCTTCGGCTGCACGTCGGTCTCGGCGAGCGCGCCCGTCTGCTTGTCGGCCTTGAACGTGTCGGCCGCCAGCGCGCCCGAGACCAGCCCCTCGCCCAGGCCCCAGGTGGCGCTGACGACGACCTGGTCGCGGCGCCCCGTCGTCGGGCAGGCGGTGAACAGCACGCCCGACACGCCGCCCGGGATCATGCGCTGGACGACGACCGCCATCTCGACGTCGGCCGGGTCGATCCCCTTCTGGCGCCGGTAGGAGAGCGCGCGCGCGCCGAAGGCCGACGCCCAGCAGCCGACGACCGCCTGCGCCACCTCGGCCGGGCCCTTCACGAACAGGAACGTGTCCATCTGCCCCGCGAACGAGGCGTCGGCCGCGTCCTCGCCCACGGCCGAGCTGCGCACGGCGACGAAGCCGGCCTCGTCGCGCGGCAGCCGGCCGAGGCCCTCGGCCACCAGCGCCTCGAGGTCGTTGGGGCGCGGGCCCTCGAGGAGCAGCGCCTTGACCTCGGCGGCCGCGGCCTCGGCGCCCTGCGGCGTGTCGAGGTCGTGCGCGGCGAGGCGCTCGGCGATCCGGCCGCGCAGCGGGTCGACGACGGCGCGGAAGGCCGCCGTGCTGACGACGAAGAACGGCGGGACCGGCAGCCCCACCTCGACGAGCCGCGCGAGGTTGGCCCCCTTGCCGCCGGCGAGCGGGCGCTGCGCGGCCTCGGGCGCGTGCCAGGGCAGGACCGCCTCGCGCGGCAGGGGCGACGACGACGGCGGGACGGTGACGCTCACGCTCCTGCCCCCCAGCCCCAGGCGCCCAGGCCGACGGCGAACCCGTGGGCCGCGGCCGCGCCGGCGACGAGGCCGGCGTGGAGCACGAGCGAGCCCAGGCCCACGGCGCCCTGGAGCTTCTTGCTCGCGCCGGGGAACGGGGCCGCCGCGAAGCGACCCACGGTGACGAGGCACAGGAGCGCGCACAGGCCCACCGCCGCGTGCGTCCAGGCGGGCAGGCCGGCGCGCACGACGAACACGGACACGGCCGCGCAGCCGCCGAGCAGCAGCGCCAGCGCCAGGGCGGCGCCGCCGCGCGGGCCGATCGCGTGCGACGAGTAGGAGTCGACCAGATCGGGGCGCTCCTCCTCGGGCGTCCACAGCTTGCGCGCGACCTCGAAGCCGAAGCCGAGCGCGAACTGCGCGCCGACGTACCAGCCGAGCGCCGGCGGCAGGTGGGCGCCGAGGTCGTCGAGCGCGCCGGTGCCGCGGGCGGCGACGCCGACGAGGAGCCAGCCGGTGATCAGCGGGTTGATCGGCTGGTGCGCGGCGGCGTAGACGAACACGTCCTTGCGCAGGAGGTCGCCCAGGAAGAACTCCTTGGCCATGAGCAGGGCGAAGACGACGACCAGCGCGTGCGCGACCAGCGGCACGGGCCCGAGCGCCGCCGAGGCCAGGAGCGCCACCGCGCTGGCGGTCCAGCCCAGGCGCGACAGCGCGCCGAGCGTCACCAGGCCGCGCGACAGGACGCGGTCGGGGTAGGCGGTCACGTCGCGCTCGTGGTCCTTGTGCTCGTCGAGCACGCGCAGGAGCAGGAGCGTGAGCAGGTGCCCGACCGCCAGCAGGGCCAGCCCCGGGTCGACGCCCACCGCCCGCCCCGTCGCGGCGGCGGCCGCCGCCGCGGCCGACAGCACCGTCACCCCCGAGAACACCGCCATGGCGCCCGGGGGGAAGCGCTCCTCCAGGTAGGCCCACAGCCGCGCGCGCAGAGGCGCCTCCGCCGTCACGTTCATCGCGCCGCAGGATACCTGGTCCGCCCCCGGCCACGCCGCGTGACACGCGGTCCATGTCCGCGCGCGACGGTCCACGGGCGGACGGCTTTTGACCGACATAGCGTGACTTACGCCGGCACGCCAGCTGCAAAGAGCGCCGGCAGCACCGAGGAAAGGAGCGAAGGACATGAAGGGATCGAAGGGATCAAAGGGATCGTGGATCGCCAGCGGGGCGCTGATCGCGCTCCTCACCTTGACCGGGCCGGCCACCGCGCAGGAGCCGAGCGCGCGCGAGCGCGCCTGGCGGACGAGGCTCGAGGCGGCCGTCGGGCCGGTCGGCCCGATCGAGCGCGTCGAGCGCGTGGGGTCGCCCGGCGCCGTGGCCCAGGGCGTCCGCTCGCAGGCGGGCGAGGCGATCGTCGAGCGGCTGCGCTTCCCCAGCGCCGCGGCGGCGCAGGAGTTCCTGGCGCGGACCGAGCACTGGAGCGACGGCCGGCCCGTCGTCGGCGAGCTGCGCGGGGACCAGGTGGTGCTCGTCCACGGCGACGTCGTCCGTGACGCCGCCCTGGCCCGCGCGGCGCTCGACGCGGCCTGGAGCGTGGCCCCCGCGCCGGCCGTGGCCGACGCGACGTTCGCGCACCTCGGCGGCTCCGACCTCGCCGTGAGCACCCGCCTGCCCGACGGCCCGCTGCGCGAGTCGATCGACCAGGCCCTCGCCGCGATCCAGCGCCACGGCGGCCCCGACGCGACGAGCGACGCCCACTCGGGCGACGTCCGCTTCGACTCGGGGTTCCAGGCCCACGTGCGCAGCGACGCCGACGGCGCCGCGGCCGTGACCTCCGCGCGGCCGGGCGGGGTCGACGCCATGCAGGGGTACCTGGCGGCCCTGCAGCCCGAGCGCTCGGCCACGGCGGGGACGCCGGCGGCCACCGAGGGAGCGGCCGGTACGCTGCGCCGGCTCTTCGGTCAGTGACCGCTCGGAGCCTGGCCCGCGCGCGCGCCGCCCCGCCCATGATCCGTGGCCGCATGAAGCCGTCGACGCGCGCCGGCGAGTCGGTGGCCGGCCTGCAATCGGAGCAGCGAGCGAGGCGAGGCCGCGGAGGCTGAGGCGAGGCGGCGCGCGCGCGGGCGACGTCGTATCGGCATACTTCGAGCCCGCGCGCGCGCCGCCCCGCCCAGCATCCGCGGCCGCAGCCGTCGAACACACCTCAGCGCGGGGAGAACTCGGCCAGCAGGCGCTTGTAGAGCGGCGCGCCGCGGACCGGCGCCAGGTGGGGGTCCTCCGTCAGCCAGCGCACGACGCGCGTCGCCGGCTTCTTGCCCAGGACCGGCGCCCGCTCGAGGCCCTCGACCACGCGCAGGGCCGCCTCGTGGTCGCCGTTCGTGGCGAGGACCCACAGCCGGGAGAGGTCGTCGTAGACGGCCTGGAAGCCGGCGCGATCGGGGAGGGCGCGCACGAGGTCCGAGACGAGGGCCAGGTCGCGCCGGGCGGCGGCCTGGCGGCCGTCGAGGGCCATGAGCTGCGCGCGCAGGTAGAGGAGCCCGACGAGCCCGGGGTCGGCGAGGAGGACGCGGTCGAGCCGCGCGCGGACCTCCTCGCTCGTGGCCCGCGGCCAGCGGGGCGGAGCGTCCGCGGGGTAGAGGAGGCCGAGCTGGTGCATGACCAGCCAGGGGACGTGGCGGGCGCCCTCGTCGCCGCCAGGCCGCAGCGCGTCGTCGGCCACGGCGAGCGGGTCGAGCGGGCGGTAGGTGTAGGACTCGAGGAGGTCGTGGCGCCAGCGCATGAGGAGCGCGAACACGTGCGGCGGGTCCGCCCGCAGGTAGCGGCCCCACTCGACCAGGCCCTCGGGGCCGTGCTCCTGCGTGCGGCTGAACGAGGTGGCGTACTCCCAGCGCACGGCGCGGGTCTCGGGGTCGAGAGCCACGGCGCGCTCGAGGAGCGCCAGCGCCTCGGGCTCACGCTCGCGCGGGAAGGCGTGCGACGCGCTCACGAGGGCCGCCGCCTCGGCCCGGGCCTCCTCGGTGACCACCACGCGCGGCGCCGGCCAGGCCGGGAGCGCCGGCGCCAGGAGCGGGTCGGGCTCGGCCCCGGCCGGGAGGACGAGCGCCAGGCGCAGGGCCGCCAGGGCGCGGGGCTGGCCGGCGGCGCGCGCCCGGGCCGAGCGCCCGGAGCCTCGTCGCCGAGCGCCGACCGGCGCCAGTGGACCGCCAGGCGCGCGAGGAGGAGCCGCCCGAGCGGCCCCTCGAGAGCTCCTCGAGCTCGCGCGCCGCAGCGCCTCCTGCGGGGCGGCGGCCGGCGCTGCGCCCGGCGCGCGCCAGGGCAGGGCGGCCTCGGGGTCGCCGGGGGCGCCGCGCAGGGCGCCTCGCCCGGCGCGCGCGGCGCCCGCCGCATCGCCGAGGAGCCAGGGCGGACCACGTCGCGCGCGCCGAGGATCTGGGGGCGGCACGTCGTGCGGGGCGCCGTCGGCCACGATCGTCGACGGCCAGCGCGGCGAGGTCGGCGCGCGCCGTCGAGGTCGCCGCGCTCGGCGCGCCACCGCGCGCGCGCGGCGCGCGCGCCACCGGGTCGGCGATCGGCCAGCGCGTCGTAGGGGCGCCGCGCCCCGCGTCGAGGTCGGCCCGCAGGAGGGCCAGCGCCGGATGGTCCACGCCGCCGCGCCGCGCCACGTCCTCGCCGGCCCAGCCGCGCGCGCAGGGCGCGGCCTCAATCCGGCGGCCGCCTCTGCCGTCGGCGGGCTCGACCAGGCGCAGGGCCTCGAGCGGGCGCCCAGCGAGAGGAGCGCCTCGACCAGGGCGCGCACGCCGTCGGCGCGTGGCGCGGGTCGGCCTCGAGCGCGCGGCGCAGCGCCGCGGCGGCTCTCCGGGCCGACCGGCGAGCGCCCAACCTCGACCGCGCGCCGGTGCCCCGCCTGCGGCCGCGACGCCGCGTACTGTTGACCTGCTCAGGGCCGCCGCCCATCGTCGAGGCGCCAGGAGGGGACCAGGGCTCGATCCGCGCGCCGCCCGGCGGCCTGCTCGTCGTCGCGCGGCAGCCCCTCAGCGCTCGAGCCGCGCGAGGACCTCGCCGAGGGCCGCCGCGTCGGCGCCCGCCGCACGTCGGCGAGGTCGACGAGGAGCCGGGCAGCGTCCGGCGCGGGTCGTCAGGCGCCGTCAGGGAACGCGCGCCTCGTCCGACGCCCCCAGCCGGCGCGCCGCGCTGAGCCGCTGAAGGCTGCGCCGCGCCTGCGCGCCGCGCGCTCGAGGGCCGCGCCGCGCGAGCGCGGCGCGCGCGCGAGCGCGCGCGCCCGGCCCCGGTCGTGCGCTCGGCTCAGGGCCAGCTCGGCGCGCGCAGAGCGGGGCCTGCGCCAGCGCCGCGTCGAGCGGCGTCGAGGTCGGCGCCCGGCGGGGCGGGCGCCTCGCGCGCAGCCGGGGCCTCGGCGAGCGCCGCGTCGAGCCCGGCCGCGCAGGCCGGGTCGAGCGCGTCCGGGTCGGGCGGCGGGCCCGCGCGCGCCTGCTCGAGCGCGGCCGCGGCCTTCGACGCCGCCTCCTGCCACGCGATCCGGGCCTGCTCGCCCTGGTAGCGGCGCACGCCCAGCCGCACGGCCACCGCCAGGCCGGCGATCACCAGCAGCCCGGCCGCGAGCAGGGCGAGCATGGCGCCGATCGAGCGGCGGTGCCGCTCCACCTGCCGCGCCACGCGCGTCGCGCGCGACACGCGCTGCGCCAGCGGCGCCTCGCCCCGCCCCCAGCGCTCGAGGTCGTCGGCCATGGCCGCCGCGGCCTCGTAGCGGTCCTCGGGGAGCTTCGACATGGCCTTGAAGCAGATCAGCTCGAGGGCCGGCTCGAGCACGCCGTGCGCCGCGAAGGGCTGCGGCGGCTCGTCGACGATCTTGCGGTAGAGCTCGAGCGCCGACTCCGAGCGGAACGGCAGGGCGCCGGTGGCCATCTCGTAGAGGAGCACGCCCAGCGCCCACACGTCGCTGCGCGGGCCGATCGCGTCGGTCTGCCCGGCCGCCTGCTCGGGCGACATGTAGAAGGGCGTGCCGAGCACCGAGCCCTCGACGGTGAGCTTCGTCTCGCCGCCGAGGTTCTTCGCCAGGCCGAAGTCGGTGACCAGCGGCCGCCCGTCCGGGTGCAGGAGCACGTTGGCCGGCTTGAGGTCGCGGTGCACGTAGCCGCGCGCGTGGGCGTGGCCCACCGCGCGCGCCACCGCCACGAGGTGCCGCACGCGCTCGTGGAGCTCGAGCCGCGGCATGGCCCTGGCGAGGTCGGGGCCCTCGACCAGGTCCATCGTGTAGTAGAGGATCCCCTCCCACTCGCCCGAGTCGTGGATCCTGAGGATGTTCGGGTGGTCCAGCTCGGCCTGCGCCCGCGCCTCGCGGCGGAAGCGGTGGAGCTGCGCCTCGGTGGCGCGCTCGCCGGCGAGGACCACCTTCAGGGCCACGACCTGCCCCGTCTCGGCGTGGCGCGCGCGGTAGATCGCGCCCATGCCCCCCTTCGCCAGCTGGGCCTCGATCACGTAGTGCGAGAAGACGCGCGGCCCGCCGCCGGGGGCCAGGAACGGGTCGCGCTCGAAGCGCTGCGAGCCGGCGCCGGTCTGGCGCAGGGCCGCCTCGCGCCGCTGCACCCCCGACGTGGTGAGCGTGCTCCCGGCCGGCGGCACGGGGACCGGCGCGCCGCAGCGGGCGCAGGGCTCCTCGCGGTACTGCGGCCCCGCGGCCAGGTAGCGCCCCTGGCCGCAGGCGGCGCAGGTGCGCAGGCAGCGCGCCAGCTCGGCCTTGAGCTGCAGGAGCGCCTCGGGCGACAGCCGCCGCTCGCGCACGAGCACCTGGCTGAGCGACAGCGCCTGCCCCTGCCCGAGCGCCTGCGCCTGCGCCGCCAGCGCCGGCCCGACCGCCTGCGGGTCGAGCAGGCCCATGGCGACGCCCAGCCGCGCGAGGACGTAGTCCTCCTCGCTGCGCCACGCCGGCCCGCCGCTCGCGCTCCCCCCCGCGTTCACGACCCCCAGGGTAGCGGGTCGCCGGGCCGGCGCGCTCGGCCGGAGGGTCTCGGGGAGCTCTCACGCAGCAAGATCGCCGCAGAGGGCGCAGCGCGGCCTCCGGCCACAACCAGCAATCCTCACCACGGAGCGGGCCAGACCGACGAGCCGCGCGCGCCACCGCGCCGACAGCCGCGGCCGGCGATCACACCACGCGCCAGGGCCACGGGAGGAACGCAGCCGCGAGCGAGGCGAGGGCGACGAGGCCGAGCCGCGGCGGCGATGCGCGCAGGCGACGACGTAGCGACCTACTTCGAGCCTGCGCGCGCGCCGCCGCGGCCGGCATCGTCGGCCGCAGCCGTCGTTCAATCATGAACGAAGTAGACCCAGGCGCCGATGTCGTCGCCCTCGCCGCGCGCGTCGACGCCGTCGGGGCCGACGGAGTAGATCAGGGCGCGGTCGCGCCCCGGTGCGTAGCGGTAGGGGCGGCCGAACGCGTCGAGGTACTCACCGTCGACGAGCTGGCCAGGGTCGAAGCGGTGGTAGGGGGCCCCGTCGCCCGCCCGGCCGGAGGGGCCGCGCAGCGCGACGACGAGGGCGCGCGCGTCGGCGGGCAGCCGCTCGTGGTCCTTGACGTAGCGGGTCAGGGCGCGGACGAGCGCCTGGACCTCGAGGTCGGTCGCGGCGCGCTGCGCGGTGCGCACCTGCACGCGCACGACCACGGCCGTGCCCACGTAGGCCATGACGAGGAGCACCAGCGCGGCGACGTTGGTCAGGTAGAAGAGCGCCCGCAGGTGGCGGCGGCGCAGGCGGCGGGCCTGGGCGGCCCGGTCGCGCGCCAGCTCGTCGTCGACCCGCGCCAGGACCCGCTCGCGCGCGGGCGCCATGCGCTCGGCGGCGGCCTCGAAGGCCTCGCCCAGCGTGGCGTCGAGCGCGCGCTGCTCGTCGCTGTCCTCGCCGAGGTGCGAGTCGAGGAGCAGCTCGCACGAGGGGCACCCCTGGGCCAGGTGCGCCTCGAGCGACGACAGCTCGGGGTCCTCGAGCGCCGGGCCGGCGAGGTCCCGCTCGAGCAGCGGCGCGAAGGGGCAGGTCCCGGTGCCGGCCGTCACGACAGCTCCTCCAGGGCCCGCTCGGGCACGCGCCGCCCCATGCGCTCCTGCAGCATGCGGGTGGCGCGGTGCAGCCGGTTGGCCACCGTCCCGGCCGGCTCCCCCAGGTGCTCGGCGATCTCCTTGTAGGACATCTTCCGCACGTAGCGCAGCGTGATCACCAGGCGGTAGCGGTCGGGCAGCGCCCCCATGGCGCGCAGGATGCTCGCCTGCTCGTCGCTGGCCTCCAGCGCGTCCCCCACCGCCAGGGGGCGCGCCAGCCGCCCCGAGGCGGAGTGGGCCGGCGTGTCGTCGTCGAACGGCACCGTGCCGTCGCGCCGCTCGCGCCGCCGCAGCCAGTCGATGCACAGCTTCAGCGTGATGTTGTAGATCCAGGCGGCGAACTTGGACCCCTCGCGGAGCGAGCCCAGGGCCCGGTAGGCGCGGACGTAGGCCTCCTGGACGATGTCCTCGGCGTCGGCGCGGTGTCCCGTCTTCTGGATGGCCAGGACCGAGACCATGCGGTAGTAGCGCTCGGCGAGCTGGCCGAACGCCTCGCGGTCGCCCTGGAGGGCCCGCTCGACGAGGTCGTGGTCGGAGGCGGCGCCGCCGGGGTCGTCGGTCGACACGCCGGGATGCTAGAGGCCCGGCCGGAGATATGCCAGCAACTGCCTCGGACGGGCCGGGCCGGGCCGACTCCGGCCGGGGGTCCCTGTGCTCGGCCGCCGATCCACCCGTAAGTCCTCGAAACGTGTGACCGCAGCGGCCGAGCACACGGATCCCCCGGCATCAGCGATGAGCAGGTACGCCCGCCCGCCACGAGGAGGAGCCGGCCCGGACGGAGATTGACACGTCAAGGGTTTGGAGCCTAGAATCCGCGGCTGACCGCGCGCGCGCGCCTGAGCGGAGTCTTCCTACGATGCGTCGTGCTGCCCTCGGCCGGATCGCCGCCGGCCTCTCCAGCCTCGTGCTCCTCGGCTGCGGCCTCGAGGCGGTCGACACCCAGATGCGCACCCGCGGCGACGTTGGCGTCCCCGACGAGCGCGCCCTGCAGGTCATCGACGTCGAGTTCGTGTGCCCGCACGTGGTGCCGATCAACGAGCGCGCCTTCAACCCGAAGGACGTCGAGCGCGGCGAGGTCGACGGCGTGTTCGGGCCGTTCGTGCCCTGCAACACCGTCGTGACCCCCGGGGCCGGCACCTGCCCGCGCTGCAGCCAGCGCTACCGGACGCCGGGCGAGCGCGCCGACGAGGAGGCGCCGGTCGCCTCGGTGCGCATGTCGTGCCCGCGCTGCCACGAGACGGTCGACCCGGGCGCCGTGCAGGTGCGCGGCCAGGACCCGCGCCAGCCCAACCGGCTGGCCATGAACCAGTGCCCGAAGTGCGCGCTCTACTTCGAGATGGCGCCGGCCGACGTCCTGTCGGTCGTCGGGGTCCACGAGGAGGTCGTCTGCCCCTCGTGCGTGAAGCCGATCGACCCGACGCTCAACGCCTGCACGACGTCGTCGTGCCGCCTGGGCGGCGTGGTGCGCAACGTCGACGCCCTCGAGGGCCCCTGCTGGCGCTGCGGCGGGCTGGTCCTGTGCCCCGAGTGCCAGGGCGCCGGGGCCGGGACGGCGGCGGTCTTCGGCAACACCCCGAGCGACTGCTGGGCCTGCGGGACGACCGGCCGCTGCCACGAGTGCGAGGGCACCGGCTTCTCGACCTACCACGGCGGCCTGCCGCCCAACTTCTCGCTCTACCGCAACGTGGGCGGCAAGCAGCAGCCGGTCGAGTCCAAGCAGCGCAACTGGCAGCACGCGTCGCCGGCCGACGGGCGCCGTGACGACGACGGTCGCGGCCAGGACGAGTAGCCGCCGGCGCGCGCCCGATCTCACACTTCCGTGACGTGGGCGTGCTTGACGCGCACGCCCGGCGCGACAACCATCGCGGACGGGTTGGGACGGAGGAGCTCATGGGCGGAGTCCGGTCCTTTCACCTCGGCCCCGTGGCGGCCGTGCTCGCGCTCGCGGGCGCGGCCCTGGCCGCGCCGCCGGGCGACGTCAAGGCGCTCGCGAGCGACCTGAAGAAGGGCGTCGCCGCGCAGAACGGCGAGCAGATCCAGCGGGCGCTGGAGGGGCTCCTCGAGGCGGGCGGCGCGAGCGCCTGCGACGAGGTCGTCTCGATCCTGCCCAAGCTGGCGCGCGCCGGCGACGCGGTCTACTGGCAGCTCGTCTCGGCCGGCGCGGGCTTCCGCGACGGGCCGGCGCTCACGTTCCTGGGCGAGTTCATGCTCAAGAACAAGGCGGCGCCCTTCACGCGCGACCTGCTGTTCGCGCTGGAGAACAACGGGTCGCCGCTGACGACCAACGCGCTGGCGCCCGTGCTGGAGAAGGGCCCCTACGACCTCCAGCTCATGGCCGCCGACCAGCTCGCGCGCGTGCGCACGGTCGCGGCGGTCGACGCCCTGATCGCGCAGCTGAAGAAGGAGGGCGACAAGGGCGACCCCGAGCTCAAGCGCCGCGTCCTCACGGCGCTCCAGGCGATCACCGGCGAGAGCATGGGTGACGCGGTCAACTGGACCGGCTGGTGGGACGCCAACCGGGCCAACGGCCTGCCGGAGCGGCGCGAGGCGCGCAGCAGCGGCGGCGCCGCGCTGGCCTCGCAGACGCTCGACCCGAACCGGCAGCGCGACTTCGAGTCGCTGCAGCGCAACCCGAACCGGATCATCGTCATCTCGTCGCGCCTGCCCGCGGACGACCCGAAGGAGCCGAACGCCGACTACAACTACGACCACATGGAGTCCATCCTGCGGGAGATGGACATCGCCCACACGGTCGTGCTGAAGAAGGAGTTCGAGAAGGAGCCGGACAAGTACCTGCGGGACGCGTGGACCGTCCTCGTCAACTGCAACAACATCCAGACGCAGTGCATCTGCGGCGACTGCCGGCGGATCCTCCAGCAGAAGGTGCAGCAGGGCGCGGCCGGCGGGGTCAAGAACCGCCTCTACGGCTGCCCGCCCGAGTGCTCGAAGCACGACCAGGTCTCGCACCGCATGTCGAAGCAGACGATCGACCGGCTGAAGGCCTGGGTCGAGGCGGGCGGCTACCTGTTCACGGAGGACTGGGGGATCGTCGAGATCCTGCAGCCCGCGTGGCCGGACAAGGTCGAGAACGGGCGGATCACCCCCCAGGGCGCGGGCGGCGGCGGCGGCGGCCAGGAGTTCAACCTGGTGCGGGCGATGGACGTGACGATCACGCCCGGCCGCGGCCTGACCTCGCTGCCGCTGCTGCGCGGCGTGTTCCAGCGGCCGCGGCCGCCGGCCGAGGAGCGCCCGGCGGGCGAGGACGGCGACGGCACGCGCACCCGCGACCCGGGCGCGCCGAGCCCGGCCGCGCCGCCGCAGCACAAGTGGAAGATCGACGACGAGAGCCCGGTCATCCAGATCAAGGACCGCGGCATCACGGTGCTCATGGAGAGCGCCGACCTCGCGGCGGCCGTCGGCGACGGCAACGGCGCGGTCGCGATCACGTTCCGCGTGGGCAACGGCTCGCCCCGGCAGCAGGGCGCGGCGAGCGAGCCGCGCCGCGGGCCTCAGACCGGCGCCGGGAGCGGCGGCGGCGGCGCCGACGCCGGCCGCTCGCGCGGGCGCGGGGAGTGGGCCGAGGAGCTGCGCGGCGGGCGCGTCCTGCACTGCATCAGCCACTTCGGCAAGCAGCAGTCGCGGCGCGAGGACACGTTCGTCCTGCAGAACCTCATCCTGAACTTCATCATGGAGTCGAACCGGCAGCACACGCCGTAGCCGCCGGGGGACGCGCGCCGCGCCTCGCGGGCGCCAGCCGGATCGGATAGCCTCGCTGCGGGATGAGCGAGACCGGGGGGGCGACGTCGTTCACGGCCGACCAGGGGCGCGAGCTCCTGGGTCGGCTGCGCGACCTCCGCCGCGGCGCGCTCGTGGTCACGAGCGGCCTCGTCGACCTGCGCCTCGTCATCGGCGAGGGGGAGGTCGGCCTCGAGTGCGTCGGGGTCGCCCTGCCGCCCGGCGACGAGCGCGACCTGATCCGCGCGTTCCTGTGCGCGCTGTTCTGGGAGGACCCGCTGGCGTTCGTCGACGCCGACGGCAGCCGCCGCGAGGACGCGTCGGCGCTGCGCGTGCGGGCCGACGCCGGCGCCGTGCTGGGGCAGGTCGAGCAGGGCCTGGCGGAGCTGGCGGCGCTGCGCGAGCGGGTGCCGACGCTCGAGGTCCTGGTGACGGTCTCGGGCGAGCCGCCGCCGGAGCGCGAGGACGCGCCGTCGGCCCGGCTGTTCCGCGCGGCCGCCGGCGGCAGCGGGGCCGTGCTGGCGGCGGCGGCCGAGAAGGCGCGGCTCGACCCGATCGACGCCGCGTGGGCCACGGTCGACCTGCTCGAGGCCCAGCAGGCCACGCTCAAGCGCCTGGCCCCGACGGTCGCCATGCGGCGGCTCAAGCGCGCCGAGGGGCTCGTCGACGAGGGCCTCCTGCCCGGGCTGCGGCAGGAGTACGTCGCGCGCGGGCTGCAGCGGGCCGAGCCGCGGCGGGCCGCGGCCGCCCTGCGCCAGGCTGGCGACGCGCACCGCCTGAGCGGGCGGGCCGAGCCGGCCGTGGCCTGCTACCGGGCCTGCCTGCAGGCGACCCCCGAGGACGTCGGCGCGCGCGAGGGCCTCCTCTGCGCGCTGGCCGCGCTGGGGCGCCAGGGCGACGCGAAGGCGGCGCGCCTCGACCTCGTCGAGCGCTACACGGCGGCCGGGCTGCCGCTGCGGGCGCGGACGCACCTCGAGGCGCTCGGCGAGCTCACGCTCGAGCAGCAGGACCTGCTGCTGACCTGCCTCCTGCTCGGCGGCGAGCACGAGGCCGCCGTCGCGCTCGCGGAGCGCGTGGCCCCGCGCCTGAGCCCGC